>NZ_JBWKFN010000009.1:24352-138959 GCF_056434245.1 Streptomyces sp. NPDC044064
CTCCTTTCCCCCCCTTGTGCCCCCTCTGGTCAACAGGTCCCCCCCCCCCTTCCTTTTTTTCCTCCCCCCCCCCCCCCCCCTCCCCCCCCCCCCCTCGCCCCCGCCGACGAAGCCGAGGCCAGCAATGCGCCAGAGCACCACCCGCAGGATCCCGTCCTGGACGGACCGGGAGCGTGCCCTCGAGGCGCGATTACACACTGATCAGGTACGAGTTGAGCCGGACCCATTTGGGCCGCTCGCTGCCCAGCGGCGTGGGCACCTTGAGCGAGTCGTCGCCCAGATCCACGCCAGAGGGCGGATGCCGAAGGTGTGTCTGTACGCGCTCTCCGTCGGAGGGCAGGAACCGCGTCACTCGCTGGAGGCGGCAGCCTCCTTCGCAGCACGTGAGTCCTGGCGGGTGGGGGCGGGTCAGTCCTTCACTGACAACCAGGCGGCAGCCGCCCCACCAACACGCCCAGGTTGGCGCCGTGTCCGACAGCAGATCCGATCCGGGTACGCGGACGGGGTCGTCGTGGTCACCGCCTCCGTCATCAGCTTCCGAATCGACGAATACCGGCAGGAAGTCGACTGGTTCGGGCATCACTCCGGGTTCGTCGCAGTGGTCGTTCCCGAGATTCAGACGGGACCGACATGAGGCCGTCGATCTTCAGCCCAGGACGCATCGGTGCTGCTCTAGGAGGCAGCGACGCAGCGGAATCCCGTGTCGTTGTCCTTCATGGTCGCGTTGGCCGCGTTCTGCAGGGACGGTGCGGCGCGTTCGAATGGGGAGGTGAACGCGCTCCCCTTCAAGTGGTATCGGCCGGGCTCCTCTTCAGTGGAGCACCACTCCCAGGTGTTGCCGCACAGGTCGAAGACGCCGTACGGGCTGACGCCGGACTGATACCGGGAGACGGGGGTCGTGGCGTCGATGCCGGCTTGGGACGTGTTCGCTTTCGCGGCGGTGGGCTCGTTACCCCAGGGGTAGATGCGCCCGCGCGGGCCGCGGGCCGCCTTCTCCCACTGCCGTGTGCTGGGCAGGGTCTTGCCGGTCCAGCGGGCGTACGCGGTCGCTTCGTGCCATGTCACCCACACCACGGGGTGGTTGGCCAGGGTGACGGGGCAATGTCCTCCGGGCCAGTGCTGCGGTGGCCGGTGGCCGGTGGCCAGCACGAAGCGTTCGTAGTCCTCGTTGGTTGTCGGGTAGACGTCGATGAGGAACGACTCAAGCCACACAGAACGGTTGTCGGGGCCGGACAGGTAGATGCCCTCTTCGACGAGAGTCATCACCTTCCTGTCGACTGGGTGCCGGCGGGTGCTCGGGTCCTTGCGCAGCAGCTCTTCTGCGCGCTCGTCATGCTCGACGGCGGCCCGCTCGGTCAACAGAGCGGCGAACAGCTGCTGCACCTCTGGTTTGGCCTGGGCGAGGAGCGTGTCGAGGGCGGCCTGGTTCTCGAGTTCAAGCGTGATGGTCTCGCTGCGCCGCTTCCACCGTGGGATCTGGCGAGGGTTCACGCCGACCAGTTCGGCGAACTCCTTCTGCTTCTTCCGCATGGCCTGGCGCAGCAGCTCTGCCTCACGGCCGGTCCACTTGGTTACCCCCGCCATGGTGTTGTCCTACAGGCTCTCGCCGGGGATGGACAGGTATGCCTCCTGGAGCTGCCTCAGGACAGGGTGCTCCACCGGGAACTCGGCGTCGTCGATCGCAGCCAAGGGACGAACACCAATCGAGGTGTTCGTGGCGAAGGCCGCGGCCATGCCCTTGGCCTGATCCAGGGTGACGGTCGCGACTCGATGTTCGGAGTGCTGTTGGAGCAGTGCCATGGTGACGCCCGGCAGTACAGGCGCCTGCGGCCACACAACCGTGCCCTCCTGGTCGACGAATGCAACGTTCCAGGTGCCGCCTTCGGACACGAGCCCATCCCGACCGACGAACAGGGCGTCGTCGAAGTCGGTCCGCTGGGCCACTCCGCGAGCATGCAGAGCACCGAACAGGCCGATGTGCTTCACCTCAGGCAGGTCCCGTTCGTACACCGTGCTCTTGGCGCGCAGGGGTTGCGGGGGCAGAGCGCCGGCCTTGCGTACCGATACGAGGATGTGCGGGTCGTGGGCCTCCGCGGGGTGCCCCATGTCGACCTTCGGGTCGAAGATCGTGACACGGACGACGCAGGGTGTCTGCTGCCCTTCCAGGGCCTGCCGGACGTAGGAGCGGACACGGTCGGTGTCCAGGTCCGCATTCCAGACGATTTTGCAGTCCCGCGCGAGGCGTTCCATGTGCAGCGTCAGGCCGCGGATGCGGCCGTCCTCCACGCGCATGGACGTGAAGTGACCGACGTTCGTCAGGGCCAGAACGAGCAAGTCGTCTGCAGATACGGGCTTTCCATCAAGAGTTGCCATGCGGTCCAGCATGTCAGGAGCCTTCGTATTGGCGGCACCCCGAACCGGGTTACTGACGAGGCAACGTCATCTAAAAGTCATTCCCAAGTCCTTACCGTCAGGTGTTCGCTGGTCACCGTGCGGACACGCACGGTGACCAGCGGCGCAAGGCGTGTCCACCGAAGCAACACCGTTGCTAGCCAGACGATCCCCCACACCCCCGACCTGGGAGGCCCCCAGATGAGCTCCGCTACCGCCCTCGCATCGGCCGCCGCAAACTCGCTGCTGCCTGCGACGGCGCGTGCCCTGGCCCCCAACCCGGTGTACACCAGCCGACGGCTCCAGAGGGCAGGCGGCGCCATAGGCAGGCACTACCCAGGCGCGATCTGGGTGACTCGTCCCTCTGGCGGCACGGATGCCCACAGCGTCCTCGCAGCGGTTCGGGCAGTGCGGGGGAAGGCAATGCGGGCGGCCCCCGGCCCCGGGGCGGCGGAGCTGTGATGACACTTAACCCTCCTCGTCAGACGGGCAGCTCTACCTCCGCTCTCACGAACGTCGAGACGCTTCCGTCGCGGAGCCCAGGTGTTCGATGCTTCCAATCCGCAGTCGGGTTCCCCGCCGCGCTGGAGGCGATCCCGCCGGCACGGCGCGAACTGCACACCCTGCTGTGCAAGTCGGGTCTGGCTGGTATCGCGGACATCGTTGCCTTGGCCGCTCAGGAATTGATGGCCAACGCTGTGACCCACGGGTGCCATGGTCTCCCGCCGGACACCACCGTCGACATGGCGATTACATGTGACGGCCGGCAGGTGACGGTCAAGGTCGAGGATCCGTCGAGCGACCTGCCGTGCGTGCGGCCGGGAACCAGCGACGAGGAGGGCGGGCGGGGCATGCTCCTCGTCGATGCCTTCGCCGACCGCTGGGGGGTTGAGAAGCCGTACACCGGAGGCGCGGGGAAGGCCGTGTGGATGGAACTGGCATGTTCCCCGGCCGAGGGCGCGGAGGCGTCATGAGCCACTCCAGCCGGGGCCGCCCTGACTCACGCAGCTGCTTGGTGGGCGCGTTATCCACCGAAGACGATGAGGACGAGATCGTCCGACTTCCATCCCCGGGCCCGCAGATTCTGGAAGTTCGGCTTCTCCCTCCGGAGGAAGCACACGACTTCGAACACTGGGCGAGGCGACTCGTTTGCACCGAACTCCTGCGTGGTGCGGTGGCAGTGGTGGTCTACCGAGTCCCCCTTCTTGCCGTTCCAGTTGGTCCAGGCCGTCGTGGTGGGCGCCTCCACATGCTCTATGAAGAGTTCGCCGCAGCCACCGCGCGGGCTCTAGCCAGCCGGCGGGGGTTCGCCCCGCTGTCCATCAGGGGGGCGGTCGTGGAATGGGGCGACCGGCCTCCACCGAAGAGTGACCTAGTCGCCTGCCAGCGGTTCTACGGCCTCCGCCACCCCGCCGAGGAACATGCTGGCGATATGCAGCCTCCTGCCGGACACAGGGGGTACGGCTCGGAATCGGGAGGCTGGCCTCCCGCAGCCGATCAGGCGCCGGGATCGATCTCGCCCGTCCGCGAGACCGTGCCGACCGTCGCAGCGGCAGGGCTCCCCTAGCCGCGCGACGTCACGTCCCCGTCCCGGTGCCGCACCGCCTCCCCTGCGGTGCGGCACCGGGACGGCACCCATAAAGCCCGACGGAACTACACCGTCCTGACCGGAGAGCTGATGACTCCCCTACTGAGCACTCGCCACTCCTGGCGGCTGCACTTCGGCGAGACCCCGCCACCTTCCATCCTGCCGCGCACGATCGACGTCGTCCGCGTCAGCATGGGGCTCGGCATGGCCGCGCTCGACAGGATGATCGACTCGGGATACCAAGTCGGGCCGCTGCTGTGCTGCCTCACTCACCGCATGCTGCTCATCCCAGTCAGGCCCGGCACGGCCGACGTGTGGGCAGCCCCGCATTCCTTCTCCAGCAGCGGCCCGACTCTCCAGTGCGCCGCACAGGGGTACCAGCTGCGCTGCCGAAACCGGTTGTGGATCAACGACCCCGAACCGCTGGCGGCCCCGACCACGGCTCCGGCAGCGCTCCACGACTCGCTCAGCCTCATGCGCACCCGGATCCGGCGCGACTGCGGGCCGCTCGGAACACTCGGGCGCGAGGTCTGCCATGTCTGAACACACCGCGCAGGCTCAAGCCGCCGCTGTCACGAGGGCTCGCCGCCGTCGAGCTCACGCCGACGACAGCCTCCGCATGCCCCCTGCAATCACCACCACCGCGCTGACGGCCGTGACGCTTGGCGGGTCCTGGCTCCTCGACCGCCTCAGCGTGATACCCACCGAAGCCAGCGTCGTCACTGCGGGCACAGCCGCAGGAGGCCTACTGTGGTGGGCCGCTACCCGCTCCCTCAACGCCCGCAGGACTGTTGCACGCGTCGACCAACTCCGCGTCGAGCGCGATGACCTCCACGATGCCCTCACCAGCGTCATCGCCGTCATCGACAAGGGGCGAGAGCACGTGCGCTGGGCGCTCGGTCAGGCCCAGCAAGGATCGGTACGAACTGACTTCCGCGTGTCGGCTGAACCAGCCCGTACCGGGGACGCACGCGCCGATGTCATCCCTGCTCTGGAGCAGGGCATGACCGAAGCGTGGCAGGCCGTAATCACTGCGGCCGCCCACACGCACAACATGCTGAACACCCAGGCAGAGCTGGCGGAGATCTTCAAGTCCGTCGCCCCTCGCCTTCAGAGCCTGGTCAACCGCGGCATCCATGTGATCTCCGAAGTGGAGAACAGCGTGGAGGACCCGGACCTGATGCACGAGATGTTCCGCGTCGACCACCTGCTGACGCAGATTCGGCGCGCCGTGGAAAGCCTGGCGGTCCTGGGCGGAAGCCTGCCGTCCCGCAACAGCGCACCCATCCTCGTTGCGACCGCGATCCGCCGTGCTGTGGCCGAGATCCCGGAGTACGCGCGGGTGCGTGTGACCCTCACTCCAGTGCCAGCAGCGGTCCCGGGGTATGTCAGCCCTAACCTGGTGCACCTTCTGGCGGCGCTTATGGAGAACGCCACGAAGTTCTCCACCGACAAGGTGGAGGTCCACACCCACCAGACCGACAGTGGCGTCGCGATCGAGGTCCTCGACCGCGGCACGGGCATGTCCCCGCAGAAGCGCGATGCCCTGAACCAGCTCCTGGCCAACCCAGAAAGGGAGGACCCGCGTGCTCGCCTGCGCGCCGGTCAGCTTGGCCTCCTGGTGGCCGCACTTCTCGCGAAGCGCCACAAGATCACCATCCGGCTCGGGTCCAACATCGTAGGTGGCACCCAAGCGGTCGTCCTTCTGCCGCACGACCTTCTTGTCGAAGTCAACGACGGGCCCATGCCGTCCACCCGCGCTGCGGAGAAGCCTGCTTCCTCTTCTGCCTCGTCCACTGAGCCTCGCGCCAGCGCCGCGCCTCCAGCCGGGTCCGATGGCAGGCCGGACCCCACTTCGTCCGCGCATGCCGCGACCGCTCAGCCGCACGGTCGGGCGGCCGCTAGCGGCACCAAGCCGCCGCTGCCCAGCCGCGACGTCACCCGGCCGAGGGTGCAGGCCTCCCCGCCACAGCAGCAGGAGCCGACTGGCCGCCCCATCGGCGATTTGATGGCCAAATTCCGGTCTCGTGTGCCCCGTTCGGAGGAGCAGCAGTCACACCCCCGGCCAGCTGATACCCACGGCTTGCCCATCTCCCCCTCCACCACCGACCCGACGTAGGAGTGAAATGATGCAGGCGGAGAACATCCCCACCACCAGCAACACCGCTGCGGTGTCTGCGCGCGCCCAACTGGACGGGCTCCTCACCGACTTCATCAGCCGGATCCCCGGCGCTCAGAAGGCTCTCCTGGCGACCGGTGACGGCCTCAAGCTCGCCTACACCCCACAGGACATGGACGACGCGGACAACACCGCCGCGGTGATCGCCGGGATGTTGGCCCTCGCCCGGCAGCAGTTCAGGAACGCCGAGGGAGGATTGCGCCAGAACGTCTCAGAACACGACGCCGGATTCTTCTTCCTGATGAGCGCCGGCACGACGAGCAAGTCGGCCCTGGGCACCGCTCTGGCCGTAGTGACCACTCGCGAGGCCGATGTGGGCCAGGTCGGTTACGAGATGGGAGTTCTCATCTCGAGCCTCGACGAGCACCTGATCATCGAGGCTCGCCGCAACACGATGTACGGCTAGGGGCTGTGACGTGTCCTCCAGCGGCGGGTGGTCCAACAGCGCGTTAGGGGATGTCCGCCCCTACACGATCACTGGAGGACGCACCCGCCCCACCCACCCGCTGCACCTGACCACCTGCTTGGTCACCAGGCCCGCCACTCGGCCGATGCCGATGACCCTCGAGCACGAGGCACTGCTGATGCACTGCAGCGCCGCCCCGTGCTCCGTCGCCGAGCTCGCCGCCCGGCTCCACCAGCCCGTCCAGGTGGTCAAGGTCTTGCTCGGCGACCTTCTCGACACTGAGGCACTCACGCCGGCCAACCCCAACAGCCCGGCCGACCCCGATGAACACCTGCTGCGGAGACTGCTCGATGCCCTACACACCAACCTCTGACGGTGTCCGGGAGAGACACCCCGGTGCACCCCTGGACGAGCTGAAGATCGTCGTGGCTGGCGGCTTCGGGGTCGGCAAGACCACGATGATCGGGACGGTCAGCGAGATCGAGCCGCTCACCACCGAGGAACACCTCACCGTCGCCAGCGCAGGGATCGACGACCTCGCAGGCATAGCCGACAAGTCCACCACCACTGTGGCCATGGACTTCGGGCGAATCACCTTCGCCGATCACTCCTTGATCCTCTTCCTCTTCGGCACCCCCGGACAGGAGCGGTTCTGGTTCCTGTGGGACGACCTCTCATACGGCGCAGTCGGTGTCGTTGTGCTGGCCGACACACGGCGCTTGGAGGACTCCTTCGCCGCGGTCGACTGGTGCGAGCAGCGGAAGCTGCCCTTCATCGTCGCAGTCAACGAGTTCGACCACGCCTTCCGTTACACCCCCGACGAGGTCCGCCAAGCCCTCAAACTCGGCAGGCACGTCCCCGTCGTGACGTGCGATGTCCGGCAGCACGACTCCGCCATGGACGTGCTGATCAGCTTGGTCGACCGCAGCCTCGAAGTTCGCCGCACCTCAACTCCTGGAGCTCTTGCATGACCTTCCCCACCTCCGACCCCCGTCCGCAGGATCTGGCCACCGGGCAGACAGAGCGCGCCGAAGTACTGCGTTCCCTGGGGCTGGTCGGCCCGGACCCGGAACTCGACGCTTTCGCCTGGCGGCTGGCGCAGGACGCCCGTGTGCCTTACGCCATGATCAACATCTTCGGTGACGAGCAGCAGTTCTTCGGCCTGTGCACGCCCGGTGACGACAGCGAACTGCCCACGGTGGGGCGCAGTATGTCCCTCGGCCACGGCTTCTGCCCCGAGGTCGTGGAAAAGAAGAAGGCTCTGGTGCTGCCGGACGTGTTCGCCCACCCCCGCTTCTCGGGCAACGCGGTGGTGGACCTCATCGGCATCCGTACCTACGCCGGCGCCCCTCTGCTGCATGGCGACACGGTGCTCGGGACCGTCTGCTTCGTCGGCCCTGAGGAAAAGCCCCAGTCCACCGGCCAGGCCTCGCTTGCGCTCATCAAGGAACGCCGCGACGAGGTCATGCACTTCCTCTACCGCCACGTCGGCTACCAGCCGCCGCAGTAGACGACGCCCCTGCTGCCGCGCGTCAACAGCGCTCACACCGGAAGGGGAACCCCCATCGATGTCCGACCCGTATCTCACTGCACAGCACCACCAACTCAGGGAAACGGTACGAGGCTTCGCTGAGTCCCAGGTCGCGCCGCGTGTGGAACAGATGGAGCGGACCGGGGCCGTCGAAGCCGACCTCGCGTATGCGATCGCTCGCCAGGGGTGGATCGGCGTCACCATCGCCGAGACGTATGGCGGTATGGAGGCTGGCCACCTAGCCAAGACGATCCTGATTGAGGAGCTCTCCCGTGTCAGCGCCGCCATGGGCGCCGTGGCGCAGGCCTCACAGCTCGCCGCAGCAAAGATCATCCACTACGGCAACGAATGGCAGAAGCAAACGTGGCTGCCACGGATCGCGGACGGCTCGTGCCTGCCTACCATCGCCGTCACCGAACCCGGTAGCGGCAGTCACGTCCTGGGCATGCAGATGACCGCCCGCCGTGAGGGCCGCCACTACGTCCTCAATGGGCGGAAGGTCTTCATCGGCAACAGCCACATCGGACACCTCCATGGCGTCGTCGCCCGTACCTCAGAAGGGTCAAGGGGGTTGACGGCGTTCCTCGTCGAAGCCGATCGGCCCGGCCTGACCCTGCCACCTCACCCCGAGAAGCTGGGCCTGCACGGTTTCAGCTTCGGTGAACTCCACTTCGACGAGTGCCGCATACCGGTGACCAACCGGCTCGGCGAGGAAGGCGACGGTAGGGACATCGCCTACTCGTCGAGCGTTACGTACGGACGGCCGAACCTGACTGCGGTCGCCCTCGGAATTCACCAGGCGATCCTTGAACAGACCACGGCCTTTGCCAGCGAGCGCGTCCGCTACGGCAGTCCGCTGCACAAGCTGTCCAACATCAAGCTCAAGGTGGGGCAGATTCAGTCGCGTCTGATGACCGCCCGGCTCGCCGCCTATCACGCGGCCCACCTTCTCGACGCCGGTGTTCCATGTGACGCCCAGCTGATGAACGCCAAGCTGATCAACGTAGAGATGGCGCTGGATTCCGCCCGGGCGGCAATGGAGATCCATGCCGCAGCCGGACTGATGGCCGAAGTCCCCATCGGGCGCTACCTGCGCGACGTGCACCACATCTTCGCCCCTGCTGGCACCTCGGACATCCAGCTTCTTCGCCTCGCCGAGGTCGCGCTCGGCCAGAGCAAGGGCGATTGGTCACAACGGCTGTCCACCGTGCTCAACCCCGCCTGCTCCCCCTCCGCCCTCAGCTGATCAACACGTCGGCCCGCCCCGCTACGGCGTGACACCGGCCAGGGACGCCGAACCCCACTTCTTCCCCGGAGACATCGTCATGACCCGACAGCGCGCGATCCAGATCACCCCCCTGACCGCCACGGAGCGTCTGGTTCTCGACCAGACCTCCCCCGGCCACGATCCGGGCACCGGCGCTACCAACCTTTGGAGAAGGGCCTTCGGCTTGGACGTCCTGGCGACCGACGAGGTCCGGAAGGTCTCCGACCATGCCCTGCTCCTCGCGCGCGTCGGCCTTGACGTCCTCCGCCAGGTCCTCACGCCCGCCCGCTGACACATTGACTTCCGGGGAGACCAACGTGTTCATCAACGTAGCGATCTGCAATTTCGAGAACAACGGCAACGGGGACCGCGACTTGTGGCAGCGGATGCACGACCGGCTGGCCTCGCTCGACCTGCATCTGCTGCTGCGGCAGGAGATGTGGGATGCCCAGGACAACGGCCACGCGCTCGCGGACGCGGCCGAGGCCGTACTGGGCATGGCCGGCTTCATCGGCCGCGAGTGCTGCACCGCCGTCTACCACGACCCGGAGCTCTTCACCCCGGCCACCGCGTACCCGAAGACAGGCCCCGTGTGGGCGCTCCCGCCGGCCGTGCTCAGCTTCAAGCTCGCTGGTACAAAACCCGACGCCACCCCGCTGATCGTGGGCTCCTACCACCTCAACTACTTCTCCACCACGTCGCGCCTGGCGGAGGCCGAGTGGCTGACCAAGTGGAACGACAAGTGGGTGAAGAACGGCGACCGGTACGTCCACCACCCCGCGCTGCTCGGCGGCGACAACAACAGCTACCCCGTCGTCGGCACACCCGGGGACCCGGCCCTGCCCGTGCTGGAGGAGATCCGCGACGAACCCCACCGGGCGCACCGCTCCTACATCGGGCCGGACGGCGTGCGCCGGATGGACGACCGGCCGGACGACACCCTGCGCACCGCCGGCCTCCAGGACGTCGCCCGCCACCTCGTCGAGGCCATGGGTGACACCAGCGCGGTCGCGCCCACGGTCGACGCCTGCGACAGCCACGGCTCGGCCTCGCGCATCGACCGGATCTACGCCAGCAAGGAGCTCCTGCCCGCCGTCCGCGAGGTCGAGGTCGTCGACATGAAGGGCCTGTCCGACCATCACACGGTCGTGCTGCGCCTGGACCGGAACACCCTCACCGACATCCTCAACCACCCGCTCACCCGGGCGGCGTGACCGATGCTTACGACGCAAGGCCCGCACCTCCTATGCCCCGCCTCCCCCTCACGGGAATCGCCGCTCCGTTGTGCCGCCCCTCGCCCGAGGAGTGCTCCGAGGACTTCGCCTGGTTCCGGGAACGCCTCGCTGACCCGGACCTCCTCGACCGCGCGGTCGGTGTGAAGGTGGGCAGCGCCGTGCTCCTCGCGGTGCCCGCTGGCAAAAGCCGCAGCGGCGGCTACCTGTCGGTGGGCACCGTGGCCGACGCCGTACGGATCTGGGCGGGCCTGCGGGGCCGGCCTGGATTCCCGCGCGTTCGGCTCGGCCTGTCGATCCACCGCGACACCTACCACACCGTCAACTGGGGGCCACGACAGCCCCAGGACGACGCGGAGCGCGGCAGGTACTTCGGGTACGCGTCGTCCGCCATCGGCACTTTCCTCCGCCGCCTCTCGATCTCTGACCAGCAGGCGGACCTGGCAGAGGACGGACCGGACCCTGCTGTCGGGCGGACCTGGCAGCAGGACCCGCTGCTTTCGACGCTCCGCGACGTCGGCGGCTGCCTCGCCGTAATCCTCATGGGCGTTCTGGTCACCGTACTGGTGTCGGCGGCCCGGGAAGCGTGGCCGCAGATTGGAGCCGCCGCAGGCCATGCCGAGGTGACCGGAGTGCCCACCGATGACACATCCACCGGCTGGAAACGCGGAGGCCGCAGCTGCCGCGAGCCCCTTCGCGAGCCGCAGGCCCCTTCGCGAGCCCTGCCCACCACTGGAGACACGCGGTGGGATGTGGACCCGTCAGTCGCGCATACCCGAACCAGCTCAGGGAGTTGCACGAAATGAGAACCGATAGCGAACCGGGGCTCCTGGGGGTGCTCCTCGCCCCCGCGGACTCCCCTCCGCACACGGGGTCGACCGGCGCTCAGCCCACGGAAGCCCCCGAGTCACCGTGGCGGGACAGCGAAGCCTGGCGCCTGCGCAGTGCGGAGACAACGCGACGGCCGACGTCCTTGCTGAGTCACCGGCGTCCCGATGCCTCGCTGGATGACGCCTACCGGATCCAGTGGCACGGGACTGCGCTTCGCGTTGCCGATGGTGCGCGCGTGGTCGGTCACAAGGTGGGTCTCACCTCGGCGGCCATGCAGGAGCAGTTCGGCATCGACCAGCCCGACTCCGGGCTGCTGCTCGACTCCATGGCGGTCGACGAGGACGGCGAGTTGCACCTCGGCGACCTGGTCGCGCCGCGCGTCGAGGGCGAGCTCGCCTTCCGGATGGGAAGCGACTTGGCCGGCGCCGACGTGAGCGAGGAGGCGATCCGAGACGCGATCGCGTCGACGTTCCTCGCCCTGGAGGTCATCGACAGCCGGTACGGGTTCGAGGGGTTGACGCTCGTCGACAGCGTGGCGGACAACGCGGCCTGCGGGCGGTTCGTCCTCGGCGCACCCGTAGCGGGACTCGTGCCCGAGCTGGAGGGAGAGCATCTGACCTGCACGGTGAACGGTGCTGTGGCGGCCGCCGGATTCGGCCGGGCGATCCTGGGTGACCCGATCCGTTCCGTGGCCTGGCTGGTGCGACAGCTGGCGGCTTTCGGTACGGGACTGCGGGCCGGTGACATCGTGCTGGCCGGGGCCGTGCACGCCAGCCTCCCGCTGAGTGCCGGGCAGACCGTGACGGTCAGCTCTCCCCGCCTTCCGCAGGCGGTGCTCCATGTCGCCTAGCGCCATTGCGCCGGTCGAATCCGCCACCGACTGTGCGGAGGCCGCGCCCCGTCTGAAGGCGGCCGTGATCGGTGCCGGAATGCTCGGCCTCGACCTGGCCGAGCGGCTGAACGCCTCTCCACTGCTGAGCTGCACCCTGGTGGCCAGCCAGCAAAGCAGCGCCAGCGCGCTGCGCCGGGCCGCCCAACTGGGCTGCGAGATTTCCACCGAGGGCATCGCGGCGGTGGTCGGTGCGGACGTCGACGTGGTATTCGACGCGAGTTCGGCCGAGGCACACGCCGCCCACTGGGCCGCCCTCGCCTCGGCCGACGTGCTGCTGGTGGATCTCACGCCGAGCAGCGGCGGCAGCATGGTCACCCCGACGGTCAACGGCGTCCGGGCGGAGTCGGACCGTCACCTGAGCCTGGTGAGCTGCGGCGGCCAGGCCGTCCTCCCAGTGCTGGACGCGATCGCCAGGAACAGCGAGCGGGTCGAGGACGTCGAAGTGGTCACCACCGTCGCCTCGGCCGGCGTCGGCCCGGCTACGCGGGACAACCTCGACGAGTACCTCGCCATCACCGGCTACGCGGTGGAGCGGCTGACCGGCTCGCCGGAGGTGAAGGTGCTGGCCACCATCAGCCCGGCCCTGCCCGCGCCGGCCTTCCGCTCGCAGATCACCGCGTGCGCGTACGGCATCCAGCCCGCTGCGCTGTCCGGCGCGGTCGAGGCGGCGTCCGACGCCGTACGGCAGTACGCCCCCGGCTACGAGGTGAGTGCGCTGTCCGTGGCCGACGACCTGGTGCGGGCGACCGTCACGGTCACCGCCCGGACAGGACGGCTGCCGGCCTACGCCGGAAACGTGGAGATCATCAACGCCGCCGCGGTGACGCTGGCCGAGCGCTACGCGCGCTCCCTGGAGGTGGGACACCATGGGTAGCAGCCACATCTCGCAGGTGAGCGTCCACGATGCGACGCTTCGCGACGGACAGCACGCGGTGCAGCACCAGCTCGACGTGCCGCAGTTGCGGGCGTACGCCATGGCCGCGAGCGCGGCCGGTGTGCCGGTGGTCGAGGTCGGGCACGGCAACGGGCTCGGCGCGTCCTCACGGCAGATCGGGTACGCGCGTCTGGACGACACCACGATGCTGGAGACCGTCCGGCTCGCCCTGACGGCGGGCACGAGCCGGATGGGCGTGTTCATGGTCCCCGGCTGGGGAACCGGCACGGACATCCGCCGGGCCGCCGACTGTGGCGCGGACGTGGTGCGGATCGCCGCGCACTGCACCGAGGCCAACGTGACGCGCCGCCACCTGGGCCTCGTGCGCGAGCTGGGCCTGGAAGCGCAGGCCGTCCTCCTGATGAGCCACATGGCCCCTGCCGAGCGGCTCGCCGAGGAGTGCCGGCGGGCCGTGGAGTACGGGGCGCAGGCGGTAGGGATCATGGATTCGGCCGGGCACTACCTGCCCGTCGACGTGAGTGAGCGCATCGGGGCCATCGTCGCCGCGGTGGACGTGCCGGTGATCTTCCACGGGCACAACAACCTGTCCATGGCCGTGGCCAACTCTCTCGCCGCCGTCGACGTCGGGGCCCGCGTCATCGACGCGTGCGCGCGCGGCTTCGGGGCTGGCGCGGGCAACACGTCCCTCGAGGTCCTGGTCGCCGTGCTGCACCGGTCGGGTCACGAGACCGGCATCGACCTGCCGGCGCTGCTGCGCGCGGCGGACGTCGCCCACGGCCGGCTGATGTCCGGTCCGCCGGTCATCGACTCGGTGACGTTGGCCTCGGGGCTGGCCGGGGTGTTCTCCGGGTTCAAGCCGCGCGTCCTGACGGCCGCGCGGGAGGCGGGCGTGGACCCCCTGGAGGTCTTCGCCGAACTCGGGCGGCGCCAGGTCGTCGCCGGGCAGGAGGACCTGATCGACGAGGTCGTCCACAGCCTCAAGGTGGCGTCGTGACGCCGGCCGCTGTCGACGACGGCCGGCGTCCCCCTGCCGCCGTGCTGTGCGGAGTGGCTACCGCGCGGGGCGACATCGTGGTCTCCAACGCGGAGATCGCCGGGCGCCTCGGTGTCGCCGACGACTGGATCTCCACCCGGACCGGGATCGTCGAGAGGCGGCGCGTGGACGCGGGCACCTCGACGGCCGATCTTGCCGTCCGGGCGGCCCAGGCCGCGCTGACGTCCGCCGGAGTTCACTCGGTCGACGTGGTGATCCTGGCGACCGCGACCCCCGACCACCGGATGCCGGGCACCGCGCCGGAAGTGTCCGCGCGCCTGGGCCTGTGCGGCATCCCCGCCTTCGACATCGCTGCCGCGTGCACCGGCCTGCCCTACGCCCTCCAGGTCGCGAAGGGATTCGTCGCCGACGGCGCGGCGCAGCGGGCACTGGTCATCACGGTCGATCGCCTGTCGCACCTGACCGACCCGGACGACCGCACGACGGCCGCGCTGTTCGGGGACGGAGCTGCCGCGATCGTGATACGGCGCGGGGAGACGGGCGAGCCGGGCGCCGTGGGGCCGGTGATTCTGGGCGCCGACGGCCGACACACGGACGCCCTAGTCGTCCCGCACGGGCAGTTCATGCACATGCGCGGCCGGGAGGTGTTCCAGCACGCCGTCATCCGCATGTCTCAAGCCGCCGAAGAGGCTGCGGCGGCGGCCGGATGGAGTCTCGGCGATGTCGACCGGTTCGTGCCCCACCAGGCCAACTCCCGTATCACCGAGGCCGTCGGCCGCCGGCTCCACCTCGACGGCGGGAGCGTGCTGGACGACATCGCCCGCTTGGGCAACACCAGTGCGGCCTCGATCCTTTTCGCCCTCGCACACGCGGCGGCCGACGGTGCACTGCGCCCCGGGCACCGGGTCCTGTTGGCCGCGTTCGGTGCGGGCCTGACCTGGGGCGCCACCACCCTCACCTGGCCGGACGTGCCCTGCGTGGCCGACGTGCCCGACCGCTCATCCCGACCGGAGGCAGCCCGGTGAACCAGATACTGACGACCATTCTGACCGGCCCGCTGCAGGTGGACGAGGAGTCGCTGCGCCCGGAGGCGAGCCTGGAGGACGCCGGGCTCGACTCGCTGGCGATCGCCGAGCTGGACCTGCTGCTGGCCGAGCAGGGCGTCGCCCTCGGCGAGGACCGGATCGCCTCGGGCACGTCCGTCGGCGCCCTCGACCAGCTGGTCGACGAGCACCTCGCCGGACGGTGGCGGCCATGACCACAGCCCGTACCGCACCCGGCGGAACCTGGCTGATTACGCCGCCCTCGGACGGCCGCCTGGAGGCGGCGCTGCGCGCACAGCCCGACGTCGCCCTGCTGGACCTGGAGGACTCCGTCCCGCCGAATGGCAAGGACACCGCCCGTACGGCGGCGCTGGCTCATCTCGGCGCCGCGCCGGTACACGGCGCGACGGTGCTCGGGCTGCGCGTGAATGGGCCGGGCACCGTGCACGGCCTGAAGGACCTGGTGGCGCTCGCCGGCGCCGGTCTGCGCGAGACCGTCGTGCTCGTGCCGAAGGTGGAGTCCGCCCGCGAGCTGGAGCTGGTGGCCCAGGCACTGCAGGAGACGGCGACGGGCGTACGCATCTGCGCCCTGATCGAGACGCCCCGCGCGCTGCTCCGCCTCGACGACATCTTCGCCTCGCCGGTGCTGGGCGGTGTTGTCTTCGGGGCGGCCGACTACGCCGCCGCCACCGGATGCCGCCGCACCAGCAGTTCCCTTCTGTGGGCGCGCTCGGCCATCGTCGCGGCCGCCGCCGCCCACGGCATCCCGTCGATCGACTCGCCCTACTTCGACCTCGGGAACCCGCAGGGCCTGCGGAGCGACGCGCAGGAGGCTCGCGATCTGGGCTTCACCGGCAAAGGCGCCGTACACCCCGACCAACTCCCCATCATCCGCGTCGCGTTCAGACCCACCGAGGAAGAGGTGGCCCAGGCCCACGTCATCGTGAGCGCCGCGGACCGGGCCGGCGGCCAGATGGTGCGGGCCAGCGGCCAGATGGTGGGGCCCCCGCTCGTCGCGGCGGCCCGCGCGGTACTCGACCGGGCCCAGAGCGTCACCGTCCCCAGCGCCCGCGGAGGCACCCAGTGACAGAGACACCCGTGGTGCAGGGCTACCGGACCGTCGGCGAAGGCCGGCTGCGCGAGGTCGTCGGCTGCGGCCTGGAGGAGTTCGGCGCCCTGGTCGGCCTGACCATCGAGCACCGGCCGGCGAGGACCATCACCGACACCGACCACGCCATGACCCTTGCGCTGACCGGCAACGTGGCTCCCGTCCACTCCGACGCGCAGTTCTGCGAACGGATGGGCAGACAGCAGCTCTTGGTGTGCGGAGTCGTCACGCTGGGACTGGTCATCGGCGCGAGCGTCCGCTCCACCAGCGGCTTGACCACCGCCAACCTCGCCCTAAACGACGTGCGCTTCGAGCAGCCCGTGCACGTCGGGGACACCCTGCGGGCCGAGACCGAGATCCTCTCCGCACGCTCGTCGGCCAGCCGCCCCGACCAGGGTGTCGTCACCGTCCGCACCACCGCCTTCAACCAAGCCGACCGGCGCGTCATCACCCTCACCCGCACCTTCCTTGTCCCTGCCGACGCGACCGCGGTCCGTACGGCGACCGCCTACTGAAGAAGGGAGTACCGATGCCGGGCAGCACGCCGATGGTCGTCCTCGAAGCCGACGACGCCCTGTGGCAGGAGTACCAGGACCTGACCGTACGCGCCTACGGGCACCAGGTGGAGGACGTCGCCCGGCTGCGCGCGCACGCCGACGCCCGGGTCGCCGTGCGCGACGGCCGCGTCATCGGCGGCGGCCTGGCCCTCGCGGTCCCCCAGTTCTTCGGCGGCCGGACGGTGCCGGGCGCCTGCCTGGCCGGCGGCTGCATCGCCCCCGAAGCCCGGGGCGCCCGGCTGTGGTCGACGCTGCTCGAAGAGCGGCTGCGGCCCCTGAAGGAGCAGGGCGCCGTTCTGGCGACCGCGTGGACCGCTTCGACCGGGTACGGGCACCGCATGGGCTGGGCCGCGCCGACCCAGGTCTACTCCTGGACGGTGCCCACCGACGAACTGCGCGGCATCGCCGACGGCTCCCGCTTCGACATCGTCCACGGCGCCGACGATCAGGTCCGTAAGCAGCAGCAGGTGCTGGCCGGTGACTGGAACGGGCCGTGGCAGCGGCCCTCCTGGTGGCCGGCTTGGCAGCGGGCCGAACACACCGGCATGACGCACTACCGCTTCGCCCTGCCCGGCCGCACCCCGGACGGCCTGCTCGCGATCGCCTTCGACCGGGACCGCGACGGCGGCCGCCGCCTGGTCGTCCACGACTTTTGGGCGGCGAGTGCCGAGGCGGCCACGGCCATGCTCGGCTTCCTCGGCAGCCACCACAGCCGGATCCCGACCGTCCTGTTCCAGCGCACCGCCCTGCCGCCCGTCTCGCTGCTGCAGAACCATCTGCGCCGCGCCGGCGCCGCCAGCGCCACGTCCTGGCACCCCTGGATGCTGCGCATCCTCGATCCGGCCGGGGCAGTACGCCGCCGCGGCTGGCCCGAGGATCTCGACCTCACTCTCCCCCTCGCTCTGCACGGCGACGACAACAGCCCTCCCACACCCTTCCTCCTGCGGGTCGTCGCCGGCACCGCAGAGCTGACGCCCGATCCCGGCGCACGGCACGAACTTGTCCTCACGTCACGCCAGTTCGCCCACTGGTACGCGGGCGGGTACCGCACGCTTGCCGCAGCCCTCCTCGACGGCGTGCACGGCGAGGCCCGCGCGGTGGCCCAGTTCATCCGCGCCACGGCAGACCGCGAACCGTGGATGCCCGAGTACTTCTGACCCGCGCACTACCCCGACCTGACCGCCCCGCCGCACCGAGGGGCCGGAGCCGGCCTTGCCGACCCGGCCCCGGAGCAGTCGCGGCACCCCCCAAGATCTTCGACCCGGGAGGCTCGATGACCGGCCGTCGGCCCAGAACGCCGAACGCGGCGCTCGCCGTGCTCATCAACGGGCACGGCATGAGTCACAAGGGCCTCGCGTTCCGCGTCAACCAGTTGGCCGAGCGGGACGGAGCCGCCACGAAGTACAAACACACCAGTGTCGCCCGCTGGCTCGCCGGAGCAACGCCCAAGGACCCCGTGCCCCAGTACATCGCCACCGCGTTGAGCGAGCGGATCGGCAGGACGGTCACGGTGGAGGAGATCGGCATGGGCGCAGCTCCCGACGAAGCGCCACGCGGCTGGGACTTCCCGCGCGACCGCGAAGAGGCCATCGAGGGCGCGCGCGCTCACTGGAGCGCCGCCGACGGACCGGGCGGTGCGTTCGCCGCGTCCGGCTATGTCCTGCCCGTCACCCGCTGGCTCGCCGTCCCCGCCGACGCCGCCGACCCGGCGCCCGCGCCTGCTCCTGCGGACTCCGCCGAGTACGCGAGCAGCGGTCCCGGACGGTTGATCGGCGCGGAGGACCTGAAGGAGCTGACGGACGCGGCCGAGCAGGCCCGTGTGTGGGATGCCCAGTTCGGGGGCGCCAACTGGCGGCTGAGCTCGATCCGGCGCTGCCTGAATGAGCGGGCCCTCCCGCTGCTCGACGCCCGGCTCGGCGAGGCCACGGCCCGCGAGTTGTTCTCCATCACCGCGGAACTCTCCCGCGTCGCGGCCTGGGCGGCGTTCGACGCCGGGTACAGCGCGGCCGCCCAGCAGCACTTCGTGCAGGCTCTGCGTCTGGCCCGCGCCGGAGGCGACATCGAGATGGGCACCTACGTCCTGACCACCATGGCCCTGCACACCATCCTGGAGGGCGCGCCGGACCAGGCCCTCGACATGGCCCAGGGCGCATTCCACCGCGGCCGTCGGCACGCGTCCCGCCGGGTCCTGGCCTTCGCCAAACTCGCCGAGGCCCGCGCGCTGGCCCGGATGGGGGACACGACCGGGGCGAGCACTGCCCTGAGCCGGGCGGAATCCTGGCTCGACAAGATCAACCCCGGCGTCCGAGACGCCCCGCGGCTCTCCTACGTCACCCCCGGCCGGCTGGCCGCGGACGCCACCGAGATCTTCCGCGACCTGCGCAAGCCCAAGGCCGCCCTCGGCTGGAGCCGCCAAGCGGGAGACCTGTCCGACGTCCACCAGACGCGCGCCGTGGGCCTTCGTATGGCCGTCGCTGCCACGGCTGCCTGCCAGATGCGCGACCTCGACCAGGCACTTGACCACGGCGACCGGGCACTGGCGCTCCTGCAGCGGGTGGAGTCGGCCCGTGCCCGGACCTATCTCGAGGACCTGGCCACAGCGCTCGAGCCCTGGGCGGCCGAACCTCAAGCGAACGCCTTCCTGCAACGCCTGAAGGAGAACGCCTGAAGGAGCGCGAGTTGACCGCCGAGGCGGGAGCGGCACGATGAACGCAACCCCGCGCACCGAACCGTCCGGCCAGCGCGCGGATACGGCCCGAGGCCCGCCGCCGGCGCCGGACGGGCAGGACGGCCCCCGCGCCGCCCGGCCCATAGATTCGACGTCTGCCCGAAGGAACGCCGCCTTGCGCGGCGTCACGCCCTCCTCGTACCTCGTGAAAGAGCCAGCCCCTATGCCGCACGCCACCTCCCTGCCCCCGGACCTGCGCCAGTGGGTCACCCGTCACGTCGCCGGCATGGACACCGCCGACGTGACGGACGCCTCCTGGCCGCGCGGAGACTCCCGCGTCTGGCGCGTTCGCACGGACGACGGCGAGGTCTTCGTCAAGCTGTACCCCTCCACCGAGAAGTACGTGCGCGAGGTGAAGGGGTGCGAGCACGCGGCGCGGGCGCTCACTGACACCGAGGCGCCGCACCTGCTGGCCAGCGATCCTCAGCGGCCGGCGGTCGTGCTCTCCGCGCTCTCGGGCCGCGTCGTACGCGGACTGCCCCTGGAACAGGCCGAAGAGCAGCGGGTGCACCGCCTCGCCGGGGACCTGCTGCGCCGCTGGCACGACGCCGACGAGCCGATCAGCGACCGCGAGCACCAGCGCATCATGGAGTCGGTGACCGCGCAGGCCGACGAGGCCGCCGTGATCCTGGAACGCCTCGGCGACCAGCTCTCCTTCGCCGAGCAAGACCTCGTCCGCGACACGGCCCGTGACCTGCCCGACCTCGCACGCGCCCTTCCGCTGGCCTACCGGCACGGCGACTACTCCCCCCGCAACTGGCTCTGGGACGAGGCAGCGGGACATCATGGCCTGATCGACTTCGAGGAGTCCGCGCCCGGTCTCGCGATCGAGGACCTGGTCTGGTTGTGCGGCGCCGCATGGCCCACCCGCCCCGACCTGCGTGACGCCTTCCTCACCGGGTACGGCCGGCTGCTCTCACCGACCGAGCAGCGCGCGCTCGTACTGCTCACCGCCCGCCTGGGTGTCTCCTACCTCAGCACCGGCCTGACCAAGACCGACACCGTCCTCATCGACCGCGGCCGCACCGTCCTTGAGCACATGGTCCGCGCCCCCCGCTGACACACCCACCCCGGGCGCCGCACCGCCGCCCGGGCCCGCCGCCTGCCCGCCCACCACCACGTCCGGAGACGCGCGTGATACCTGCCCACGAGACCGGCCCCCATCAGCCCTTACCTGCCGGCGCCAGACCCTCCGAGCAGGACAGCCCTTCCTCGATCGGGCCGGGCCCGGCGACGGCCGTGCGCCTGGACGTCGGGATCGACGACGTCCGCGCGCTCATGACGACCGCCTGCACCCGGGCTGGCGTTCCCGGCCCGGGGATCGACCGCGTCGTCGAGCACTACCTCGACGGCGAACTGCGAGGGAAGCCGTCGCACGGCCTGGCCAAGTTCGCCTTCGAGTCGCAGTTCTTCTCCCACCGCATCGGGCCGCCCCGCATCAAGCACGAGCGCGGCGCCATGGCGGTCGTGGACGGCCGCCGCGAAGTCGGGCCGCTCAGCGCCGACTTCGCCGTCCGTCTCGCCGCCCGCAAGGCGCGCCGGCTCGGCGTGGGCGTCGTCGGCATGGTCAACTGCCAGCGCTACGGCATCCTCGCGTCGTGGAGTGAGCAGATCGCCGAGCGGGGCCTGGTCGGCCTGGTGGCGAACACCTCCCGCCCGGAGGCCACGGTGCACGGCGCCCGAACCCCCTTCCTCGGCGTCAACCCGGTCAGCTTCGCCTTCCCGACCAGCGACGGCACGGCCAGCGCGGACATGTCGACCACGCTGGCCCCCATGGGCGTGCTCTGGGAGGCGCGGCGCACGGGCTCCCCGCTGCCTACGGACTGCTTCGTCGACGAGGACGGCGCGTTCACCGACGACCCCGACGCCGCCCGCGCAGCGATGGTCTTCGGCGAGCATCGCGGCTTCGCCCTCTCCCTGCTCATCCAGATCCTCACCGGCTCGCTCTTCGGCTTCCCCATGGGCGATGGCGTGGACTCCACCTGGTCAACCGGCTATATGTTCATCGCCCTTGACCCGACCTTCGCCGGACAGGGCGACGGTCACCTGGCGGCCAACGACGAGCTCGTCGGAGCGATCCGGCAGGCCGCGACGCGCGAGGGCGGGTCCGTACGCCTGCCCGGCCAGGAGGGAAAAGACCGCGCGGCGCGCGCCCGGAAGACCGGGCGCCTCGCACTCGACGAAGCCCTTTACCAGCGGCTGCAGGCCCGCGCGGCCGGCGACTTCACCTCCGACTGATCATCCCCGCGATCCTCTCGACGTCTGGAGTGCGCGATGCGCTTTCACTGGTTCCTGCCCACCGCCAGCGACGGCCGGTCCCTGACCGTCGGCACCCGCGGTACCCACGGCCCGGAGGCCGCCGGTGACGATGACGCCCTCGTCACTGCGGACCGGTTCCGGGCCCCGACGATCGGCTACCTGACGCAGATCGCCCAGGCCGCCGAGGCGAACGGCTTCGAGGCCGTCCTCACCCCCACCGGAACGTGGTGCGAGGACGCCTGGCTCACCTGCGCCGCGCTCGCGCAGGAGACCGAACGGCTGAAGTTCCTGGTCGCCTTCCGCCCCGGCTTGATCACTCCCACCCTGGCGGCGCAGCAGGCCAGCACCCTCCAGCGCATGTCCGCTGGCAGGCTGCTGCTCAACGTCGTCACCGGGGGCGAACGCGACGAGCAGGCCCGCTTTGGCGACCACCTGGTCAAGGCCGACCGCTACGCGCGCACCGACGAGTTCCTCACCGTGCTGCGCGGCGCTTGGGGCGGCGATCCCTTCACCTTCAAGGGCGAGCACTACGACGTCGTCGGCGCGACGGTCCTCGCCCCGCCCGACCCGCTGCCGCGCCTGTACTTTGGCGGGTCCTCGCCGGAGGCAGGGCCGGTCGCGGCCCGCCACACGGACACCTACCTCACCTGGGGCGAACCGCCCGACCAGGTCTCCCAGAAGCTGTCCTGGGTCCGCGAACTCGCCCGTCAGCAGGGGCGGCAGGTGCGGTTCGGGATCCGCTTCCACGTCGTGACCCGCGATACCAGCGCGGAAGCCTGGGCCACGGCCGAGCGCCTCCTCGTCGGTCTCGACCCCTCCCACGTCGAGCGGGTCCAGAACCTGCTGGCGGCCAGCGAGTCGACCGGCCAGGCACGGATGAGCGCCCTGCACGAACGGTTCCGCCACGGCTCGTGGAGGCCGTCCGACCTGGAGATCTACCCCAACGTCTGGGCCGGGGTGGGGCTGCTGCGCGGCGGCGCCGGAACGGCCTTGGTCGGCAGTCACACCGAGGTCGCCGACCGGATCGCCGAGTACGCGGCCCTGGGCATCGACGAGTTCATCCTGTCCGGCTTCCCGCACCTGGAGGAGGCGTACATGGTCGGCGAAGGCGTCCTGCCCGAGCTGCGCCGCCGCCACCTCGCGCCGGAGATGCGCCGATGAGGCCCGCGCCCCACCACCTCGGTACGCCGACGCGGAAGGAGAGGACATGAAGAACGTGCTGGTGATCGGCGTCGGTCCGCACGCCCGCCGCTCCCATCTGCCCCCCTTGGCCGCCGGACAGCGTGACGGCCTGGTCGGCACGGTCTGCGGGGTAGACGTCCTCGGCGCCGCTAGCGTCCTGACTGTCTTCGACGGCGACGACGGACCGCGCGACCTGCCGGTGACCCCCATCGTGCCGTTCCCCGCCGGGGATCAGACGCTGCCGGACGCCGTGCGCCGGACCCTGGACGGCCTCGTGGCCCGTCGCGGCATCGACGCGGTGGTCGTGGCCACCGAGCCCGCCTTCCACATGGTCTACGCCCGCTGGGCGCTCGAGCGGGGCCTGAGCGTCCTGCTGGACAAGCCGCTGGGCGTGCGCGCCAACGCCTCCACCGACCCGGCGCAGGCCAGCGCGATCCTCACCGACGTCGACGACCTCCTCGCCCGCTACGACCGCGCGCGCCGGCACCACCCGGAGGTCATGGTGAGCGTGCAGTCCCAGCGCCGCTACCACCCGGCGTTCTGGCAGCTGCGCGCCCTCATCACCGAGGTCGCCGAGGCGACCGGCTGCCCGGTCACCTCCGTGCAGTCCTTCCACAGCGACGGCCAGTGGCGCCTGCCCGACGAACTGCTCGACCTCGGCTACCACGGCTACGAGCGTGGCTACGGCAAGTGCGCCCACAGCGGCTACCACTTCTTCGACATCATCCCGTGGCTGCTGGGCGCGGGTGACGCCAGCGGCAAGATTGCCGACGCGGTGCGCGTCCATGCCGAGGTCACCCGGCCCGCCGACCTCCTGGCGCAGCTGAACGTCGACGACTACGAGCGGCTCTTCGACGGCTTCGCCGCCCGCAACCCGTACACCGAGGCCGAGCTGCGCGCCGGCCTTCACGGCTTCGGCGAGGTGGACGCGGGCATCTCGATGGCGTTCACCAGCGCCGGACGCACGCTCACCCTCGCCACCCTCAACCTGTTCCACAACGGGTTCTCCCAGCGGGGGAATCTCGCCCCCGCCGCCTCGCTCTACAAGGGCAACGGTCGCGTACGGCAGGAGACGCACATCATCCAGCAGGGCCCCTTCCAGGCCCTGCACCTGCACTCCCTGCAGACCCTGGAGGACGACTCCGCCGCCGACCGCTACGCGGTCGGCGGGGACCGGCACATCGAGGTGCACGTCTTCCGCAACAACCGCTTCCGGCCCGGCTGGAAGCCGTACACCCGCCTCGGCCACGACGACCTCACCACCACCGCGGACGGCCAACTCGCGGCGCCGACCCAGCAGTCCTCACGACGGCGCAGCATGCACGAGTTCCTCCTCTACCTCAACGGGCGCCGTGTGCGCCACCAGATGCGCTCGGACCTCACCACCCACCGCACGGCTGCCGCCTTGATGGCCGGCACCTACCTGTCGATGGCCCACCGGTTCAGCGGTTCCTCTTCCGAGGCCACGCTGAGTCTGACGCCGACGCTCGCCGCGGTCCCCACGCCGGTGAGGGGCCGGGAGGTGATCGTGCGGTGACCGCCTCCACCACGCTGCCTCTGCCGTCCCCGGCCGACCTGCTCGGCGAGGAGCTGCCCCGTATGCTCGCCGACTGCCGCCCTCACACAGGCGTTCCCTTCGCGATCGAGCGGGTCAGTGGCGGCAACGTCGCCCACGTCTTCTCCGTACGCGGCCCCGACGGCCGCGTGATCATCAAGGTCCGCCGGGAGCAGTTCGCCCGCGTCCCGTCCCTGCGTGCCGACCCGGCGCTCATCGGCGACGAACGCCGGCTGCTGGAGCTCTACCACTCCGCCGCGCCCGACGTCTTCCCTCGTGTTCTCGCCTTCCACGACGACACACACACGATGGTGCTCAGCGACGTGTTCCCCGACGGCCGCACCTACCACCGGCACCTGAGCGAGCGATCCGCCACCGCGGGTGAGATGGCCCGCCTGGGCCGCACGCTGCGCCATGTCCACCAGGCCACCCGCGACGCACGCCCACCCAAGCGGCAGAAACCCGACCCACGATTCCCCGCCTACCAGCGGGACTTCGCCCTGCGCTCCCTGAGGCACCCCGCGCTGGACGCGGCCTGCGCGGAGATGGCTGGCCGCGCCGAGCGCCAGCTCGTCCTGGGGGACTTGGCGCCGAAGAACATCAGCATCACCGACGCGCGGATCGGCCTGTGCGACCTCGACAACGCCCATTACGGCTGGCCGCTCTACGACCTCGGCTACTTTGCCGGACACCTCCTGATCCACCACCTCGCCCGGCCGCACGAACTTCCCGCGCTGGTCACAGCGCTACTCATGGGCTACGAGGGCAAGCAGGCCCTCACAGGGCCGGATGCCGTGCTGACTGCCACGGTGGCTGCCGGCGTCGTCCTCTACCGCCTCGGCGGTGGCATCGTCCCCTACGCGCTCGGTCAACCGGCCGAGCTCGCCGACCGCTTCCGCGAGCGGACGCTCACCCTGCTCGACCACGGGCCACTCACCCTCCAGGACCTCGTCCGCGCCGCCCAACCCGGGACGGTCCCCGTATGACGACGCCCACCGCGCCTGCCCGCAGCGATGAAGACCGGGAAGCGGCCCAGGTGCTTCGCGCCCACGGCTACGACGTCCCGGACGTCCAGGCCCTCGCCGTGGACCAGCGCGCCTTCGCGATCCGTGCCACCGACCGGGACCTCCCGCTCGCGCCCGGCGCCCACCTACGCAGCCGGTACGTGGACCTGGGCGCGGGGAACTTCACCAACGTCCACACGCTCACCCTCGACCTCGCAGCCGTCCGGGCCGAGGTGCACTCCCGACCCGACACCTTCCACCTGCCCGAGCTCGTGTCCGGCAGCGCCCTGGCGGCCATGAGCGGCTCATTCGCGTTCATCTCCGACGATCCCACCTACCAGCCTGCCGAACCGTGCCTGGACTTCTGCTGCCGCAACGGCACCGTGATCAGCGCGCCGACCGTCGACAAGCCCGCGCTTCTCGTGCGCGACGGCCAGCCCGTCATCGCGCCCCTCCCGGCGCGCGGGACGCTTACCCTCGACGGCCGCCCCTACCGGTGGGTCGGCTCCAAGGCACCCGCCACGCCTGCGGGTCCGGCCGCGCCCCTGTTCGTGTACGGCGCCGCGAACTGCGAGATCCGCTACCGCGACCACCCTCGTACCGGTTTCCTGCGCCATGTCGACCGGTCGTCCAACGTCACCCCCCTGTCCGATTCCGTGGTCGACTACGTGATGGCCGGCAGTCCGGAGCGCGGGTTGCGGGTGAGCCAGATCCGACCGGGGGGCGGCAGCGACCTCTTCACTGGCAGCTTCATCCTGCGCGCGGACCGGCCCGTGACGGATGTGGCCCTCGGCGCACCCGTGGAGATCACCGAGATCGCCGGCCACGAAGCGAGCGTGCTCGAATCGGGAATCTCCCTGGGACCGAGCGTCGCTGACGCCGCGAACGGGCACACCGCCGCCTACGACGCCTCCCTGGGCAAATCCCCGTTCCAAGACGCCCGGCACGCCCGAACGTTGATCGCCCTGCACGACGGCCGGCTGGTGCTGCAGATCCTCGACGGCGCTCCCCACACGGACACCTTCCGCGGCGCCACCCCGCGCGAGACCGCCGAACTCTGCGCGGCCGGCGGCCTCGACCCCCACCACGTCTACCACCTCGACGGCGGCGCCTCCTCGAAGATCGCCTACCGGCACGCAGGGTGTACCGGCGTGGTCGGCAGCATGCACTACTTGCGATGGCCAGCCGACACCACGGAACCGTTCCGCTGGCAGGGAGTGCAGGGCCGAGCCCTGCACAGCGCCCTCATCCTCAAGCCCCGCTCCTGAAAGGCCGGCCCACCCGTGACCGACGTCCTGATCGTCGTCGCCCACCCCGACGACGCCGAAATCGCAATGGGCATGCGCATACGCGACCACGCCCTCACCGGCGACCACGTACGGGTCCACTGCCTCAGCCCCGGCGCACCCACCCTGGAGGGCGCCGAACAGCGCCGCTCCGAGTGCCTGGCCGCCGGCGCGCTCCTCGGAGTCGCGCAGTACACCTTCTCCCGAATCCCCGACAACGAGTTCGTGGAACGCCGCGTGGAGATCAACCGGGAGCTCTTCCACGTCTTCGGCGAGCGACGCCCCGGCATCGTTTACACCCACTTCCCCGGTGACCAGCACCTCGACCACCGCATCACGGCAGACGAGGTCACCACCGTGGCACTGCGCGAAGCCGACAACCTGTGCTACTTCCGCTCCCCCTACAGCCATACCTTCGAACCCACCGAGGTCTTCGTCGGCACCCCGGCGCTCTTGAAGAACAAGGTCGAAGCTCTCCAGTGCTTCGCGTCGCAGAAGCAGCTCGACATGGACACCTTCATGACGCTGGCCACCGTGACGCACCGCCAGCACGTCCACCACCGCGTGGTCGAGCGGTTTCCCGCGGGGCACACCTGTGCGGAGCTGTTCCGCACGGCGCGCACGATCCGGTTCGCGGCGCACGCCGAGCAGGAGAACTCGATCTCGTGAGCGTCCTCGGGATCCCCGCGCCGGCTGTCGCGTCCCTCCGCGGGCCACGCACCTCGTGGGAAGACCTTCCGCTCCAGACGCGACGCGGAGTGGAGGGTTTGGTGGGCCGGGTGCACAGCGCCAGGACGATTTCCGTGGGCAGGAACGCCCATCTGGCCTGTGTACTGTGCACCTCGCAGGGCGCCCTATTCGCCAAAGGGGTTCCGAGTAACCACAGAGGCGTGGGCGGTCAACCGGCTGAGCTGTGCTCGCTCTGCGGCCCCCGGGGGAGCCAGTGCACGGTGTTGTCGTGGAAGGAAGCGTGGATCGGCACGAGGTCTGAGCCACTGGTGTCATCGAGGGCCGTGACGTTGATACCGGTCTCCGGGATGTCGCTGTCGATCGCCGCGATTCGGCTGCCGCAGGCCGGGCAGAAGCCGCGCTTCGCCTCGCCCGGGAAGGTCTCGTACCAGGTCAGCTTGCATTCCCCGGTCCAGGTGACCGTTTTGAAGCCCACCCACCACATCACAGGGGTCCCGCCGAGTTTCTGGCAGTGTTCGCATTCACATGTGCGGGGGGGGAAGACGGCCGGACCTTGAGCGATGAAGCGGACACGGCCGCACAGACAGCCGCCGGTACGCTCCTGTGCCTCTCCAGCTCCTTGGACCTCGGCGGTGGGGGTGGCGTTCATCAGGTGATCTCCCGATCTTGGTTCTGGGGGTCAGTAGTCGCCGCCGCTGGCCAGGCGTCTGACCTGCGGGTCTGTCACGTGGTGTGCGCAGTGAGCTGCCGAGCGAGGCTGCCGGCCTGCTCGAGGAGACGCAACAAGTCGTTTTGGACGGTGACAAGTTCGTCGATGCGGCGGCTCAGCTCGGTGTACTCGGCGGTCGGCATGCAGGCTGGCACATCCGTCTGGCCCGGGGCGCCAGCTACAGCAGGCAGGGGGTTGGCGACGAAGGATCCCCGGCCGTGTTCGGTGTGGACGAGACCTTCGTCCCGCAGGACCCTCACCGCCGACCGCGCGGTCATGTTGGCGATGCCGTAGTGCTTCTCCAGAACCCGCGAGGGTGGAACCCGGTCGCCGGGTTTGAGCCTGCCGGAGAGGAGCTGTCGCCGCAGGTCGGCGGCCGCCAGCTGGTAGGGGGGCGCGAAGGACTGCTGTGGCAGGCGGCGTGGCGTGTCGTTCCATACGGGGCTGTCAGCCGCGGGCAGGTCACTCGTCATGACGGGTCCTCGCCGCAGGCGGTCCGTCGGGGACGGTGGATCTGGCTCTGCACCAGCCGAATCTCCTTCTCGCCGTAGGCGGTGCGTGCGCCTGACTTTGAGGTGTAGCCAGCGGCCCGGGCGAGTTCGTCGAGGGGGTAGCGGCGGGCAGGCTGGAATTCCCGGGCGTATGCGAGGAGTCGGCGGATGCGTTTGTCGGCGGCCTCCTTCTGTGCCCGTGCCTGTTCGAGGGCGAGGATGAGGGGATCGCCCTCGCCGCCGAGGGCAGCGGCTTCCAGGCTGTCGGCGTATTCCTTGCGCTGACGCTCGGCCTCCTCTTGGGCGTCACTGAGGCAGTCGTCGGGGGTCACGCTCCCCGGCTCGGGCATCGGGTGCAGTACGGCGGCGAGTTCCAGGATCGGATGCATGATGCGACTATCGCACGATCGTACGATGAGCG
The DNA here is from genome assembly GCF_056434245.1 of Streptomyces sp. NPDC044064. Lineage (NCBI taxonomy): Bacteria > Bacillati > Actinomycetota > Actinomycetes > Kitasatosporales > Streptomycetaceae > Streptomyces > Streptomyces sp. NPDC044064. The sequence continues at coordinate 53,592 of NZ_JBWKFN010000009.1, forward strand.
CACGTCTTAGTTTCGGTGGTGTTCGCTCACGCGTGGTCACTCGGGTGGCCCTGCTGGCCTGGCTGGGGAACGGGCAGCAGCCAGTAGGCGGTGTCCCTCTTGCCCTCCAGCGCGGCGAGCAGGACGTCCTCGGACAGTTGTAGGGCGGGGGCGCAGCGCAGGAGCTGGGAAGGGGTGACGGGAGCGCCGTCGAGCCAGGCGGCGATGAGGGATTCGGGCAGGATCGCCTGCTCGGCGAGCTGACCGGGGGTGATGCCGAGGCGTCGGATGCGGTGGCGCAGGAAGCCAGCGGTGGTGAGGTCCCGTACGAGTTCCTGCAGGCGGGCGGGCAGGACGTCGTAGAGCCCGCGATCCAGGGGCGGCGAGGTAGGGGCGCCCCTCAGCCTCAGCGAGCTGGTGCTGGTCGACGTCCTCCGGGACGCAGACGAGCGGCTGGCAGCCCGCTAGCCAGTCCGGCCGCAGCCGGGCTCCGGCGCAGGCGCGGTGGCGTGCGGCGGGCCCGCGAGCAGGGCTGCCCGCCTCAACTCCCCCGTGGCGGGCAGCTCGTGCCTTCGATGTGCAGAGTTCAGGGTCGGCGGCGGCGCACTGTAGGCGTCCTGGGCCGCTGGACGACACCGGCTGGCGCCGGCGGCGGGATTCGAACCCGCGTTACCCGCTTGAGAGGCGAAGTAGCCGCAGCCTGCGCACCTGCACAGCATGGACACTAACGGGCATCACGGCCGCGAGGCACGCGAGTTTTCCGGGCGCCGGGCTTGCCCCGGCTTGCCGAGGCCGGGGCGTGGGCCTGCGGGGGTCAGGAATCCGGGAGCCGGTCGAGGAAGCCGAGGACGGAGGTGATCCGGCCGTCGCCGGTCAGGGTGACCACGTCCGAGCCGGCGACCGGCGCGGAGCCGTCGGTGGTGGACACCAGCTCCCAGCTGAAGCGGGCGATGTGATGGTTGCCGTCCACGTCACCGGCCAGCCTGAACTCGAAGCCGGGGAACTGCTCGTGTGCCGCCTGGATGACTGCGGTGATCTGTTCGTGGCCGCGCACGTCGGCCAGCGGGTCGGTGTAGCTGCCGTCCTCGGACCAGGCGGCGGCGACCGCCTTGGCGAGCGTGTCGGCGTCGGTGGCGTTCCACGCCTCGAAGTAGCGGGCGACGGCGGCAGCGTAGATCGACATGGCGGGACTCCCGTTCACGGTGACGTGGCTTGTCAGTCAGGTCAGTTGGGCCGGTTTTCGAGCCGGAGTGCGCCGGCCCGAAACCGATGGCTTCACCATGCCGCGTCCCGCCCGGCCCCGCGATTACCGCACAGGTAATGAGGCCCTGGCCTCCCTGAAGCGGTGTTCGCTAGCACCAGCGTGTCAGCGGTGCGGGTGACGTCTCCTTGTAATCGGGCATGCCGGTCGGGGGGTGTGCCAGAGTGATCGCTGGGAGCAGGCAGGCGGCGGGGAGGGCGGCGGCAGTCGTGCGGCGTGATGAAGAACTTCCGGTGCTGTGGGAGAAGGAGCTGGTGCGCGCCGGTGTGGACGTCGCTGCGCTGCGGCAGATCACCGTGGTGCTGGGGCGTGTGGGCGGCGGCAAGTGGCATGTTCCCGCGACCGGTTCGGGGTGGCGCAGCCATTGCCGGTACGCGGAGCGTCTGACGGGCAGTGCGCTCGTGCTCCTGGACGTGGTGGGGCAGGTGTGCCGGCACTGCGGGCCGCTGGTGGGCGTTGAGCCAGGCGAGGAGGCGCTGTGGTGGGCGGCGGCCGAGGTGGTCGCGGCCGACAAGCGGGTGCGCCGCCTGGAGGAGCAGGAGGCGGGTCCGCGGTCCTGGGACGGCTATGCCCGGGTGCTGTGGGAAGCTGCCCGGCACCGTGATGCCGAGGTGTCCGGGCTGCTGGAACCGTGGACGGCGGACCGCGCGTGCGGTGCGGGTGCGCGGCAGACGTTGCAGGCGTGGGCCGGGGTGCTTGAGCGGTCGGAGGCGGCGCTGGCCCACTGGCGTGCGGCGGCCCCCGCGGCCCGTGAGGCGACGTCGGTCAGCGGCGCGTGCGATGCGGTGGCCGCTGACGGGCAGGTCCAGCGGCAGGGTCTGCAGCTGGCGGCCGCGGTGGTGGATCGCTCCCGGTGGGCGCAGCAGCCGTTCGATGCGTGGGCGGCCGTTCGGCGGGCCTGGAGTGGGGCTCGAGACCAGGGCGCGGGTGAGGCAGAGGCGCGCGCGGCGGCCCTGCGGGCGGTGGAGGCCCGCTGGGGCGGGGCGAGGGTGCGTGATGTGACGGTGCTGCCGGAGCCAGCCACGGTGCCGGCCGGCGGGTTCTCTTCGCTCGCACGGTGGGCGGATGCCGAGTTCCGGCATCGGTGGCAGCAGTACGTGGCGGAGTGCTGCGACAGGCTCGAAGAGGCACTGAAAACGGCTGCCAGGGGCGGGCAGGCGGCGGGTCGGCAGCTGCTGCTGGTGACCGGCTGGCCGCTGGTGAGGCAGCGGGATGCGGAACTGGCTTACCTGGCCCAGTACGAGCAGCACGGGCCCGCCGTGCCGTTCGGCGGACGCCGCACCGGCTACGGGTGGGAGCCCGATCACGCCGTGGTGCTGGCAGTGCCCCGCTTCGCCGCCCGGCACGCCGCCGAACACACCCGCGAACAGCGTGGACGGATCACGGTCGGGCCGGACCTTCCCCCGGGTGCCGGCGTCCCCCAGGAGCAGGACGTGCTGGCGCTGCTGCGCGGCGCCTACCCCTATGTGTCGGCGGATGCCGAGCGCGACGGTGCGGGCGCGCGCCCCACGCCCCTGGTGACGAAAACGCGGGCGGCACGGCGCGATGCGGGGCAGCGGGGGCGGTCCGGACGTGGCGGGCTCGAATCGATCGAGCGGTACAACGACCTGGTCGTCGGCGCGTACACCTGGGTCCCGGACGACGAGCACCCTGGCCCCGCTGCAGCGGAACTGGCTGAACTGCCCATCCACTGGCTGAAGGACTGGACGCTGTGGCTGGAGGTCGAGTGCGGGATGCGGCCCGACACCGTGCTGCACCGCCTGTATGGCACCGTGACCTTCTTCGAACCCGACACCGGGCTCGTGGGGTTCTCCCCCACCGGCGGCCACCCGGTCATCGAGGTGCCGGTCCACCGGATCGTCGCGCTCTCCGGCGACCGCCAGCGGCGCGGGCACGGGGAGGTGCCCGCCCACGAACCGGTGGACGAGTACTGAGGAAGCTGGCCCGTCGATGGAACCACCGGCTCAGCGTGCGCCTCCACCAGGTTCGGCGGACTCCGCACCGGGCGTGCGCGGCGTTCGCGGTGCGGTCGAGGCAGTCCGACAATCTGCGCGAGCGGATGGCCGACGAGCAGTCCTTCCCGGCTCTGGTGGCCGGGCAGAAGGTGAGCCGGGTGCCGTGGGCGGAGTACGGGCGGTACCACGCGCTGCTCGTTCGGATGGCTATCCAGTGAAACGGCTTCGCGCACCCGTGCGCACTGCGAGGATGCTCGGGTGAGCAGCACACGTCGCCCGCATCACGGGCCTACCGTCCCGGAGTCCAGCATCCAGCGCCGCTTCGGACTGGCCGATGAAATGTGGGAGAAGCTGGCGCCGCTACTGGCCGAGGACGGCATCACTGAGGATGGGCCCCCGGTCCCCCTCGCCGATCTGCAGGCGGCGCTCGATCGTGCAGTCGCGCGCCACAACATGCAGCAGTTCACGGCCGTTGCGGACGAGCGAGAGGCCGCTGCCGAGGTGTTGCGCAAAGCAACGCTGGCCATCGCAGCCAACCACCCCGCGGTGCTCCGGAGTCTGCTGAGTGCCGTGGAGGCGGAGGTGAGCGAGCAGTCGCCTGCGTCCGTGGCCGGGTGCACCGGGATGGCCCTGGGACTGCTGGACGAGTGGCTGACCGAGCGTGACCCACAGGTGCCGAAGGGCCTGGCCGTGCGCGCCCCGCGGATCGTCCCTGCGCGCTGGCCGGGGGCGCTGCCGGCCGGGGATGTACTCCCACTCGCCCGAAAGGGCCGGGCGTTCAGCTCAGTGGTGACGCTCATCAAGCGGCATCAGGGCGGCTTCAACGTCTTCAACGTCTTCAACGGCAGCGTGCTGGCCCTCGGCGTCATCTGCGAGTTCTGGGCGACGCACGCGGACGAGGACCTGGACGCGCTCACCGCCCGCATCATCCGCTAAGGGGCGAACGAGGGCCTCGGCCTTCCCTGCCGGGTGGTGATTGCCAGCGAGTGATGGGGGTGCCTGTCCGGACGAACGACTCCCGGAGCCTCTTCAACGCGTTGCGGCTGGGTCACCTGCCTCCAGTTCAAACGCCCCGCGGCTTGCGACCCGCCGCCTTCTTGACCGGCGGCTTCTTCGCGGCCGCCTTCTCCTTCGACTTCGGTATTTCGTCGGCCTCACCTCGGGAGACCTTCGCCTGCTCGACGCTCGCGTTCAGCGCGGCCATCAGGTCGACCACCGTGGCCGGCTGCTTGGGCTCCGGCGCTTGCGGTAGTGGCATGGCCTGGCGCTCCGCCTCGATGATCTTCGCCATTGCTGCTGGGCGAGATTTACGCGCTGGCCCATGACCGCTGAGCGCCACGGCCATCGAGTGTCCTTGCGGGGCCGCGCAAGTCGGCGCGGCCCCATGTCTCCCCCGCCGCGTCCACCGTCGACGGCTCGTCAGGGGCCTGTTGAGTGATGCGGTGGTGGTGGCATCGCTGGGGAAATGCTCTTGTGCGCGTGCCCTGGTCGTACGCCCCAGCTCATTACCGGGCGCCTACAAGGACGAACGCCGGGACGATGAGCGAGAGCAGAGTGGTCATGCGGGGAGGTCTCTCCTGCCTGGCTGACGCTTGGGTTCACACGCCTGCGAACTGGCCCTGCGACTGGCCGGTCTGGCGAGGCGCGTGGCCGGGAGTCGGGTTGTAGCGGAGCGCAGACTGGGCCGCCTGCGTGTACTGCTGTGCTGCGATGCCGAGCATGGCGTCAGTCGACATGTGGGGAGTGTGAGCCGCCTTGGTGACCACGGTATTGGCCTCCTCGGTCGACCGCCGCAAAGTGACCGTGACCAATTGCCGCGCCATCACCCGGGGATCCTGCGGGCCTCCGTCCGTCGGTGGGGCGGTCTGGCGCGCGTCAGAGTAGGCGGCGGAAGCGATCTGGACCATCAGGTCGCCGTTCAGGGCCTGCGCGTTGCTGCTCGTCAGGTGCGCCTCCTGAACCAGGAGGAGTGGGTACCAGGGGGTGGGGTGACGCTGCATGGCTTCGAAGAGGGCTCGGTGTTCCGGGACTGTGAAATCTTCACCGCGCAGCGCCAGGTACTGCTCAGTGCGCATGAAGTCCGGGTTCTGGAGTGCAGCGTCGATGATCGCGCGCTCGCGTGCAGGGGTGGCATAGGCCGTCTCCCGCTGGGTGGCTCGAACTCGTGTGGTCTGAGGAGAGGTTGGCGTGGCCGCGTTGTTCACGCGCTCCCGCAGCCGCTGAAGCGCGGCCACGGAGCGAGCCAGGGTAGCGAGGAGTCCTTGACTTACGGGGCCCGCGGAGCGGATCTCGGCGCTGGTCTGTTCACCGAGCTGGGCGACGTAGTTTCGGATGTGGGGGTCAAGGACAAGTTCCCGTGCGTGCCGACCGATCTGGTCGGGAGGGAGGTGTGCCAGGGAGGCGTTCTGGTCTTTGAGGAGGAGGAGCTCGGCGTGCTCCCAGAAGGTGCGATCGCTCAGAGCTTGTGCTGCGGCAGGGTCGGTAGTCGCTCGCTGCGCGAGGATGGCCTGCATGTTGTCGACCGTCATGCGGGTGAGAGTGATGACCCTTGCATCGCCGACGAGGTATGGATCGTGTGCGGCCGCAGACTTGATGACGGCGTTGGGGCCGGTAACGAGGGCCTGCCAGGCTACGTTGAGGAACTCGTCGTCGAAGTCCTCGCCCTGAAGCCAGTAAGGGGAGGCTGCTGGATCCTGGGGCTGGTAGCGGAAGGCCTCGGCGTTGCGCGGGTCGTGGAGTACGGCGCCCACGATCGACAGGGCACCCCATGCCTTGATGTCGGCTTGGACGTCTCCCGGGAAGGGCGGGGCCTGGGTCAGCGGCTCCTGGCGGGGGCTCGCCTTCCAGACCTCGATTGCGTGCTCGTAGGCGGTGGAGGGGTGACCGTGTTGTGGACCTTGGAGGTAGTTGATGTACTCCCACAGCCCACCTTTTCCCTCCCAGGCGTTCCGGTCCGCGATGAGCCTTTGGGCGGCTGGGTCGCCTTGCGCTGCCCGCGCCTGGTAGAGGTTCCAGAGTCCGTGGTAGAGCTCTATTGCCGGGGGCTTGGCGAGGTCTCCGTCGGGAGCTTGCAGCGCTGCGTTGCGGAGGACCTCGTACATGTCTCCGAGCAAGGGGGTCCGGAAGTCTGCTGGCTGTAGCCAGGGCTCCCCCGGAGCTGCAGGGTTGGTCAATCCCCAGTGCACGAAGCTGGGGTCCTGCAGAATCCCGTTGATCGTTAGAGCTTCATGCCGTGAGACGTCTGAGGCGTTCATCACGACTCTCCGGCTGCTTGGTCCGTAGTGGCGTTCAGGACCGTGCTGGGTTCGCTGTGGATCGTCGGCACCACTGTGGCGTGCGCGGCGCGCCAGCGGTCGACCTGGGCGTCGACGAGTGCGCTGCCAGCCTCGTCCAGGGCGTACCACTGTCCCTCGTCGGGCCGCCACCAGCGATCCGCGTACCGGATGGGGGCGCCGGTGAAGTCAGCCAGGACGTGCGCCTTGCCCTTCTCGATCAGTTCCTGCATGGCGACCTGGGGGATGGGGGCAGCCACGATGCGCTGCAGGGCGGCTGCTTGGAGACGCTGTGCTGGTGTTGGCGGATTTGCAGTGTGGTCGGACACCATGCCCCCTGGCGATCGCGGTGTGGCTGTGAGCCACGCTGGGCGCGTAGGGAGCACTGAGACAAGGGCTATCCGGATCGAGGGTCTGCGCTTCCCGTGAGGCGGGCTGGGTCTTGCTGCCTGTCCCGTGGAGCGGGCACCCCAGCGGCTCTGGAGGTGCCGGTGTGGCCGCTGCTCTCAGCCTCTCAGCCACCGTGTGATCGGTCGGTCTAGGAGATGCTTCCCGTGTGGCGGGCGGCTCTTCTCGATGACGTTGCGCCTGGCGGGAGCGGCGGACCCTTTATCCAGACGGGGGAAGACAACTCCGTTCGAGGTTCTCAGGCTGGGAGACGTGCCGTGTGATCGGTGCGTGCCGTGCGATGTCCCAAGGAGTGCAGACCTGATGAGCCAGCCCGATGCCACCCGCGTCTCCCCGCCGCCGGACTACGCGGTGCTGGGGCTCTCCACCACTGATGAGGTGGAGGCGCAGTGGGTGACCCCGGATGTCGCAGATGCCCTGGCACGGGTGCTGGTCTGTGAGCGCGCCGGTCTTCGAGGGCTCGTGCTGGAGTTGGACGAGGATGGCGCCGTGCCCCTTGAGTCCCGCGAGGTCGCGGCGCGAGCGTTGGCAGGGTGGCCAAGTGGTGGTCCCCGACATGAGGCAACGGATGTGCCGGATCCTCATGCGGAGGCTGGGAGGTGGCTGGCAGGCGTCTTGGGTACAACGGCAGCGCCAGCTTTGGAAGCCGCGTCTGCCTCGTGGGATACGGCCGCGGCAAAATGGGCCGCCTACTTCCCGAATTTGCCGTCCGCTGAGGCGAGGGCTCTCGCAGGGCTCACCGATGAGGCTGTCTGGGAGAGGTTCTGCACCGGAGGAGTGGAGCTCATCGACCTCCTGCGGCACATGGACTCCTTCGGCTCGGATTCCAGGACGAGTCCGGCGGGCGGAGTGCGCCCGCTGTCGTACTACGTACACGGGTTTCAGCGTCTCAGCGCGGCCTGCGACGCGGTTCCTGAGCTGAGGCAGGCCGCTGAATTCTTCCTGTTGCAGGCAGTGCGCAGCAGTCAGGAGGCTGCGGAAGTCGGCGGCTTCGTCGGGGCCGGGAGCGCGGACATGCATGCCTGGGCTCGAGATCGGTTTGGCGACGATACGGTGGCGGTGGCGGCGGCTCAGGCACGTGCAGCTCTGTGGCGAGCCGGTCGGCAGTTGAGCGCGGCCGACCAGCGCCGGGCGGCCAAGTGGCAGGCCCACCACCCGAGCGCTCGGCGAGAGCGGCACCTGCTCGACACCTGGTGTGCGCAGCACGGTCTCGGGGTCTCTGTGGGCTGTGAGCGCCACGCAGCAGGGCGGGTGGAGCGAGAGAGTGCGGAGGCGCAGCGTCAGGCCCAATATGCGTTGTGGGGGTACCTTGCTGAGCACGAGGCCGAACTGACTGCCCCCGACCCGATACGCCGTGGCCGGGGCAGAGACCAGTGGCTCCGGCACCGTCAGGAGGCAGGCCGGCTTGCCCTTGCGGCCTACCTGTCCGTGGAGCATGCGGCCGCTGATCTCGAGGGTGTCTTGAACCGGGTGGGGGCGGCTCTGGAGTCAGGCGAGGAAGAGTTCGCTGAATTCGCCAGCGAGTGGAAGGCCCTGCAGCAGGCGTCGGAGGCTTTGCGCGGTCTGCGGCCCGGAGAGTCGTCTGAGTCGGCCCGGCCGGGCCGTGGCTGGGGGATGTGGGCGCGGCCAGTTCCGAGGCTGTATCGCCTCACCGCCGATCGCGGCGAGCCGGAGGACGGCGTGACCAGTGAGCCCTTGGCCGCCGCGCTCTGGTGGCTGCGCAGGGATCGGTCAGGAAGTCGGGTCACGTTGTCGTGCTCGGACGCACTCGGCCACTGGCAGAGACTTACTACTCGCCAGCTGCTGCAGAGCATTCGGTACGCGGCGCTGAGCACCCAGGAGCGCTCCGAGTTGGATGCCGCGCTCGCTGTCTGGCTCCTGGAAGAAGGAGAGAGTTCCGGGGACAGAACCGACTGGCACCGCATGGGTCGCCGGTGGGCCGAAGTGTTGTCCGACGCCCCGCCGCGCGTGTCCGTCCTCACTCGGGTTCGGGCTCTTGGCCACGGCAAGGCGCGGGACGTGGCTGCCCTCCAGCAGGGTGCATCCCTGCCGGGCGATGGCGAAGGCGGCCTGTCCCATTCCGACGAGAGTGCGTTTGTGGACGGCGGGACGAGGGCCTTCCCTGATCGGCCTTCCGGGGGCTCCCAGACAATTCTGTTGGAGTCCGCGCAGGCTGGTGATGGGTGGTACCTCCATGCCGCCCTGGGCAGGAGTGGTCGCACCGTCGTCGCCGCGATCCGCCCCTCCGGCGAAGGTGTGATACTCGCGGAGAGCAACACCGTGGACACCTCTCGGCTCTTTGCTGCGGTGGTGGGGCGTGTGTCGGGAAGTCCCGAGGCTCAGCGAACCCAGGTGGAGCGGCAGGTGGTGGCCGACGAGACCGCAGCGTTTGCGTTGCGGTCGGGGCGGGCGGAGCAGGCCCCGTGGGTGTCCTACCTTCGCGACATCGAGGAGGAATTCCTGAGCGGCCAGGCCACCCTGGCTCAGTACACCGAGGCGGCCGAGCAGGCGTGGCACCAGCTCGCTCAGTTGATTTCGAGGGGGCAGCAGCCTGACGCGCGTGGTGCGCTGGACCGCTGGTATGAGGTGGGCGTGTCCGCGGATCCCTCCGGTCCAGGAGAGGTCTACCTCGACCTGGCTGGTGCACTGTGTGCTTGGGCCCAGCGGGACCGCCCTGACGAGCGCTTCGTGATTATGACGGGTGTGATTGCCGTTCCTGGCCGCAGTGTCCTGCACCTGCCGGATGTCTGGTTGGCCGATCTCATCGGCCCCGGCCAGCAGGTCACCGGTGCCCGTGGCCCTCAGGTGGCCGCGGCATTGGCGTCCTGGGTTCATCACCAGGCGCGGTCGACTGCACTCGGGAGGCTGGGAGGGAAGGATTCGATCGCCTGGATGCGGGCCGGGTGGGCGTGGGGCCTGGTGTTCGGCGTACCGATCCCCGAGAGAGTGGCTGATGAGCTCAAGGGCCTCGGGCTCCCTGGCGAGATGGTGCAAGCGGCGGCGCGGTCGGTTGCCACAGCTGTCGCGCAGCTGCGGCTGGAGCCCGCGGCGGCGGATAGCCGCAGCGGCTGGCTTCTCCTGACGGCCGCAGCGGCAACGTGGGACGAAGCGGTAGGCCCCTCCCGGGCCTACCTGGACAGGCTGCTACCCACGGGCCCGATCGCTTCGGAGGCCGACAGCTCTGCCCAGAGCGACCCCTTCTTGATCGCCGCACGGCGCATCGGATTTATCGCGCAGCACTCGGGGGCGCCGGCCCTTGGCGCCGCATATCGAGCAGCAGCCCGATTCGGGGGACGAGGCACGGACCTGACGGAACTGCCCGCGATGCCCTCCCGGACGCTGGCGCGGGCCATCGAAGTTCAGAGGCGAACGCCTCGCGAAGCCGACCGTGCCTTCCAGGCTGCCGAGGCTCTTTCTCAGGCCGCGGCACTGCTGACGCTGTACGTCGAGGGGGGATACTCCGAGCAGGCCGTAGCCGATCTGCGGCAGTCTGTCCGTGAAGCCCGGGGCTATCTCTCGGCCGTATGCCGACAGCAGGCGGCCAGCCTCGTTGACGATCGTCACCCGCTCGGGTCCGTGTCTACGGGGGCGTCGCAGACCCCCGGGGAAGACGGGAACGACTCTGCAGGCGAGCCACCGGCTGCCAGGACCCGGGCGGGGTAGCAATCGCGCAACAAGAAGGGCACCAGAGTCGGACGATGAGGTCGGGAAGCCGGTGAGCGCTGCCCGAGGGGGCGTCTTCGGTCACTTCGATGTGCAGTGACTCCTGGCACTCGGTGCACCGTACCCAGTTCGGGTCCTGCTGCATCGCCTTCGCCACTCGTGCACCCAGCTCAGCTCCACTCCCCCCGCCCATGCTCTGACATTACGCGCTGCTCAGGGCGGTCACATTTTTCTTTCTCGGACGGCCAGAGGCTCTTGTCGCTGCAACCAGGTTCGCTCGTTGAAGAGGGGTGCTGACGCCTCGGGGCGTACCCGAGTGCGGCTACGAGATGCGCTCGTCGTCCTGACCGGCGGATCCGCTGCCGTCTCAGGTACCTGGCAACACACGAGGGCGGCATGACGGCGTTGCGTCAGGCAGGTGTGACCGTCACCGACGGCACCATTCGCCGCTGGTTCAGTCGCACCCAGCGGCCCGGCACGGCTAACCGAGAGCTCGTGGACACCGCCTACTGGCCCCTGCGCGCCCACAGCATGCTGCGGAACTTGATGAGTTGGTTGAAGAGGTACTTGGACAACAAGGGGCGTGGGAACACCCTGGAGATTTACACCGTCGATCAGACCACGGTGCGGGGAAAGTACCGACGGGACCTCAACGTCCAACAGCCAAGAAGGCCCACCGAGAGTGGCCGGCCTTCTTCGACGCGTTCCAGGAAGGCAACGAAACTAAGCTCCGAGTCGCTGGGAATCCTTCATTCGCGATATCGACTCCGGCTGGGCGGCATACACCTACGTATCACACGTCGGTCTCATCGGTGCCTGATCTGCAGGCTTCCGACGACGTCTTGCCGCCGCAGCGGGCGTCCGGAAAGCGCCTGTCCCAGCCAGCAACTGGCCCGAAGCGGACCCGTCGGCGGCGGGTTCTCAACTTCCACCCCCACGACAGAACCGTACTCGCTACCGTTAGGGCACTGGTGCGGCGCGCCCCCCGTCGCGCCGCACCGACCTCTCCACTAGCTCAAGGCTGCCGCGACAGGTTATGCCGAGGGCTCTGCGACTCACAACACAACGACAGACCGTGCGAGTGGTGAAGGGTTGCCCCCTGCGATGCCAAACACTGGGGTCACGACGTCTGCTCTTCCTTCCCATCGGCCGCGTCGCCTTCGCCACCTTCGCTGGTGAGCGCGACAGGACCGTAGTAGACGCTTCGCCCCTGAGTCGTGCGCTCCAGCTTGCCCCGCGCGACGTGCGCTTCGAGCGCCTCCCGGGTGGCCGCAACACTTGAGGTGAAGTCCGTGTGGCGCTGGGCGAGTTCCTTCGTGACCTCTGCGCTCGAGCGCGGCTGGCCGACCTCCGCGAAGTAGTCCAGGATCAGCTGTCGCCGGCTCGGCCCCGGCTCGGCCTGCTCCACAGTGGTCTCCTTGGCCGTCTTCTTCGCGGTGGTCTTCTTCGCGGTGGTCTTCTTGGCTGCCGCCTTCTTCCCGGTGACCTTCTTCGCCGCGGCCTTGCGGGCGGGCACCCGGACCGGGCTTTCCTCGCTCACAGTGGCTGCGGAAGCACCTCCGGACTCACCGGCCGTCGCCGCCCGGACCCCCAGCTGTTGCGAGTCCTGCGCACCTGCCTCCCGCGGAACCTTCGCACCAGGCTTGGACGACGAGCCCTCCTCATCCGAGGAAATCACCGCCTTCATCTTCCTCAGCAGGTCGAGCTCGCGTTCCACCAGCGCGAGGCGCGCGACCAGCTCCGCATGCTCCTTCTCGCGAGCTGCCAGGTCTTCTTCGACCTTGGACGTGTACTCCGTGTAGAGGCTGGCGCTCTCCGCGGGATCAGACACTTGCTATCTCCATTCGTCCAAATGGTGTTGATCCGGGATGCTACTCACCGCAGTCACCCGCGCACCGTGTACTGCGACAATCCCACACGCACGAGGTCCAGGAAGTCTGCACAATGGCACGGCGATTGGAGTTCACCGCCGGCCACTGCGAACGAGGTCCAGAGAGATCCGGAGAGCACCATCATGGGCCTGTGGTCGCCGTCGCCACTCCCTATGACCGCTGCCTTGCTTCGCCCTGTCGAGGACGCCCCGCACGCCGTTGTCGGTGCCAGGTGGCAGGATCTGGTGTGATTCAGTCGGTACGCCGCACAGCAGTAGATCAGGGAAAACGGAGAGCACGAAATGAATCGCACTGAGTTGGTGGCCGCGCTGGCCGAGCGCGCCGAGGTGACCCGTAAGGACGCCGACGCCGTTCTGACCGCGCTCGCCGAGACCGTCGGCGATGTTGTCGCCAAGGGGGACGAGAAGGTCACCATCCCCGGCTTCCTCTCCTTCGAGCGTACCCATCGGGCCGCCCGCACCGCCCGCAATCCGCAGACGGGTGATCCGATCGATATCCCGGCTGGCCACACCGTCAAGGTCACCGCAGGTTCGAAGCTCAAGGATGCGGCCAAGGGGAAGTAGGGCAAGCCAGTTTGGCGCTGAGGCTCGTCGGTAGGTTCCGGCCCCGCCGGCCGGGACCTGCCGCACCTACCGCCTGTGCCCTCTGCACCAGCCGCTCGTATAGGGAGCGAATTCCGTCCCGGGATGGCGAGGGATGCGCATCGGGTCCGAAGTCACCGGGGTGCCGAGGAAGTGCCGAAGTAGGCGGCCGGGTCCGCTTGCTTGAGCACGACCTGTGCGGCATGGCGGGCGTCAGCGGATACGTCCCCCAGTTCGCGGACGAGCCCCGCAAAGATGGGTGCGTCGAGTTCGTCGGTTTCGCCCTTGCCAGCCGGCTGCATCTGGTCGTCCGTTCTTCCCCATGGGGTTTGGAAGAGGCGAGTTTCCGGCTTCACCGTGGCTCCTTGCGGTGGGCGGTGCGGGTTGATGGCCGGTCAGATATGGGTACGCAGGGCGGCGTGGGTCTTGGCGACCCACGCTGTGGAGCCTGCCGGTAGACCTGATGCTGAACGGCTGCGCAGCCGGAGTTCGACCCAGTTCGTGGTCTCGCTGAGTTGGGTTCCGCTGTCGAGGTAGTGCAGTTGTCCGACGGCGGGGCTCATCGTTCCCGGGCCGGAACGGACGGTGACGCAGTCGCGGATGACGTACCAGGTGTCACTCGTGGGTCGAGCCGGATTGGGACTCGAGGCGGTGGATGCGGAGGCAGTAGCCGCTATGCGTACGAGGCGAAGGTGGGACACGAGCAACCTCCAAGATGGCGGACCGGAGCCGGAGCGGGGGAACCAAGGGGGATCCAGGCTCGCGTTCTATCCGCGTCGTCGTCACCGGTGCGCCCGCGTGACGGGCCGCGCGCTCGTCGTATCCCGCTCGGAGGCATGCCGAGGGGAGTGGCGAGCCCGCAGCGTCGGAAGCCGTCGGGTGTGGATTCCGCAGCTGCAGCGCGAAGTCAAGGAGCTCGTCGCGACGTATGAAATGCGTTACGTGGTTGCCAAATCGCAGCGCTCGCAACGAGGTTGGCGATGCTGAGGCATGGGGGCGCCAGGGGCTGCTGTTAGTCTCCAGGGCGCTGGAGATCGCAGAGACGTGCGGGTCGACAGGGGGCGCAGATGGTATGGCGTAGGCATGGCATTGCGGGGGCTGTCGTCGGAGCGGTGCTGGCCGCGTGTTTGCTGTCCGCATGCAGTGATGCGGGGGAGTCGAGCGGGAAGCCCGGGCATCCGGAGCGGTCCAAGCAGCCCGGTTTGGCCAAGCTGACTCTTCCGTCGGGCTACGACGCCAGCCGCGGATGGGATGCGGTGCTCCCCTGGCTTCCGCAGAAGGTGGGCTCGATTCCGGTCACTCCCGTCGGGTCTGATGGCGTGGGCCTTCTCCAGGCGGCATCCGGCGGGTATTCGGTCCGTGTTCACGAAGCGTTCACCGGCGCCATCCGTTGGTCAGGCAAGGCCTGGACTCCGCCTGCCGAGGTTTCCGGGGCGGAGGGTGATGGCACTGAAGCTGCCGAGATCCCGGAAGTGATCGCTGTGTCGGCTGGAGGCCGCGAGTACGTCGTGGCTTGGGCGCACGGCAGGCGGGGCAAAGACCGGCTTCATAACGGCCGTGAGGTCGTCGACTTGGTGGTGTACCCGGCAGACAGCAAGGGCCAGGAGGTCGCGCCAGCACGCGAGATCTCTGTTCCCGTCAACGCTCGTCCCGGGCAGGTGCATGTGAGCGGAGGGGATGGATCTCTCCTCGTCTCGTGGGGCGGCGACGGCCTCTACGGCACCTCGGCTTCCAAAGTAGATGTCTCCACGGGGACGGTCACGTTCTTCGGGAAGGCCGACGCGCTGCTCCCACAGTGTGCCGACACCACGGGCTGCTCTGGCAGCATGGTGTTGTCGGCGACCTCGCGGGGCCCGGTGGTCGCTTTGGGCAGCGGCGGGTTCGGGGTTCCTGGTGGCTGGCTGAGCAGCAGTGTGAAGCCGGATGGAGTCGCCGCTAAGTCGGGGTTCCTGGGGGAGTTGAACGGACGGGCCTATGGTGTGTCAGGTACCAACCTTCTTGCCTCATGGCGCACCGGCAAGTACGGGGACGCCACCCCGATATGGGCGGTGCACGACACTGCGAGCGGACGAATCAAGGGGCAGATGGCTTGTGCCGCGAAGGAGTCGTCAGGCTCCTCCGGCGGCTCCTACGCGGTGGTGTCCTCCCCCAACGGGCGCTATCTAGCGGCTGGTCCGGTTGCCTTCGACTTGGAGACGAAGAAGGGCGTGTGCCTGCAGGGCGACGGCAAGCGCAAGACGATCAATGTGGCTTCGGTCAGCGATGCTGGCGTTGCATACGGGGCCGTCGAAGCGGCGGATACCTCGGATTCGTCTGGACCCGTTGTCGCCGAGGTCGTGCTGAAGACCGGCGCCTCCTCAGTTCTCAAGGCGGGTACCGAGGTTCCGATCGCCCATGTGGGAGACAACGGCCTGATTGTCCGCCGAGACGGGGCGGACCAGGTGCAGGTGTGCCTGCGCCGCGTGCGTTAGTTCTCTTCGGTCTCGACGATCACATGGAGTGGTCGAGTGGATCAAGGGGCCCCGGGCGTCGGACTCACGCCCGGGGCCCAGTGTCTTCACAGTGGCTGTCCGCCTGCCTACGCCCCTTCGCGGAGGGCTTTGCGCAGGTGGGATCCGTAGAGATGGCCGCGCTGGTCCAGAAGATCTGCGTAGTGCAGTAGAAGTGACCAGTGGTGGTCAAGGAGTTCCTGGGCCCAGGCTGCTGCCCGCTCGGTCTCGTCTGCGCTGGCGGCTGTCGCCTGGACGGCGGCTCTGCTGTTGCGTGCCGCGACTTGGGTGGCGAGGTCCCGTCGCGGAGTCCACAGTCCTTGCTCTCGCAGCCACCGTTTCTGGGCCATCGCCCCGGCCTGGAGCAGAGTGAGGTAGGCGTGCCGGGTATGCCAGCGCACCTCGGTGAAAGCGTCGAAGCGGGTGCCGTCGGAGGCCGTTCCCGGCTCGAGGGCACACTCGATGACGTGTGCCTGTCCCGTGGCCACTGCCGTGAGTGCGTGGCCGATTTCGCGAATGGCGGTGTAGCGGCGGAAGAGCGCATCGGGGAGGTCGACGACCTGGGCAAGAGTGGTCATCGCAGGCCTCGCTTGGCGGAGGGAAGCCGACGACTCCAGGGGCGTCTTGTAGAGCGCCGCGCCCGGTCGGCGCGGCGCTTGTGGCGGGCTGTGGCTCCCAGGCGGGCCGCTAGCCGGTCGCGCTGGGCACGGCGCAGGCGCTCGGAGTGGTCTGCCCGGATGAGCTCCTCCGGGAGGACATGCATGGACAAGGTTTCCTCGGATTCTTGGTCCGGCGTCGGGGGTCCTGTGCGCAATGCCAGTCTGTGGAGCGCGGGTTGTGAATGCGGGCGATGGCTCTTGTGGCGGGACGGTTGGGGCGGACTGGCCCGTGTGGCGGGCAGATCCGCTGATGCAGCTCCCGCTGTGCGGGCCCTGCTGTGACCTCCGGGGTCGTGTACTGGCGCTGCGAGGGCGTCCGAGACGAAGGGGGTGTGCCCGAGGGGCGGGCTTCTGTTGGCTTTCGGTTGCCCGTCAGACCGGATCGGTGTGGGTGTCGGCCCGTGGTGCGGGAGGCGGGCATCGGCGGACTTCGGTGATCAGCACCCTGGGCAGAAGCGACGCCCGATGCAAGGGCAGGGCGCGAGGCTAAGCAGGAGACGTGATGCATCACCGAGTCGCTCTGGAGCGTGTCCTGCGTGTCCAAGCCGCCATGGACGCTGTGTCCGTCCCCAACACCTTCAGCTTCGACCTGGTCTATCTGGACGCTTTGGTACGCCGTTTTGCCGCCGAGCAGGGGTATCCGCCCGCGCTCTGGAAGGAGCACGAGAGCCGTTCCCTTGCCGACTGGGAAGGGCAGCGGGAAGTCCTGGTGCCTCTCCTGGAGGAGTTGATGGCGGGGCTGCGGCATTGGGCCGATCATGTTCCGGGGGAGGCTACTAGTGGGCGTGGGTGGGCTGAGCGACTGCAAGGTGGCCTGGCGCTGCTCAGCATCCACGCTCCCAGAGCCGTTCCCGACCCGGCGGCCTTTCTGGAGTCGGCCATCGAGCACTACCGCGGGGAGGTCAGTGCATGGCAGGTCCAGCCCGACCCTCCAGACGAAGACCGCGCGTTGATCTCGCTGAGCCGCAGCGGGGCCCCCGATGAGCCTGTGCGCGCCGAGGTGTACTCCGACCCTGTGACTGCGCTCCTGGAGTTTCTGCATCGGGACCGCCCCGGCCACCGTGTGCAGGTACAGCTTCACGAACCCGGAAGGCCGACCCAGTCCCTGCCCGTGGCCGGCCTGTGGCAGCGAGCTGTTCGGTCGTCCACGCTGGGCGCCTGGTACCTCGTGGACAGCTACCGACTGCAGTGGCTTCGACATCGACTTGTCGGATCGGCGCCCGCGGCTCATTACGGCGAGGGCAGTACGGTCCGCGACCGCTGGGCTGCGGCAGCGGTGGACTGGGCCTTGACGTTCGGGACCTCGTTGCCGGAAGCAGATGGCCTGGCTGCCCTGGATCAGGACGCCAGTCCTCGCGACGATCCCGCGTGGCAGGTGCTCGACGAGTATCGCCCCGTTCGTGCCGGTGAGTTGTCTGCACCTGGGCCTATCGAGCGGCCAGTGCCGGCCGACTGGCGCCGACTCACCGAGGAGTGGTCCGCGCGAGCGTTGAATGCGCTCGCCGTAGGCGAGGAGCCCATCGAGCGGGATACTTCCGAGCTGGCTTCCGCCTTCGCGGCCCTGGAGCCGATGCGAGGGCATCCGGACGGGGTGGCCGGCCAGGTCGCTGACGATGTGCTGTCCGAGCTGACGTGGCGGTTCCCTCAGGCTCAGCAGCTACGGGTGCTGCTGGGGCCCGAGGAGAGCGATGTCGAGGAGGCGGTAGAGCTCGCCGACAATCCCTATCTCGCGCCCGCTGTGCTCGACCCCGACAGACAGCGCATGCGTGACGAGGCTGACCATCAGGCTCGGCAGCTGACCGCCGAGCACTACACGCTCACGTCCGACAGTGCGGTCGTGTCGGAGGCTGAGTTGATGGTGCAGACGATGCTGCGTCCGCCTGACGATGTGCTGAGCGCTGTGGCCTCCGCCAGTGCGAGGCGTGAGGTGGATGGCACCGAGCCACACCGACTCCGCCAGGATCCGTACGGTGTGCTTTGGCGTGCCGAGCACCCGCGTAGTGCGGCAGCGCTGACGAGCCGATCGATGGAGGCGGCGCGGGCCTCCATCGGTACTGCGGCAGGGCGAACTGCCGCCCGCGGGGCGTACGCACGAGCCAGGACCAGCCGCCTGGAAGCACTACACGCCATGCTGGGCCGGCTGCAGGCCCACCGACACGATTCTGTAGCGCGCGGCTCCTGGACAGAGCCTTGGAGCACCTCGACACGTGCCTCGGAGGTGGAGCAGATGCAGGACCGCGCCGCAGTTCTCGCCGTCTTCCCGACCTTCCGGTTGGCCCACCTTCATATGGAGGGCGTGATCGCCACCCTGCATCAGCAGATCACTCAGACCGTAGAGAATCTCGCCCAGGCATCCCAGTCACTGAACAGCGGCGGGGAACCGAGCCAGGACCTCAGCGCGCAGCTGTACGCGAGTCGCCAATTGCGAGACAAGGCAGTGGAGTTGCGGTCGCTGATCGATGCCTGCGTCCGACTGGATGAGATCTCCCCTGACACAGTCCCAACCCCCCGCCTCAGCCACCAGCGACTGTACGCCGATGCCGAGAAGATCATGCTCGGTGAGGCTCAGCCGGCCGCGCCGTCGGCGCGGCGCGAGCTTCCGCAGCATCACGGGACTGGCCAAGAGGTCGTACATCACCAGGAGCAGAGATTCACCGGGCGGCAGCGATGAGCCTCAGCACGCGGCTGGAGGGCCAGGAGGCGTCGGTTACTGGAGCCGGACCTCGTAAGGTCGGCAGCAACCGTGCTTGGACAGCGGCGCACAGGCCGTTGACTCAGAAGGGATTCACCATGGCAGAGCATGACGCCGCCATCCACCTCGACATCGACTTCGATGGGGCCGCTGCCACCCGCGGCGAGATCCTTCAGAGCCTTCAGGGCCAGCTTGATGCCGATGTCCTCCAAGCCCTGCAGCAGCCGGGGGTGCCCGACTGGCTGCTCGCCCAGCCGTTTCAGGTCGTGGAACGCCTGGAGGAACTTCAGGGCCCGGCAGATGGTTCCGGTCACGGCATGTCCCCTCGGTGGAGTACTCCCCCTCTCGGCCATGCCGGTACGCAGGAGGACGTGGTCGACCTGTACCGGCAGGTCCTGATGCACGGTTCCACGGACGACCAGCGATCCGTGCTCGCGGCCGGCCAGCTTGTCGCTCTGTGGGGGGCAGTCCGCTCTGGCGTACCAGCAGCGATCGCGCACGTCTGGGAACAGCGTTTCCCTGAACTCGACCCGATGCGGCGGTGAGGCAGTGTGATCTGGGACCTCGAGCGCGCGGCACGCGATGCCGACATAGCCCTGGCGGCGCTTGACCAAACCGATGTCCCGTTTCAGGTTGGTGGCGACGTGGCTCTGGCCCGGCACCTGGCTCTCCAGCGCCAGGCCAGAGAGATCTCGCTGACTACCCCAGTGACGCATGACACGGACCGGTCCCGGGATGTAGTGCAAGGTGCTCTCGCGCATCTGGGGTACAGAGTCCATATCGAGCAACGCCTCGGGCAGCAGGGCCTTGCTCGGGACATGACCTATCTCCCACCCGAAGGAATACCGGATACAGCCGATGCAGCTGATGCGCTTGCGGTCCGCCTCACCATCTCAGTGATGCCGCAGTACAACGCTCCGGCTGAAGTCGGCGGCCTACGTGTCAGCTCGATGACAACCTTGTCCATCCAGACGCTGCAAGCGGTCCAATCCCGGCTGGACCCCAGGGACTTCATCGACCTCACCGCGCAGGAGAAGCACTGGGGACAAGAGGCCTTCGCCAGGCTGACCGAAAAGGTGCTACAGCAAGCAGTGCAGGACCAACCGCCGGGCATGGACCCTGTTGGGCCCTATCTGCGACTTTGCGGGTCCCTCCTGCACATCCGGAACATCCCCAACATCCGGTTCTCCGGGCTGGGAGTGCCCTTGGAACAAGCAGAACAGGTACGGTCGGCGATCAGGGCCATGGCGCAGCGCGTCTATGCCAGCCGGCCGCGCCCCAAGCCACAGGATGTCGATGCGGCACTTGAGCGGCTCAGGAACCTATCTCCCCAGCAGAAGGCCGAATTGCCGACTCGGATGGCCGAGCCGCAGGCACGGGCGGCACTCGCAGGCCGGCACCCTACGGCGGTTCCTCCTCCGCCACTCCTTCCGCCGACCATGCAGCCGGTACGGCCAGCCGCGGCCGACAGCCAGCGTGTGCATCAACAGGACACACCGCCGCAGCACCCCCGCCAGACCCGATGACCACGCGGAGTTCGCCTCGTTGTCAGTGGCGTGCACTACGTTGATCACGTCAGCCGGAGAGGGTGTTCCTATGCTGTCCGGTTGCAGGTACCAGCTCGAGCTGACGGTCGGACAGGTCGCGCTGTGCGAGGAGTTCGCCAATGTGTGCTGGGCGGTGTGGAACACCGGCTTGGTGCTCCACGAGGCGCCATCAATATCCGTGCAGGGGTGGAAGACCCCTGCCGTTTGCCTGTCGCAGCAGGTGGGCGAAGCTGAGGGCACTCTAACCGCGGAGACGCGCGGAAGTATGGGAGCAGCCCTGACAATGCCGGGACGTGCTGGCACTGCCCGACGGTGCGGGTCCGGCTAGCAAGACGAGAAGCCGTACGAGAGGAACCAGTGCTCGATGCCCCGTAATTGTTCCACCGGCTCCAAATCTGGCGGATGCGGGCCGGGCGCAGTGCACGCTGCCGCACGTTGCGGTAGCGACTCCGAAGCCGGATAGGGCCGCCGGTGGGGAGGCCATGCCGAATGTCTGCGGTGTAGGTGTGGCGATGCTGCCGGGGTACAGCTGGGCGGCTCACTCGACAAACGGTTGGTGGTGAACGTGGGAAGCGCTCTGGTGTCGCCCCGACCGAGGTGTCGTCACGCTCGACGGCCCTCCGGGCAGGCTGCTGCCACGACCAGCCGTGCCGCTTGAGCAGCAGCCATGTGCCCTCGACCGTGCACGAGACGTAGAACAGGCGACCGATCAGTGTCTTAATCCGAGCCAGGGTCCACCGCTGGTCCGCCCAGCCGTGGAGTAGCGGTCCGCGCTCCAACTCCCTTTCCAGCCTGGCGATCTGCATATCACTGAGCCTCGGTCGTCCTGGAGATCCCTTCGACAGGACCCCGGCCTCGCCTTGCTCGCGCCACTGGCGACGGCACCGCTCCACGGACCGCTCGCTGACCCGCAGCGCGGCACCGATGTCCCGGTTCTTCTGCCCGCCCTCGAAGCGTTCCACGGCCTGCAGCCGAACCCGCTCCCGCGCGGCCCTCCCGGCGTCGGTCAGCCTGCCGCCCTGCGCGTATCTCACAGTCCAGGGCTACCGGAACGGCCCTACCACCATCAGGCGAACGGCTCCGACATCACCCAATCAAGTTCAGCAGCCACGGTTCGAGTCATAGCCCCACCGAGCCCGGCCGTCCTTGCCCATGAAGCATTGGCGGGGCCTTCGTCCTCGGCGATACCGAGAGCACCGGCAGGGGAGCAGGCGCAGGCGAATTACGCGACCGTCGACACCTTCATCAGACGCAGCTTCTGAGTCGGGTGCCCGGGCCCACTTTAGTCCCGCCGCAGCGTGGCCAGGCCGCCTTCATGGAGTTCGAACGCGTACTGCAGTGTCCCGCCGGCCGACGGTGTGAGGGTGATGGACACATCGACGCAGTTGGGCTTGCCTTCGGTGATCTGCTCCTTCACTGTAATCCCTTGGTCGGTCTGCGACGTGAGCACCCAGATGCCGCTGCACTTCAGTGTTGGATACTCGACCGTGGCCACGGATTCCCCGATTGCGCCACCCTTGTAGTTGACCTTGACGGGATAGGTTTTACTCTTGCCTTGCTTCACCGTGCCCCGCCAGGTGCCCTCGTAGCGGAAAGAGGTCTGAGCTGCCAGGAACTCACCACCTTTCACCGTCACTCCAGGCACGTATTGGAAGTGCGTGCAAGCGGGGGTGGTGAGACAAGCAACAACGAGTGCCGGACGGTTGTCCGATGCTCCTACTTGGGTGCCAGCGCCCCCACATACGGGGTCGGCGGAAAGGCAGAAGCTCTTGACCCGGTCAGAGCCAAGTAGGGCAGCCGGGAGAGGGGCGACCCTGGTTTTGAGCCCCCATGGCCCCACCCGGGCAATGCCCTTCGCGGCAGTGTTGCTTTCCTGGGGATCGCCGTAGAGCACAACCCCGTCCACTCTATTCAGGATGTTTGGACCTACACCCGGACTCGCCAAGTATTTGTCGATGATCCATGCACCCACGGAGTATCCAGCGAACACGAAGCGCGTGGCGTCTCTGCACGCCGTGTAGTAGTCGTTGACCGCGCGGCCAACTTCAATGACACCATCGGTGAGTTTGGCGTACAACTTGGCAGGATCAAGGTAATCTTCTGGTACGATCTTTCCGTAATCAATGTTCGCCTTTTCCGCCTCCCCTGCGAGGACATCAAACGTTTCGTTAATCACATGCGAGCTGCCCTTGATTTCCGAGCCGCCCTCGATTTCATTGGTTCCATACACGCCGATGAAGGCAACATTGGGGCAGTCTTGCTGCGTTTGTGAGGGACTTTCGGGCGCGGCGATGGCGCTGACGCTGGGCACCACTGCCATCGCCAGCGCACTGCAGAGGGTGATCAGGAACCTTCGGGTACCCAAAGGGGTATGGATGCGC
Source organism: Streptomyces sp. NPDC044064 (assembly GCF_056434245.1). Taxonomy (NCBI): domain Bacteria; kingdom Bacillati; phylum Actinomycetota; class Actinomycetes; order Kitasatosporales; family Streptomycetaceae; genus Streptomyces; species Streptomyces sp. NPDC044064. The sequence goes on from NZ_JBWKFN010000009.1 coordinate 76,371, forward strand.
CTCACGACGCCTTCTACCCCATGGACATGTCGGCGGCCGGGCCTAGCAAATCGGCACATGCGCTCCTCCCCAAGAGGCTGTCCCGTATAACGCTGGCCTCGGGTGAGATGACCGGAGTTCCGCTGGATACCGCGTACTGGCGCACCCGAAGGGGAAGATCTACCGATTCACTTGAGTTTGCCTGTCGGGGACCCAGCTTGACGCACGAGGCCGGTAGGTAGATCCCTCATGGTGCGGCGGCATGCTCCTCCAACCAGCATGCGCCTCAGTCACAAGCGACGCACCTGGAACCTCCGTCATCTGGGGCGAGAGACGGTGTGGTGTGACGTCATACGGGAGGGGTTCGTTGATCGCCTGAGTCTCGTTCTTGGGGGGTGTGGCTCTGTGGCGGGTTGTTGTATCGGCCATTACGTCAGTGGAGTTGCGCATGCGGGGGTTCCCTGTGGATCTGCCTTCGGGCACGCGGTACTGGACAGTCCTGAACGACGAGTTTCGGGTGGTTCCTGTTGCTGATCAGTGGCTGCGGCTTCTTCGCTTCGGGCGGAGCCGGGCGGAATTGACGACGCGGTCCTACGCCGGTGGGGCGGCGTTCTACTTCAGCTGGTGACCGGGCGGGAGCGGCCGGAGGCGGCCCGGGACATGGGGCTGTTCATGGTGTGGTTGCGCTACACGCCGTCGCGCCTGGATGACGAGCCGGGACCGATGGCCTGTGGCCCGGGGATGCGGCCGGTGCGGGGTGAGCGGCCGGTCAATGGAGTGGTGGCCGATGTGTGGGGGCTGTTGTCGTACGCGGTGTCGGCGGATGCGGCGCCCCGGTCGGTGCTGGGGCAGATCTACGAGCTCGCGGACAGCCGGGACCTTCCGGAGGAGGCCAAGGGCGAGGACACCGGCCTGTATTACCGGCTGCAGGCACGGCATCGGCTGCAGGAGCCGCAGGCGGATGTCGACCGGGCCTCGGACGAGGAACTCGTGGCGATGTTCCTGCCTGCCGCAGCGTGCGATCGGCTAGAGTCCGCCGGACTCGTCGGTGCTCGCGGCCCGAGCCCGAGCCGTATCTGCGGGCCGGAAACGTGGTGCAGCTGGACATCGAGGGGCTGGGCCGTCAGCGGCAGGAAAATGAAGGACGCCTGAGCGTCACGGCGAGTAAACCTCCACCACGTCCGTCGTCCCCGACATCTCCTGCGTGGAGCCCGTGTCCCCGCCGATCACATACATTCTGCCGTCCGCACCGACGGCCGCGGTATGCGAGGAGCGTGCGGTGGGCATGTCGGCGCCAGCGCCCCATGAGTTGGTCCGGGGGGTGTAGATGTACACAGCGGCACTCTGGCTCGCGAAGTCCGGACTGCCGCCGAGCACGTATATCCTTCCGTCGGAGCCAGCAACACCCGCGGTCTGCCCCAAGGGGCTCGGCATGGCGGGCAGGTCGCTCCATTGCTTGGTGGCGGGGTCATAGCTCTGAGCGGTGGTCACGGGCCCGGCGTTCGTCGTCGCGTCGAAGCCGCCCATCAGGTAGATCTTGCCATCCGCTCCGGTCGCCATGACTCCTCGGCTGCGGGGCTTCGGCGCGGGCGGGGCCGTCTGCCAGGTGTTGCTGGACGGGTCGAGCACTTCCAGGACGCCGGCGCCCGAGACGTAGATCTTGCCGTCTGCGCCCAGTGTCGCGCTACAGTCGCCCAGCGGTATCGGCGGGGAAACACCCTGGCTCCACGTGCCCGCGCCTGGGTCGTAGACCTCGACGGTCGACCACCCGTGGGACTCGTCCGCCTCGTTCGTCGATCCGCCGATGGTGTAGATCGTGCCGTCACCGGCTGTTGCGGCGCACAGACCCGCCCGCGGCACGCGCATGGGCGTGAGGGATGACCAGGTCTGTGCGGTCGGGTCGTACACCTCGGCGTCGCCCGTCACCTCGGTGTTCGAAGGGCCGGTGGCGGAAGTGCTTCGCTCCTCCTCACCGCCGAACGTGTAGATCCGTCCGTCGCAGCCGGTCGTCGCCGCCAGCAGATAGCGCTTCGTCATGGTGGGGGTGGCCTGGGTCCATGTGTCGTGCGTGTCGGAGGGTGCTGGCTCCTCATGGAGACAGGCCAGGGCGGGCGGCGTGGAACTGGTCGGGGTTGCGTGAGTGGTGCAGCCGACGGGGAGCACGAGCAGGGTGAACGCCAGAGCTAGGGGCCCGAGGGCACACCGCGTCGGGCGCCGGTCCGGGTGTCTGGTGCGCCTCCCGCGCCGGGCGGGGTTTGCGTGCACGGTCCGGTTCATAGTGCGTCCGTCACTGCGTTGTTGCCTGCGCGACAAGGTGTGCGTCACCCCAGACGGCGTAGCAGTAGCTGCTCACGTCCGCCGTCGCCACGTATGTGACCACGAGCTTCAGGCGAAGCACGTGTGCGACGCCCAGTCGGAGGTCCCGGGACTCGCCCAGGTGAAGCGTGGTGCTGCTGGCCGACTTCCCGTCGGCGAGAACCTCGAACGTCACCCGGCACTCGGCTGGGGAGTCGTCCCGCAGACCGATCGCGGCGTCCAGGGTCTGCCAGTGCCGACCGAGGTTGTACTCGGCGTCGCTCTCGGGCACCGCGGATCTGTCCAGGGCAAGGAACACGCTGCGCGCGTAGGTTTTCCCATCTACCTCGGCCGATCCGGTCTGCACCCCGCTCGACGAGGCGACCGGTGTCAGATCTTGCAAGTACTGCGGCGACGGCTCGTTCGCGCCCGGCGCGTCCGTGGAGGCCACGACCGTTCGTCCCGCGTCGCCTCCGGGCCCGCACCCGGCGGCGAACAGGACAGCGACCAGTACCGCTGCGCACGGTTCGGTGAGCCGACCCCCGTACTTCCGCAACCGTCCGACATGTGCTGCCATTGCATCAGTCCTTCTGCGTGGCTCGCACTCCTCGCCCATTCCAGGGCTATCACAGGGCCGACAGGCGTGCATCCCGGCAGAACGGTCCGGACGGCGTGCGTGGAGATGCAGGACAGCGCCGTCTGTGATGGCCTGGAGTTGCGGCCTGATGGGCTGCCGTACGAGCCGAGGGTCCGGGGCAGGTGATCGAGATGTGCGCTCAAGTGAACCGGCCTGGCTACGCCGCGGGGGGAGGCTCCCTGACCCGGCACCTGCCGTTCCGGGTGAACGTCGCCCGTGACTGGCCGTTGCTCGCCACCGCCGTCGCTGGGTTTCTGAGCTTCATCATGCTCTTCACACCCTGGGTCTCCGGGGAGTACTTGGAGTCGGACGCGTTCGGTACGGGTATGCAGGTAGCCGCTCCCGCCCTCATCATCGTGTCGGTGCTAGCCCTGTTCGGTCTGGTGGCCGCCGCCCTGGCCTTTGAGCCCGGGAAGCGTGCGCTGCTCAGCCTCCTGACGCTGGTTCCGGCCGTCGTCATCCTGGTCCTGTACGTCGTGAAGGCTGGAGACGTGCAGGACTTGATCGACGTTAACGAACAGATGGGTGGGGGGAGCGTCAGCACCGACGTCGGGCTTTGGCTGGGACTCGTCTTCGCCCTCGCCACTGTTGCTTTCGCCGTCACTGCGGGCGTGCTGGAGAACCGCCGAAGCGGCAAGGCGGCTGCCAGCGGACCGGGGCCCACAGCCCGGTACGGAGCCGGGGCCCGGCCGGAGGCCGGACCTCATCCCGGCCCGGAGCCCGGCCGAGACTCCGACCCGGAGTACGGCGCCGGTTCAGGGTCCGAGCCTGGCCCTACCATGCCGTGAACGCGGCTACGAACCACACGGGATGTCGCACACCGGGCGGCACTCGTGCAGGTATCGCCCGAACCAGCGATGGCGCCACACTTGTTGCGTTCGTTATCGTCTTCTCCCCCAGAGAACCCATGTCGGCAGCGTGCACGCGGTGAAGACGCGGCCGCACCTCCTCGATGCCCGTGTAGAGCCTCACCAGCACGCTCACCAGCCCGCGGGTGGTATGCCCGGACCACAGCACGCTCATGAGCCGATCCTGTACGCCGCGCACACGGGCCGCACGGCGACTACTCCACCGGGCGGAGCTCCGACGGAACGTCTTTGCGGCCTAAAAGCTGGACATCAACACGCTGGCGAGGCGGCGTCCGGCACGGGGCCCAGGGCCGGATGTGTGCGCGCACGGCCGGGCATCGCCCCGATGTGCATGCGGGCCGGACTCCGGAAGGGCAGTGGCTCTGCCGGGCGGGGGATGCGGACGCAAGGCGCAGCGCCGTTCGCCGAGGTGCTGGTACACCTTCGGTGATCGTGCTTGTCTCTGCGCCGGCCCACGCGGTACACGTCAGTAGGTCCCAGGCCCGGCCCGCTGGGGTCAGTCTCGTGTGCGGGATGACCTTCTGCGGTCGTCAACGGGGACGGATGGCGGTGAATACCGTTGCCGGCATCTGGTCTGCCGGGCCGTCCACCTGCCAGGATGGCACCTGGTGACGGAGCGGACGGCTGGTGTGAAGGAGCACGATGGTCGCACCCTTAGCGGTACGCAGGGCAAGTCGCTGGCAGGACTCTGTCCGGCTGTTGTTGCTGATCGACGCGGCCGCCAAGCCGCCGGCCGAGGACGAGGATGTGCCCGCAGCGACTGCGGGCGTGGTCCACACACAGGTTCGCCTGCAGAAGCTGGATTTCTGGGTGCGCTACCCGGACTATCTGGCCTTCGAGCTCATGAACGAGTACGAGACAGCTCCGGATGAGACGGGACTGCTCAGTCTCGCCTCAGACATCCTGGACTCGGAGGAGCCGGACCTGAGGCGCTTTCCGATGCTGCGTCATAAGTTCGGTGCCTTCGAGGAGTTGGATGACGCTCTGGCTCCGCTGGTGGAGCGCGGGCTGATCCGCAAAACGCAAGTGCTTGGCCGGAGCGGCCAGAACCGCGTCGTCGAGCACGTCTACTTCCTCCTTGAACACGGCCGTGAGGTGGCCCGGTCGCTGGTGCAGGACGCCCCGGCGCTGGAGTGGTATGCCAAGCGCACCCAGCTGGTCGTGGCGCTGGTCGACGGGCTCGGCGGTACGCAGATCAAGAACCGGCAGTACCTGTTGAGCGACTACGCCGACACCCCATGGAGGCAGTACATCTCGCCGATCACCGAGCAGGCCCGCGCACGGTTGCGTCAGCTGAAGGCTGCCGCCCAGGTGCCGGTGTCCGACGTCGTCCAGGAGGCCTCGTGACCGCGTCGCCCGAGACAACCACCGCGCAGGTCCCCCAGGTCCCGCGGGCCGTCGACATTCTTCAGAGTGTCGCCGCGAAGCTGGGACTGACCGCGGAGCAGGTGGAGCGGTCGCTCGCGGAGGCCAACATCACCTTGAAGAGTCCGGCAGCGGCCGACCGCCGACTGCGGATGCTGCGCCTTCGGGTCCGAGGGGTGAAGCGCTCGGGCGAACCCTTCAGCGTGGCGCGGGACTTTTCGGCTGGCGTGTGGGCGATCGTTCACCCCGACAACAGCGCGGGGAAGACGAGCCTGCTGGAATTCCTGGTCTGGCCGCTTCGTGGAGAACCTCGCGATCTGCCTTTGGACGTCCGCTCCTGGGTGCGTCACCTGAGCATGGATGTCGCGGTGGCCGGACGCCCCATCCGGATTGTTCTGGATGTCGATCCTGGCGCTCATCCCGCGCTGACCGGGCGGATCCTCACCGCGGACACCGTGGAGCAATTGCTGGCCGCGGGCGACGGTGGGGACGGCCTGCGCCTGGTGGAGCAGGCTTCCGGAGCCGACGAGGTCGACCGCAACATCGGTGCCTTCTTCCTCGACGCGCTGCGGATGGGGCATACCAGCCTGTGGCAGGCCGGCGGCGGCGCCGACGGCGAAGGCGCACCCCAGGTCCATGGGTGGGCCTCGTACTTCGGAGCGTGCTATCTCAACCCGGGGGGGCGACGAGATCCTTCTCGGGGATGTCAACGCCGTGGGCCTGTCCGCCCGGCTCATGGAGCTCTTCGTTGACATCCCCTACAGCACCGTGCTCACCCAGCTGTCGGTCGCCGACAAGCGCGAGCGCAAGACTCTCGCGCAAGGAAAGCGCCGTGCGGAAGGAGATACCGCCGCCCGCCAGGCCGAGCGAACCGCATGGCAGCAGCAACTGGAACAGCTTTCCCAGCAGATCGCCGAACTTCGGGACGTGGCGAGCAGGGATGTGTCCCCCTTGCTCCAGGCCGCCGACCAGACCGCAGCAAGGCTTCGGGACGCGCAGAGTGTGCTCCACGAGGCCGAACAGAGTCTGACCGAGATGAGCACGGCGCGGGTGCGCGCCGACCAGGCGCTGCTGGACGCCCGTGAGACCTGGCAGGCGCGGCGGGTGCTGGGCCGACTCGATCCGGTCTGTTGTCCGCGATGCGAGGAGCCTCTCGATCGGGACCGCCGCCAGCAGGAGCGCGAGGACGCCTCCTGTGCCGTGTGCACCCGGCCACTGCCCGAGGTCGACGAAGAAACCGCCGAAGTGCTGCTGCAGGACTTGGAGCAGCAGCGCGAGAGCGCGCGGGAGGCGGAGGACGCGGCGAGTCGGCAGCGCGATGCCGCGGCGGCCGCGGTGAACACCGCGCTCGCCGAGCAGCAGGCGGCCGCGGCCGCGCTGCAGACGGCGCTGGCGACGTCGCAGAACCATGAGCGCCTTCGCCAGCTGGAGCTTCAGGTGGCCGGCTTGGAAGGACGCCTCGCCGCTACCGGCTCCGGACCGGAAGAGCCGCCCGTTCCCGTGTCCGCCCAGGTCCTGGAGGCCGTGACCGAGGCCGTACGAGAGGCCGTCGACGCGGCCGCCAAGCGGCTTTTCCCGGCGATGAATACCCAGATCGTTGAGCTGGCGGCCCGGTTCGGGGTGCAGAACCTCGACAGCGTCCGGCTCGACCGATCAGGCCGGGTCAACGCCGTTAAGGCGGGGGTGAAGACCCCGTTCAAACGCCTCAGCCGCGGTGACCGGCTGCGCATGCGGATCGCCACGGTCATCGCGCTGCTGCGTGTCGGGGCGGACCGCGGCGTGGCCGCCCATCCCGGTCTGCTACTGATTGACTCCGTCGCCGCCGAGGAGGTCACCGAGGTACCGGCCCGAACCCTGATCGCCGAGCTGCAGGCCATCACCAAGGACCTCCCGGACCTACAGGTCGTGCTGACCACCGCCCAGCCCGAACTCGTCGACGATCTGCCTGCAGACCACCTCATCACCCACGATAGTGAACACCTGTTCTAAGCTGCTCGCTTCCGGTGCGGCCCAGCAGAGAGGAGAGGACAGTGGCTCCGAGCGTGGACCAGGCCCTCCAGGAGTGGGCCAGCCGGGCGAGCGATGAAGAACTGGACGCCGGACCCCGCCTGGAGAACCTCGGCGGAGCAGACGCCGTCCTGGCTGGGGCGGACACGCTGGCCGCCGGGCCTCAACTGCCCTACCTTCTCACCGCTCTGGCCCACGACCTCGACACTATCCCGGCCGACCACGCCGCTCCCCTGCTCGCGGCTGCGGCCCGGGGCCTGCGCCACCCTCACTCGGCGTGGGTCCTCGCCGACGCGCTCGACGTCGTGTGCACCCGGCCGCAGCTGGCCGCCCGCCTGGGCAACCGAACGGTACGAGATCTGGCCACGCTTGCCGAGGACGCGCTCGCCGGCGACTGCGGCGCCGCGCTAGCCCAGCCGGCGATCGCCGGCCTGCTGCGCCTGGCGGTAGCGGGTGGCTCCCCGCACCGTCTGCTCGCGCTGCTCGCCGAGATCACCGGCAGTGAGCCTGCCGAGGCCCTGGAACGGCTGCCGATCCTGATCGGCATCGCCCGCGACCACTTCGCCGACACCGACCACCTCCTCGACGTCCTCAGCGCGCTGGAGAATCAGCCCGACCTGAACCCGGCGACCCGAGCCGACGCGAGCTTCGAACTTGCCCTGGCCGACGAGCGAACAGCTCTGGAGGCCGCCGACCGCACCACCGCCGACGAGCAACTGCGGCGAGCCCTGATGCGATTCGCCGAGCTCGACCGCACCCACGAGGCACGCCTGGACGCCCGCGCCCACGCCGCCGCCATCGAAGCCGTCCTCGCCTTCGCCGACCTCGAACAGAACCCGACGGGTGACAACAGCGCCCGGCAACGGCTCACCGACGCAGCCGACCAGCTGGACACCACGACCGCGCACCTCGCCGCCTGGACCGGCCGCATGCACCAGCTCGACTGGCTCAGCGCCCGCGGCCTGACCCAAAGCGCCTGGTCGAAGCTCGTCACCACCCTCAATGCCGCACAGACACACCTGGACCAGCCCAGCTGGTACAACCCCGCCGACGCCCTGAGCGACCTCCTGCAGATCTACCTCGCCAGCCGCAGCATCCACGCCCCCGCCAATGACTCCCCAGGGCTCACGGCACTGATCAGCCCGGCCGTGGAGGCGCCGTTCGTGCGCAGCCAAGGCCTGCTGCACCAGCTGGAGCAAGCCCTCTCCCACGACCCCCAGTTCACCGATCATCCGGACGCCCAAACGCTGTACGACGCTGTGCGCCAACGGCGCCAGCAGTCGGCTGGTGAAGCGGCACGGCAGGAGGCGGTGCCGGGAAAAGCCCTGGAGGGCCGTCCCGCGCTTGCCGCGCTCTTTCAGTCTGACGCCACTGGCCTGCGCGACGACCTCGACCCTCACCAGCTCGACCGGCTCGAGCAGCTCGCGCACCAACTCGCCAGGGGCTACACCCCCACCGGCAACGCCCGCGTGGACACCCACCTGGAGACCCTGCTCGACATCCTGAAGACCAGCCCGGCCTGGAAGCCGAGCGACAGCCACTACTTCACCCCCCTGCTGGAGCACTTCCTGCGTTTCCTCTACGACCGATTCGACGCCCAAGCCAACCTCTACGGTGAGCGCACCGTCTACCTCGGGCCGGCGCGCAAGGACGCCGACGGCACCGTCGTCCCCTGGAATGAGAAGAACCTTCAGGACGACTTCCACCAGCACCTCAGTCCTCTCTTCCCACCAGGCACCGTGGAGCGGGAGAAGTGGGACGTCGCCGGCGGGCGCGCCGACGTCATCTACACTCCGGAGCCCGGCAGCCGTTTCGTCGCCGAAATCAAGTGGCGCACCACGCAGTGGAAGACCCAGCAAACCGTCGAGCGGGACTACCTCGCCCAGGCTGCGAACTACACCGCCACTGGACCGCCTTTCGCTCTACTCCTCGTCGGCGACGCCAGCGACCACTCCGGTGGCTACCGCGACATCGAAGACAGCATCTGGATCATCAGGCACGCCCGTAGTGCCACCGAAATCCCCCGCCTGATCGTGGCCGGCGTCCTCCCGACCTCACGTCCGACCCCGCACTCCCTGCGCCTACGGCGCTCGGCCGGGCAAGCGGGTCGGTGACACTGCAGCACTTTCATCAACATCGGGCACAGCAACGCAAAGAGCGAGGCCATCGATCGCGTGATCGAGAAGGGAGCGGCCCTCCTCATCGAGCTATCCGGGTCCGATGAGCGGGAGATCGTGCGAAGGCGGGATGGCGGGCAGACCTTCAGAACCATCGCGGTCGTCCTCGGCCACGACGTCGCGGTCGTGCACCGCTTACGACTAATCCCTCGGCCCGCCCAACGGGCAATGCCCGTTGGGCCCGCCCGCCTGACGACCCCCTCACGTCGTTGGGGCCCGTCGCGCGATCTCTGGTCTCGGCAGAGGCCCTGCCCGCGCCAGCCTGGGCACGGCTGGAACGTCGTTCCCCACCGGAGGCCGGTCCGTTGGGACACTGCTTCCTGATCCTCGTCTCCAACCCACACAATGAAGGACTGTTCATGCGTGCCTCCTCCGCCTCCGGCCAGTCGTCCACACGGATCGAGCTGACGGGTGCCCCCGACCAGATCAGCCGCCTTGTCGCCTTGATCGGCAGTATCGGGGAGATCGTGTTCGACACCCGCTCCCAGCCCGATCCGCGTGGCCTGGTCACAGCCCTGGTCCAAGTCCGCGCTCATGGTCCGGAAACGCCGGTTCCCACACGCGCGGCCGCGGTCACCGTGCAGGCGGTCCTCGACGTGGACACCGGCACCTGGCCTGGCCTGCCTGCGGCTCCAAGCGTTGAACGGCTTGAGGCCACGACGACCGCGGCGTTGCGCATCCTTCCTGGCGTGCAGGAAGCACGCAGCCGGGTGATCTCCGTCCTGCCGCTCCCCGCGGTGACGGCCAAGGACGGGAGCGGGGGCCGTGACGGGGTTGGCTGAGGCTCGACTACCAGAAGCAGGGCTGTCCTTGTGGAAGGCCAGTTACAAGTACGACCTCGGTAGCTCCTGGTCAGGGCAACGCCTGATCGCGATGGTGGGAGGGGACATGGCCGGGCACTTGGACTTCTTCGTGCATCCTGACGGACAGGCCTTGTCCGTTTTCCTGCTCGAGGTGTCGCCCGCCCACCGCGGCCAGGGCTTGGCCTCGGTTCTCATGGATGCCCTCTACGCCTCCTACCCCACCGCCTGGATCGATCACGGCACCCGACGTGAGCCGGACGGCATTGTGTGGTGGGACCGCTACAGCGAGCCAGCTCCCGAGCGCAACATCCACAATCGCCCGCCTCAGGAGTGGGCCGAGTACTTCGATGCCCGGCACGTCATGGCCGACAAAGCCGACAACGCCGCCCGCAACCGCACCACGGGCGTACGCGGGCACCGCGATGCCGAGTACCGCTACGGCGAGCGCACCGAGGCCGAAGCCCAGCAGTACGCCAAGCACTTCCGCGAGGCCACCACCAGCTACACCGATCCGACCGCCCAGCCGTTGTACGGCAGCCAGTTGCTGTATCTGCCGCCCGGGCTACACCGCTTCGTCCACGACGACACCCGTGCCATCGCTGCGCGGGCCGACGCCCTGCTGCAGCACATCCGGCATGGAAACCTTCCGCGCGCGGGCACGGTCGAGGACTTCACCGGCTTCTGGAACACCACCCTCGGCGCCGCTCTTGCCGACGCAGCCCATGCCGAGGCCTTCCAACTCGACAGGCCTCCCCGGCCTTCCACCCATGTCGCCTTCCACGCTCTGCCCCTCGACGGCGACACGGTGCCGGGGTACATCGCAGCTGGCAGCCATGTGTACTACACCGATGCGGCCGACATCCCTGTGCGGCTGAGTGGTCTGTCCTGGCGCACACCCATCCGCTCGTGGAACCTGCACAGCGCCGCTTTCCACACGCCTGTGGCGGCGTCGCTTCCACCTCTGGGCCCGCTCGACGCCACCCCCGAGTACCGGGCTCGCTACGACGAGCTCGGGGAGTTGCGCCCCGCCGCTCCGGCTCCTGTCCCCCAGGCTGGACCAGCTCATGCCGCTCAGGGAGAGCGGATCCGCGCCCTGGCCGACAGGCTCATCCAGGAAGTCGCCGAGCGCATTGCCCAGCCGTCGCCTCCGGCAATAGCGACCGAGGCTCCCGCTACGCCCCAGCAGGCACAGCAGGCACAGCAGGCGATGGAGCACCTGCGGACGAGCGGGCGCGCATCAGGCCCCCAGGCGCGGTGACAGGGCACGATGGTCGCCAGCGACCTGCCCGCGCTTAGAACCTGCGCGCTTCCGACCGGGCAGCCCACGGCGTTGGTGTGCGCGGCCGTGCTGGTCGGCGCGGGCCTGCTGGCCCCGGCGTCCGCTCCGCTGCGGAGCGTTCACATTCCAACGCAGCGGCGACATCGGATCGCCCCGCCGGACATACCAAGTGAGAGCCTGAGCGCTGCTATATTCCGCTGCCGGCAGGTTGGATCACAGGGGGTACACATGAACGCGGTCCGACGCACGGTGTGTGCCGTGGCAATAACCATGTCACTGGGCGTCACGGCTGCGTGTGGCGGGTCTGGGGCGAAGGTCCACTCCGTGGTGTCGCATTCCGAGGGACAGCCGAAGGGCAAGGCTGCGAGACTCGACCCCAGGACGCAGGCCGTGGTCCTGAGCGAGAAGCAGCTCAAGGTGGTCGCCTTCTCCGACACAGAGTTCCCGCTGCTCAAACGCGCGCCTAGGAACGACCACACAGGTGTGCTGAGCACCAGGTACAAGGCGGATGCGGGCGGCCCCGAGTGCACGACCTTCCTCAACGCCCAACTAACGAGCGGCTCCTACTATCACGGGCTGCACGAGGTCGACAGGGGATACACCCTCACCACCACTGACCGTACGGTCCAGTTGGTGAGCACGGCGATCAGTTACTCCAGTGCCCGGGAGGCTGAGCGAGTCATCAACGACGCCCGGACGTCCATCAGGCACTGCTCTAACCTTCGCTACCGGCTCCACAGCTACACCTTCTCCTTCGAGGAGATAGCCAGTCTGCCGATCCCGCGCACAGGCGACGACTCCACAGCGTTCCAGGAATCGTGGAGACTGAATGGCGGCAAGGCCCAGCCATGGGCTACGGAGCTGATTCGCGTGGGCACCGTCGTGGTCAGCGTAAACGCGATAGGCAGTTCCGACCCGATCGGGCTGCTCCGGCAGACGGGGAAGCGAGCGGCGGCCGAGCTCCGCCACGAAGAGGCACGCGCCGCAGATGCTCCCGCGCGGCAGACCGGTTGACGCATGGCCTTCTACCCGATCAGTCGATCTGGGTGCGGAGGTCCTCGGCCAAGGCCACCCCTACCGGGAGGCCCCGCTGTGGAAGCCGCACGAGCCCGTCACCACCAGCGACGCTGGAATTCACTCCAGTCGCTGGAGACGTCCTCCGTAAGCCGGTAACCGATGTCGTCGGAGTAGTGCGGGAGGGCGTCCTGCCCCAAACAAGCCCTCAACTTGCTCGCCCGCAACCCGCGCGCCCAGGATCCATCAGAGCTGTGTACAACAGCGCGGCTCGGCACGTGACCTCCTCCCCTCCGACAGCGCCGGCCTCCCGGCGCGGGACACAGCTCAGGGCCAGAACCAGATACGAGGCAGGGGACAGTCCGTGAACAGCGTGAAGATGGAGCCTGATCCGTGAGAAGGCGCGATTCAGATCGCGGGGTCGGGTGACCACGCACGCCTGCCCTCCATCACCGCGGGTGGCCGACGGCGCCTCCGGCCGCGCGGCTGCCCCCGTCGCCTCACAGCGAGGTCACGCCAGGGGCTCTCTGCAGCTGACACCGCAGTGAGTGGCAGTCGATAGGGTGAGGCCATGACCGAGCCCATGCCGACCCACGAAGCGGTGGCGGAGGTGACGGAGTGGCTGCTCAGTGCCTACCAGTCACAGGATCCATCCGCGATCGCCAGCGCAATGGCGGCGCCGGTACTGCGGGAGCTGGACCAGCAGCAGCGCGGTTTGGGCAACATCCACCTGGCCTTTGCCTTTGCCCGGCTTCTGTCGCGGGAGTGTCCCGCAGCCGCTCGTGATGTAAAGCGCGTTCCGAGGCTTCACCTTCTCGTGGGGAGTGGTACGGAACTGCCAGGCGACCTGGAGGCTTACACGGCGGTGCGCGAGGAGATCGGTCTACCTGCCTCCAAGGCAGAGGCGAAGTCTTCCAACGCCCGGTTCGCAGAGGGGATACCTCTGGCTCAGCAGTTCATGCGTATCTGGACGTTGAGCCCTCAAGCCGTGCCGGAGTTCGTGCAGGCTCAAGCGGCGCGTTCGCCGGTGATGGTTGATGCCGTGTGGGGCGTTCTGTTCGAGGCATGTGCCACGATTCGCACCGCCACGGCAGGACCCGTGCCGTAGGAGCAGCAATCGGTGCCCGGCGAGACCCTGCCTGGCACCAAGGCCTCGCATCGGCGGACCAGGACGCCACCGACGCCGCCCCCAGATGAGGCGGCCTCGGTTGGGTTAACGGCGACGTCGCCGTCCGGCGGAGACATCCGTTGCGGTCCTGCCCGGCCACCGCTCGACCGAGTGATCCTGGGCCACCGCGTCACCGGGGGCTGTCCGAGCACCTAGTGCGGCGTCCGTTCAGCGCCCAATAGCTTGCCCATCCAACACGCGCCGGTCACTCATCTGCCATGTTAAGAAGTCGAGTTGAGGGAGCCGCATTCGAACGGGCACAGGTAGCGGGTTGCGCCTGATGGAAGAGGCAGCTCGCTCATGTGGGGCTCCTCGCCAGGGCACATCGGGCCCGCGCCATTGAGGTCCGGATGGTCCTTGAACATCAGACGCGCGCTCTCGCGGGCTGCTTCCTCCGCCGCGCTCCGACCCGCAACCACTACATTCGGAGCCGCTTCGCGGGCCAGCCGCAACGCCTCCTGCAACTCGTAGGCGGACGCGCTGAACCAGGACGGATCCTCGGGCACGAACCACGTTCCGTCAGCCGCAAGGCAGTGCAGCTCTGGCTTGACCTCGCCCACTTCGCAGTGTTCGCGGTAGACGATCCGCTTGCCGTGTCCGTGGCTGGCGACGTGCACGATGTACCAGCGTCCGTTGGCGCTCTCACGCGGGACGAGCGTGATCTCGTAGTGGGTGGCTCGACCCTGCGGCTCGCTCATGCGGTCTTCTCCTCACTGCTCATCGGGCGCGGCGCGAGCCTGCCCACGGTCGGCGGCCTCTTCCGCTCCACCCCCAGTGCACGGGCCCGACGGCGGAACCCTTCGGGCGTGAGTCCGGTCCAGGCGGCGAGCCGGCGCAGCCTGAATCAGCAAAGGCCCCAACTGCGAGAGCACCCCGGCGCAGTGACCCCCGTGTTCACCCGGCCGGGCGGGGCGTAGCCCCGCGGCCGCCATCGAACGGCCCGGTGGTCCGGGCTGGTCGAGCTCTGGTCGGCGCGTGCTCAGGCTGTGTTTGGCCCGGTAGCCACCATGCCGGGGGCTGCGGGGTGTCGTCATCCCACTGGTACAGCGTTTCGTCGTCCTGGTGCTCGCCACTGTGGTCGCGCCACCGTGTGCAGTACTGCCGTCCCTCGTCGAGAACGACGTGCATCGACGGGCAGCGGTCCTTCCCCCGAAACCGCACCCGCAGCTCGTCGATGGCGATGGTGGCCGGCTCCACGGTCCAGTCCGCGGCCTCCAGCGTGGCCACCAGGATCCGCACCGCCTCCAAGGAGACGTTCGGCTCCAGCCGCACGTAGCCACCACGGCGTACGTCCTGGTCGATCGACGATCCCGAGATCGTGTACGGGTACTCGTGCAAGGCCCTGACCGTCAGGTGCGTCAGCCACTCGTGGGTCTCCACCAGGGCGTACCCGGTGCGCCGCGGCACACCACGGCGGTCGGGGTACTCGTGCAGCCGGTTGACGTCGACCTCGCGCTCACGGCGGCCGGTGGCAGCGTCCGCGATCAGCACACGCCGGCCGCCCGGGCGCACGATCCGCACATACCTGGCCGTCTCCTCCGGCTGCCCACAGGGCGCGTACACCTGCCCGCGCTTGAGGTGGTGCGTCACGACAACTCCCTGGGCTCGTAGGGCGATCCAACGACTGTATTCGTTGCCGCAGGGGGCGCCTCTCCGGAACGCGGTGCATGGCTCAGAAGCCACCGGCGGCGCGCCGTCGGTGCCACCTTTTGGCCGCAGCCCCGCACAGCCCGGCGCCGGTAGTCGCCGACCACAGGACCCAACGAGAAGGACGGCCATGCCGTGTCGGGGTGACCGCCTTGCTCGTCGTACGGCCGGGTGCCATCGGGATGTGCTGCGGCCGGCCCGTCAGTGACGCGGCTCGGCGCCGCTCGCGCGCCTCTCCTCCAGTACTTCGTCCAGGGTGTCGAGCTCGACGGCGGCGGCCTCCATACGGGCCTGGTCCTCCTCGTCCAGCACCACCTTGGAGACGAGCCGGTACACCCGCCGCGCCCCCTCCCGCGCTTCCTCGACCTCCTCGAGCGTCTTGCCCTCGACCGACCGGCGGGCCTGCCGGGCAAGCATGGCCTTATGCGCCGGGGTGAGGAAATCGGAAACCTCAAACGTCGGGAACTCGACCAGGTCGGCCCCGCAGGCCTGCCGCCACCGGTCCAGCTCCTGCTGGTGGGAGCCGGTCGCGGTGGCGGCCGCCACCGCCTCGGCCTCGGCCGGTTTTCGGCTGCATCCCGTAGCGTTCGGTGAGCGTCAGCGGCCACGCCGGGCCCTCGGTGCGCGGCGTGTGCCGGTCGGCCGTGTGGAAGTCCAGCGGGCCGGTGTAGGTCCAGACGGTGCCGGCCGCGTCGCGCACCTGGTCGTGGTCCGTCAGCATCTCGTAGGGGCTGCACAGGAGTTCGACCGCCATCGGGTCCGCGGACCACGGGTGCAGCAGCAGACGCTGGTCGGTGCCGTCACGGGTGGTCCCCAGGGTCTCGTTGACGCCGTACGGCAGGACGGCGACCAGCACG
Organism: Streptomyces sp. NPDC044064; assembly: GCF_056434245.1. Taxonomy (NCBI): domain Bacteria; kingdom Bacillati; phylum Actinomycetota; class Actinomycetes; order Kitasatosporales; family Streptomycetaceae; genus Streptomyces; species Streptomyces sp. NPDC044064. The sequence goes on from NZ_JBWKFN010000009.1 coordinate 92,468, forward strand.
TGGGAGTCGGCGGGCGGGCGGCCCGCCTCCCGGTCGGCGGCGTACCAGGTGGCGTCGGTGTAGGAGACGTGCACGGCCGGAACTGGCGAGCAGGATGCAGTGACGTCGCTGTCGATGCAGAGCACCTGGGGCCGTGGGCACTCCGTCCGGTCACGGGCCGGTTCAGAGCTGGGCCGGGCCGAGGCGAACAACGGCCATCAACCAGCACTGTATCCAACACATCGCGCCTACACGGGCAGCATCCATGGACCCGGTGAGGCAACGCGCAGGCCACCCCAGCCCCGCGCCCTTACAGAGCGATCCGCCCGGTCAGCGACCATTCGAGGTACGTGGCCAGGTTCGGAGCCACCCAGGTGCGGCTGTCATCCTCGTGATTCCAGGCAAAGACATCGAGCCGGTCGAGGCCGGGCAGGAGCGCGAAGAGGTCTCCGTTTCCCGCGTCCGCGAAGAACAGCAGCGGATCGAAGGGCATGTAGAGCATGGCGAGCTGCTCATCCCTGCGAAGGGTGGTGTTCTCAGTGGCGATCCGCTCGGCCGGCCAGATGAGACCCTCCCCGTACTCGCCCTCGATGCCGTTGCTTTCCCGAAGGAGAGCGGCAAGGTCCGCCGGCAGCGGATGCCCGAGCGCGGTGGCGCAGTTGAGCAGCGATGCCTCGGGGGCCGGCGGCTGGACGACTGCCGGACCGGGCAGGGCGGTGACCAGTTCGGTCCACACGGCTGGAACGACCTCCACGAGACTGTCCGGCGATCGAGTGTTCAAGCGGCCCCGCCGCCGTGCGCTGGAGCCTCCTGTGTAGCGCGAGGCCCGACTCTACCCAGTCGGACGGCAAGTCCGATTGTCGGCGGCCCGCCACCGGCTTAGGATCCGCACCCGTGGCAGACATTCCCGAAAACCTGATCGAGCTGGAGCGAGCCGCCGAGACGGAGCGTGCCCGCATGGCCGGTCTCTCCGGCGAGGAGTACGACGCGCAGTGGCGCCGCTGGCGGGAGGCGTCGGAAGCAGCGCAGGCGGCGATCACCGCTCACGCCGAGGAAACCGGGGCCAACCGCTATGAGCTGGAGCAGTCGGTGAAGAAGGCGGTACGGCACGCTGAGGAGGGTCCGGCAGAGTAGCGGATGCGCCCCAGCACCCCCGGGCCTCGCCCCTGCCCATGTACGGGTTCGCCGATGGGCGTGCGTGACCAGTCCATCGCCGTCACCTCGCCCTCGCCCACTGGCCGAGCAATCGGCCCAACAGCGCAAGCCTTGCCAGCTCCCTGAGCCGGGCGGGCACATGCCGCTACCGGTCCGGCGGCGTCAGCGAACTCAAATCCCGGGAACACGGCCCAGGGTCCCGCATGATCACTGTGTGAGACGTGTACCGAAGCGGGCCGGACTGCTCTACGTCGTCCTCGTTGGGGCTTTCCTGACGTGGTACATCGCACGCCACCACAAGGTCGATGTTCTGGTCACCGTAGTCTCCGCGTTCACTGCCCTGCTCGCGCTGCCCGCTGCAGTAGTCGCCGTGCTCCGCTCCGGCAGGACCGGGCCGGTGCCCGCCCGTCTGGGGGACATGGCTGACCAGCTCGCCCAGGGGGTACGCCAGCAGTGGGAGGCCGAGGCTCGGTTGCGCCGCCTGAACGACCCTCTCCCGCTGCCGGTCGCATGGGAGGCGGCCGACACGGACCTCGTCGAATCGTGGACGCAGCTGACGGAGCTGGCCGAGGACTGGCCCGGCCAGTGCCCCGGAGTCGACTCCGCGTGGGCTGCCGGCCCGGCAGGGCTGGCCGGCAAGGGGGGAGAGCTCGCCGAGGTCTTCGAGCGCGTCCCCACCCGCCGCCTGGTGGTCCTCGGTGAACCCGGTGCGGGCAAGACCTTGCTGCTGATCCGCCTCGTGCTGGGCCTGCTCGAGCACCGCCCGCCCGGCGGTCCCGTCCCGGTCCTCTTCCCCCTGGCTTCCTGGGACCCGGCCCGGCAGGACCTGTACACGTGGATGGCCGACGAACTCGCCCAAGACCACCCCGCTCTACGCGCCCTCGCCCCCGCCGACCCCCCACAGGCCGGCACCGGCACCCGGGCGCGTGCCCTGCTGGCGCAGCGGCTGATCCTGCCCATCCTCGACGGCCTGGACGAACTCCCCGAAAATCTGCGGGCCCGGGCCCTGCACGCCATCAACCAGGCACTTCCGGCGCGGCAGCCCCTGGTGCTCTCCAGCCGCACCACCGAGTACCGAAGCGCCCTGACCACACCGGCAGGGGCGACCGTGCTCCTCAACGGAGCCACCGGCATCCGCCTCCTCTCGCTGGATCCCGCGAAGGCGGCCGCCTATCTGGAACGCGACGCCGGAGGTCCCGGCACCAAGGCCGCAAACCGCTGGAACCGCGTCACCGCTGCACTGGTCACCGACACGCCTGTCGCTCAGGCGCTGAGCACCCCGCTCGGCCTGTTCCTGGCCCGCACCATCTACAACCCCCGCCCCGACGAACACCTCTCAGACCTATCCGGCCTGTCCGACCCCGACGAACTCCTCGACCAGACCCGCTTCCCCACTCGCCAGGACATCGACACCCACCTGTTCACCGCCTTCATCCCCGCCGCCTACCGCCCCCACCCCGACCAGCCCCCACCTTGGAACGCCCAACAGGCCCAGCGCACCCTGACCTTCCTCGCCGACCACCTCCAAAGCCACCTCAAAGGCACCCCCAATATCGCCTGGTGGCAACTCCCCCGCGCTCTCCCCCACGGACGGGCGCTCATGGCGCTCACGGCTGGGCTCATGGCCGGGCTCGCGATCGGTCTCGTGAGCAGGGGCGAGAGCGGGCTCGGGGTCGGGTATGGGCTCGTGGCGGGGCTCTTGTCCGCAGCAGCGACTGCAGTGATCACCTCGTCCGCAAGAGACAGCCCGAGTTCGGGAATCCGCTGGAGCTGGCAAGGGAAATCCTGGGGCACGTGCGGGCTCACGCTGTGGCTCGCCTTCGGGATTGTGTTCGGGATCGTGTTCGGGATTCTCGGCGGGCCCCGGGTGGGGCTCCTGTTCGGGCTCGTCGGCGGGCTCCCGTTCGGGCTCCTGGGTGGGCTCAGGTCCGTGCACCCTGACCTGGACAAAGCAGTGGGACCAGGCACGGTCCTGGCCCAGGACCGGCGCACCTTCTCGGCCCTCACACTCGCAGGCGGAATCACGGGCACGCTCACGATTGCCTTCGTGGCCGCGCTCGGGCGTCCCTTCGGGATCTGGTCCGACCTCGGACTAGCGATCGCGTACGCGCTCGCGTTCGGGCTCCCGGTCGGCCTCATGCTCGGACTCGCCCGCTCGGTGTGGATGCAGTTCCTGGTGGCACGGACCGCACTGGCTGCAACGGGACGCGTGCCCTGGCGCTTCATGAGCTTCCTGGCGGACGCCCACGAACGACGCGGGGTACTACGCCAAGCGGGAGCCGTCTACCAGTTCCGCCACCTCGACCTCCAACGCCACCTCGCACAACGCGCGGGGGTCCGGGGGCCGGCCGCCCGGCGCGGCAAGGACGTCGGGGGACCCCTCAGTGGGCACCAGTGGGCACCACGGCCCTGATAGTCCGACGCCCGGCGGCACCAGTCACAGGCGTTTCGGAATTGGTCTGAACGCGGCGAAACTCCGGTCCTACTGTCGGTGCTCCCCGCTAGGGTTCTGGCATGCCACGTCCCCAACCGGCCGCCCTGTGGGCCGAGCTGAACGCCCGCCAGCAGATGTACCTCACGGCCATCTACCACACTGACCAGAACGCGGAGGCGAACCAGAAGGGCGGCGCGTTCGACTGGGGCCACGGCCCGCCGGCCATCGAATGGCGATGGCAGACGTTCAGCATCAAAGCCTCGACGGAGCTCGTGGGCCGCACCGCCATCCAGTACGAACTCCGCCGCCAGGACGAGCACGACCAAGGCGCCGGATCATCCCTCGCCGCGCTGCGCCGTCGCGCGCTGATCGAGGTGACGGAGGACTACGTCCATCTCCTCATTGGCATGGTGCCCCGCGTGCGGGTGAAGCTGACCACTCTCGGCCGCGCCACGGCCCGCGCAGGCCTCGGGCACACCGCGCCGAAGTCGCCGCCCCGCGGCCTGCTCTCCGCATGGCGGTAGCACCCGTACGAGGAACGTGCGCCCTCCGAAAAAGCCCGCCTCTTCCTCGAACGTTCAACTACCCGTAGGGCCCTGGCTGCCACTTGGCCGTCGTGCCGAGATGCACCAGCTTTGCCGCGGTGAGACTCTGATGATACGGGGCATTTCGAAGCCCTCGTCCGCGACGCGGTGCCCGCTCATTGAGCCGGGCTCTGATTTCCGCGAGGTTCGAAACATGAAGCTTGGATACGTCACAGCCGCCGCTCTGCTGTCCGCCGTTCCATTCGCTGCCACGTCACAGCCCGCTGCCGCCCTCGAAACAACGCACATCGTCACTCTCACAGCGACGATGAGGACATTCGCCTGCTGCGATTTCTTGACAGAGAAAAGCTATGAGGAGAATGCAACTCTCCACTCGACAATCAATCTGACGGATAGCAAGCGGCACCGTGAAAAGAAGTTCGAGTTGTGTGCCGGCGAGGAGGCCCGAGGTGTTCTGCGAGTCACTGCGGATCTGTTGACCTCCGGCGAGGTCCAGATATCCCCGTGGCTGACCCTGTACGAGGGAACGAGCTGCTTGAGCACTGACGACGAAGGTAGGTCGGATTTCGCTGCCCGGAACCTCAAGTCCGGGAGAGGGTCTATGACCTGGGAAATGAACGTAGCGAACACCGAGTTCCACTCGGCCGACACAGCGTTCGCGAAGCTCACGGTCACACACAACATCTGGCCGTGACCTGCATGGCAAGCAGTGCTCCACGACAAGTGGACGAGAGAAGCTCGAAGAACATCCCAAGGAGACAGAACACCCTGGCCACGGAGGTAAGGACTCAGCAGAGCTCAGAGGAACTGTGAAGTCGGCCCGGGGCGCGGTTCCGGTCTTTCGACCGGTCCGTTTCCCCGGACCGCTTCCCGCACCCGGCGTGCCCGTTTCCGGGCACCGGGCGCTCCACAAGCCCTGTCATGGGCTTCCGTGGGTCCTCATCCCGTGACCGGCCAGGGAGTTGGGATCTTCGCTCCCCGGTATCGATAGCGTGTCGTGCCTACCTTCCCCGGGTTGAACAGTGATCGTTCCTCCGAGGCCGGCCACCACACACCGCCCTTGTAGTAGCGGCGGCGCAGGTCCTTCCAACTGGACCGGCGGTGTTTGCGGCGCAGCCATCGACCGACCTGTTGCCATGTGTAGAAGCTCAGGTAGCCGAAGGCGGCGCTGGACACGCCGGGGCGGAAGTAGACGCACCAGCCCTTGAGCGCCGGGTTGAGCTGGCGCAACAGGGCGTCGAGCGGCTGGCTCGTGTCCACCTGTCGGCAGATTGTCCTGACCTTGCCCGTCACAGCCTGGACGGCCTTGCGTGCAGGGTAGGTGTAGACGTACTGCTTGGACGTGCCTCGCTTGCGGTGGCGCTGGATGCGCCAGCCGAGGAAGTCGAGGCCCCCGTCGATGTGGGTGATCAGGGTTTTCTCCGGTGACAGGCGTAGGCCCATCGTAGAGAGGACACCGGCGATCTCCTCGCGCAGGGCTTCAGCGTCAGCTTGGGTGCCTGAGACGACCAGGCACCAGTCGTCCGCGTACCGGATGAGCCGGTAGTTGGGCAGACCTTTACGACGACGCTTGGCCCGCTCACTCGCACTGACTCCGGGGCCTCCCGGGGCTTGGGCGATGTGCTCGTCCAGGACCGAGAGGGCCACGTTGCTCAGCAGCGGCGAGAGGATCGAACCCTGCGGGGTTCCGGCGCTGGTCTCTCGCAGCACGCGGTCCTCACCGAGGATGCCCGCTTTGAGGAACGCCTTCACCAGTGCCAGGACGCGTTTGTCCCCAACTCGCCTACGCACCCGGTCCATCAGGGCCGGGTGCGAGATTTCGTCGAAGCAGGCTTTGATGTCGCCCTCAACGACCCACTCATAAGAGCGGGACGTCATGTGACGCACCTCGGCCACGGCGTCATGAGCACGACGGTTCGGGCGGAACCCGTAGGAGCACGGGAGGAACTCCGCCTCGAAAATCGGCTCCAGCACCAGCTTCAAGGATGCCTGGACCACCCGGTCGGTCACGGTGGCGATCCCCAGACGACGCAGCTTGCCGCCCGCCTTGGGGATCATCCGTTCCCGCACCGGCAGCGGCTGGAAACTACGGTCCTTGATCTGCGACCGCAGCCCGTCGAGGAAGTCCTCGACGCCCTGCCCGGCCTCGACGGAACGGGCTGTGCGCCCGTCCACCCCGGCCGTGCGTGCACCCTTGTTGCCCCGCACCCGATCCCACGCCACCAGAAGGAAGGCGGGATCGGCGACGAGATTGAAGAGGTCATCGAACCTGCGATGAGGATCATCACGGGCCCAACAGTGCAGCTTGGTCTGGATCTTCAGTACCTTGCGCTCCGCCTGATACGCGGCGTGCTCAAGCTCGTCGGTATTCACCGGCGATAGCCTCCTGACCTTCCAGTAACTTCGTCTGCTGGCTTGCTGGCCCCCTTGGCCCTGCGACCGGTTCTCCCGGTCTCCTTGGTGGGTCGTTAGTCCCACGACTACTACGGGGCCTCCGCCCCATCCGACAGCCCTCGGTCGACAACGGACCTGCCCGCCGCCGGACTGGCTGTCCAGCGGGAAGGGCGACTGCGGATGGTTCCCACGTTCACCACGAAATCGATCAAGGAGGGAGGTGCCCACCTATACCCCGGCAGCCTCGCCATGCCTACGCCGCAGGCTTTCAACATGGCCTCCCCACCAGACCCGCGATCCGGCTTCGGAGTTGAACGCCACCCAAACGAGCGACGGTCACGCGCTGCATCTCGACCCGTATCCGTCAGGTTTGAGTCGAGTGCGACAGTTACAGGGCTTCGGACAGTGGTTCCTCGCGTACACCTTCTCCTCGCTGCTAGCCGGACCCGGGTCATCTGACAGTTCCGACCCGTCCCGTACGTTGTCGGGGCTGCTCTCACCGTTGTGCGCGTTTCCGCACTTCGGCTGCCCCCAGCTTCACCGGCCAGCTGCGACTGACCGGCGGTGAGGTCCTTTCACCCTCACTCGATTTCATGGCGCCTCGTGGCGCACCGCGGGATGTCGCACACCACCCCCGGCCCACGGCTCGCCCGCAGCCACCACGGCACGGCCTGCCCCCACCCGAGGGAACGCCTGCGCATCCTTGATCACTCGCTGTGTACCCTCTCCTCTCACACCCAAGGGGAGGGATCATGCAAAGCAGAACGGCCAGAACGGTCAGAGCCGCATGGGCGCTGGCGGGCGGGGCCGCGGCTCTGACGCTGCTCACGGCAACCGGGGCCCACGCGGAGGGCAAGGGAGACATCCGGGTCACGGACGCCGTCGTCAACGGCGGGAAGAACGTCATCATCGGCACGTCCCAGCGGGTCACCTACCCGATCGCCATCACCATCCGGGACAACTCGGGCGTGAAGGGACTGTCGCACGTCAGCGTCTTCAACAAGAGCAACGGTTGGGGGTTCAGCGACTGGACCAGTACCAAGTGCGTGAAGAAGAACTCCACCACCTCGGTGTGCACGGCCACGATGACGGTCGCCCCGCAGTGGCTCCCGGGCAGCCTGCCCGAGGACGTCGACCACACCGCGGGCGTCTGGCAGGTCAATGCCACCGTCAAGGCGAACGACGGTGACTACTGGATCGCCGACGACATCGCCGAGTTCAAGATGAAGCGCGCCTCCAAGCTCACCACGGACGCCTCACCCGAGCCCGTTGCCAAGGGCTCTGCGCTGACCGTCTCCGGCAAGCTGACCCGGGCGAACTGGGAGGACCTGAAGTACTACGGTTTCACCGGGCAGAACGTGAAGCTCCAGTTCAAGGCGGCCGGCGCAGCCCATTACCGCACGGTGAAGACGGTGCGGACGGGCGCCTCCGGGAAGCTCAGCACGAAGGTCACTGCCACCTCGGCTGGCAGCTGGCGCTGGTACTTCCCCGGTACGACGACGACCGCGCGGGTCGTGTCGGCCGGTGACGCGGTGAAACTGAAGTAGACGCTACGACGACACTCGTAGCCCGGGCCTCAGCCGCCGCCCTCGTTCGGCCTGCTGAACAACCTGATGCGCGTACATGACGCAAGGCTCCTCAGAACCTCGGCGCCCACAAGAACCTGGGGTGCCGTCGGCGGCCAGACCGCTTCCCGGGGCAGGGCCTCGTGCAGGCGGCGGGCGCAGGCCATTGCGGTGTCCGAGGCCCGTCTATCTCGCCCCATGCGGTAGCTCGACGCCTGAGCGGGGCAGCATCTGCCAATCATCTGCTCGCCAGTGAAGGGTCGTCATGAGTTCCATCCACCGCGCCGTCCCGCCCGTGCTGCTCACCTGCCTGCTGCTGGCCGGCTGTGCTCCTGGGCCGCACTCCGGCTCGGACACCTCCGGCAAGGGCCAGAACACAGCGGCCGGCCCGTCGGGGACAGCGGTTCCCGCGGCTTCCCCGGGGCAGCAGATCCCGGTCGGTGCCGGCCCCCAGAAGACGTACACGGTGCAACAGCAGCCGGCGGCGGGCAGCTGCCACTACCGGACCGAGAACGGCGAGCCGCTGCAGGACCCCAAGTGCACGCCGGGGGCGATCTCCCCGGCGGTCACCCAGTCGAACCTGACGTCCACGATCTGCCGCAAGGGCGGCTACACCGGCGACATCCGGCCTCCCGAGTCGGTCACCCGCAAGGAAAAGCAACTGAACGCCGCCTCCTACGGCTACACCAGCAGTCTGTCGGATGCCGAGTACGACCACCTGATCAGCCTCCAACTCGGGGGCGACCCCAATGACTACCGCAACCTGTGGGTCGAACCCGCCGACCCAGGACACACACCAGGCTCCGGGGTCAACAACAAAAAGGACCGAGTGGAGACGAAGCTGCACACCGCGGTCTGCAACGGCAAAATCAGCCTCGCCGCCGCCCAGCAGGCCATCGCCAACGACTGGACCACAGCGCTCAGCAAGCTGAGCCTCGGCTAGACCGCCGCCGTGAACGGAGGACGGCACAGCGCAGTCCCGCCCGAGGCCGCCTGCAACTGTCCGCATCTCGCGCCAGCGCGGTTGAGCCGCTGGGGGAGTTGCGCATGCCCAAAACGGCCGAGGACGGAATTCGCCGCGCGTGACGTCACGCGGTTCCGCCGTCCTGTTCGTGTCATCGAAGTCTGGCCACCGCTGGGGGCTTGTGGATCAGGCTGCGTACCCTGGGGTTCCATGCCCCGCAATCCGAAGAAGGCCCGTCGGCTGATTGCCGACGGGCGCGCGTATCTGTGGACGCTCCGTCACAGCCACATGGTGACGGACGGCAGCCGGTCATGCTGCCAGACCCTCACGCTGTACCCGCAGCCAGCCAGCACTGGCGGCCCACTGCGCATCGTCTTCACCCAGGGCCCAGGCCGGTACGTCCCAGGCGGGGCTCCCCTGGGTTCTGGAGACGTGGGGTACGTTCGGGGTGCCGACCTGAACCTGCACGAACCCGGCGCCGTCCGAGCCCTGCTCGACGTGGCGTCGACCCGCGGGTGGCAGCCGGAGGGGCGGAGGATGGTGGAGATCGACGGCTGGTCCCTGCTGGACGCGGCAGCCGCCGCGCGGGCCGCGGCCACCGGCCCCGCGGGGCCGACTTAGGCGGCTCGGCAGTCACTGCAGGCTCAAGGCTCGCTCAAATCAGGCGTATCCCCCCGGGCAGCAGGCGCACACTCCCTGACAGGCACAAGCGCTTATGGGGAGAACGCGCATGAAGACCTTGCTCACTTTCATCCGGGACATCGTCTCCGGCCGTCGGCTTCTTGCGAAGTACGGCGACCCCGAGGCCCACCGTCGCCATGACCGAGATGCCGGCCTCGCCCGCCACTACGTTCCGGCACAGCAGTTCCCCGCGTCAGGGCTCGGCGGGTAATCAGGGCAGTGACCGCGCGGTTGCCTCCTGTGAGGCAACCGCGGTCCCGTTCGGGACACGCCCCGCGTTCCGCCTTCATAGGCTGTCTTTATGGAGTCGTCTGCCCCCGCCGAGGTCCTGCTGCTCGTCACCGTCAGCACGGTGCCCGGGACCGATCCGAATGTCCTGGGCCAGCAGCTCGCCGACGCCGTGGTTCACCTGCCGGTACCGGCAGCGGCGGTGATCGGCACTGGCGAAGTCCCCGCGGACATCCGCGAACGCACCCGGGAACTCGCCGAGCGCCAGGGAATGGCCGATGGTGCCGCAGACCTGGCGATGTACTTCGCCCGCCTCTGGCTGCGGCCCGGCACAGCACTGCCCGTGCACGCCATCAAGATCGCCATCGCCTGCCGACGCCTCTGGGAACAGCGCCTTCGCGGCGCCGACCGGTCGGGCATGACGGACGTGACCTGCTTGCCCGCCCCGAATCCGGACAACCGGCTCCACGGAGCCAAGTCCTGCACCTCGCGGGCGGCAACGACCAACGCCCCAGCAGGCCTCATCCCGGATGCCGTATGAGCTAGCCCTGCCCCAGGCGGTGGCTGTGATGTCCCGTGGCCGTCGGCGGGGTGCATGTGTTGCCAAAACCCCAAGCGTGCCCGCCCGTTCGGGAACTACGCTGCCGGGATGGCGCGATCGCGGTGGGCTGCAGATGGACGCGCAGCCAATGGCCCAGCGGCCCGTTTGAGCAGGGCGGCGGCGATGCCCTGGTGGCGGGCGTGTTCGGCGACGGCCAGGCCGTGGATTTTGGCGATGAACATGCTCAGGGCCATGGCCTTTTCGGTGCCGTACCCGTTGTTCATGGCCATGTCGCGGTGTGAGGTGCCGGACAGGGGAGGATCTTGCCGGAGTCGAAACCGGGGGCCTCGGGGCCGCTGGTAAGGGTGCCGTTCACGCCCTCGACGGGGCCGCGGCCGTACTCCGGCGATGATGCGCGCCCCCTGGGCCGACTGCCTCCGGCCAGTCGCTCACACGCCCGCCCGCGACATCGGGGAAACGGCTCTTACCTGGTGTTTTCCTGGGACTCGTCTAGCCTGGGAGGTTCTGCTGGACACCATCGGAGGGGACATCGTGAGCGAGGAAGCCACCAGGTACGACGCCAGCCACATCCAGGTATTGCAGGGGTGGGAAGCCGTTCGAAAGCGGCCCGGAATGTACATCGGCTCGACAAGTGAACGCGGCCTGCGCCACATGGTGTTCGAGGTCGCGGACCGGGCGGTGAACGAGGTTCTGGCTGGCCGCGCCGGTTCCGTTGACATCACGCTCACGCCCGACGGCGGCGTGTGTGTCGCCGACGACGGGCCGGGCGTTCCCATCGACGAGACGGGGGGCGCCGGCGGTCCCGGGCTCGAAGCCCTGCTCACCCAAATGCAGGTCGGGGCGGGAGCCGGAGGCCGCCATGACGTGACGCTCGGCTTCTGCGGTGTGGGGCCCGCCGTGGTCAATGCCCTGTCGCGGCGGATGACGGCCGAGGTGCGGCGCGAGGGAGTCCGCTGGGTGCAGGAGTACGCGCGCGGCGTGGCCGTCACCCCGCTCACCGAGGCGGGGACGGCGACCGGGAGCGGGACCACCATTGCCTTCTGGCCCGATGCCGACATCTTCGGAGCCGCGGAGTTCTCGTTCGACGGACTGGAGGAGCGCTTGAGGGAACTGGTCTTCCTGAACCAGGGCCTGGAGATCTCCCTGACCGACCTGCGCCGCCCGGATGAGTCCCATTCGGTGCGGCTCCGTTTCCCGGGCGGGGCGCGGGACTTCGTCGCCCTCCTCGACGGCCACGCGGCGGCGTCCGCCCCTATGGACACCATCTCCTTCGAGCGCGAGGACCCTCGGATGGCGGGGGTGATGGAGGTGGCCTTCCGCTGGTGCGGCTGCCCTGAGGAGCGGGTCCGGAGCTTTGCCAACAGTCGGCCCACCGTCGACGGCACACACGTGGTGGGCTTCCGCGACGGGATGACGGCCGCGGTCACCGCGTACGCGCGGAAACAGGGGCTGCTGGCAACCACGGACCCCGACTTTGACGCCGATCGGATCGGCGAGGGCCTGACGGCGGTCGTGTCGGTGAAGCTGGACCGTCCCGAGTTCGAGGGCTCCACACGCGCCGTGCTGGGCAACTCCGAAGTGCGCGACTGCGTCGGTCACGCCGTCCAGGACCACCTAGGCAGGTGGCTGAAGGAGCAACCGGAGCGGGCCGCAGCCGTCATCGACCGGATCATCCAGGGTGCCTGCCGGGACTGACCGACAACGGACCGCTTACAGTCTCCGACCGTGCCACGCGGCAGGTCCTGTACGGACCACCCCGACGAATGCCGGTACGCGGCTGAGGACTGCTGACGATCGCCATCGCGGGGCCCACAAGACTTCGACAGCGAGCCTCGTCACAGCCGTACGGACACGGCGCAGGTCCCGGAGGGGTTCCGGGACCTGCAGCCGCGCGAGGCCAGATCAGGCGGGAGTGATGTTCTCCGCCTGCGGGCCCTTCTGGCCCTGGCCGATGTCGAAGGTCACCTTCTGGCCCTCCTGAAGCTCACGGAAGCCGTTGGCGTTGATGTTGGAGTAGTGCGCGAAGACGTCCGGCCCGCCGCCGTCCTGGGAGATGAAGCCGAAGCCTTTTTCGGCGTTGAACCACTTGACGGTTCCGCTGGCCATGCTGAGAGCCTTCCAGTTGATACCGGACCCGCACCGCGCGGACCCGTAATTGACACCCCGGTTCCGGCACCGCACAGCAAAGCGCCCACGCCAAGGCGCGGGCGGACACTGGGAGCCAGAGCATCTGACGATCACGCTACACGGCGAAACCGGACCTCACCAGAGAGCAACGGGCACGCCACCTGCCACCCCGCAGGCACCGATTGCGGTCACGGAGTGCGCGTTCCCGCTGGGCAGCGCCGCTTCGGGCGTATTCCGGTTGGCCTTCTACAGGCGATGGTCGATCCGCAACTCGGCGCGGACCTGGCTTACCAGCGCACTCTCCCGTTGCGAGAAGACCTCCTCCAATCGCCGCATCTCATCGTCGTCCGGCGCCACGAGCTCGAGGTCATCCGGGCGACCGTTTTCCATTGCGTAGAACTCTCTTTCCTCGTCCGCGGTCTCGTACAGCTCGTAGAGCTGTTGGACAGAGGCCGAGGCGAACGCTTGCACCTTGCCTTCAGCTCGCGGTTATCCGAGTTGAGGCCGGCCGGGTCACAGCCGCCCCGGGCAGCGACCCGGCCGCCTTGTGGGTTACGTCAGTGGTGCCGCGCAGGTTGTGCTGTGGTGGCCTGTGTTGCCACAGCGGTTTGGGCCTTGGCCCGGGCACGTCTGCTGTAGCTGATGGTCCAGAAGATCAGTACGCCGGTGACCGCGTACGGCAGGATGCTGTTGACGGTCACCACCTGGCCGTGCGCGAGCGTGTAGACCAGGGCGATCCGCAGTACCGCCTCGGCGACGTAGGCCAGGCCCCAGACCAGGGTCAGGTTGCGCTGCACAATACGGAAGCTCTCGTACTGCCACAGGCCGTTCCACCAGGCCACCTGTGCGGCGGTGCCGTCGGTGGCGAACTTGCGGCCGAAGTAGAACATCAGCGGGCGAGGCGCCGCCAGAGTCAGCAGGCACAGTACGCCGAACAGCCCGGTGACGAAAGAGTCCTTCGCCAACAGCAGCCTGGCGTCGTGCGGGCCCACGAACGAGACGACGGCAGTGAGCGCGACGAAGATCAGTGATATGACCGCGAACTCGTCGGCCCGCCGATGCCAGGCCAAGTAGACCGCGATGTCCAGTACCGGGCCGAGACCCGAGAGCAGGACAGCGGTGAACTCGCTGTAGCCGTGGGCGTGGAACTGGTTGTAGATCAAGATCGGCGCGACCACGTTCAGGCCGATGCTCAGAAGCCAGCCCAGGGCAGCAGCGGAACCTTTACGGGCAGGCGGATGCGAAGACAGGTCAGACATGGATGTTCCCCCCGAGGGATGAAAACGATGTGGCGCGGACTGTCCAGAGCACATTCTTTCGGGCGGCTGGCCCGGTGATCAGAGCGGGGTAGGCATCCAGGCGGCCCAGATCAGAAAGTTGCCCGTTGCGAGCCGTCTGCCTTTTGGACGTAGGTTTCCGGACGGTGGAGTTCTACACCGACTCACGGGACACCGGCATCCACCTGCACCAGTACGTCAAGGCCAGCCGGCCCGCCCGGTACGGCACACTGCTCGCCGCACTCACCGCTCCGTTCACGGACGCCGAGCTGCTGGCCCTGCGGGTGCGCTGGGTGCACCGAGGGCTGACACGGGCGCACCGGCTGGCCGATACCGCCGCCCGCCACATGAGTCGTCACGAGTCTGTGCCGCCTGAATCCGTCATCGACCTGGAATGGCTGCTGCAGGAGCTGGGAGCGCTGTCCGCAGTCTGACGACCGCTCACAGCCGGACACCGGCTGGCGGCTGGCGCCGAGCCGGTCGGCCTCCACTCTGGCGCTGCGGCCAGCCGGAGCCGGGCCGCGGTTACTGGCCGAGCTGCCGACGGAAGACGTCCATCATCGCGGCGTGGGTCTGGTCGCTGGCCGCGATGTGCGCGGGCGAAGCCAGGTACGTCTGCAGCTCGTCGTAGTCACGGCGCCGCTCGGCCGCCCAACGGCTACGGAAGGCAGCCTGCTCCGGGCCGGCCGCACCTTGTACGGCGTCCTCGACAACCTGGGAATCCGGCGCCTCCCTGGCGTGCTCCAACTCCACGGCCGCCAGGACCTGCTGGCCGTCCGTACGGTTCTCCAGCCACAGCACCAGCCCCGGGTGCTCGGCGAACATCAGGCGCAGCCGCTCCCGGCCCTGCACACCGGCCGCCAGCCGCAGGAGCCCCTTCGGGAACGCCGCCCGGGCGGGCGGCAGGTATAGGGACGCCAGCTCCTGCCCGGCCAGCCCGAGTGCGGCTTCCACCCCCGCGGCCTCACGCTCCACGACGGCTGGCCCGGCAGCGCCCTCGCCCTGCTCCGGCCCCGCTGCCTCTTCCCGCTCCCGCACGCCCCGCCCCTTTGTGACCGCCGTCTTGACCAAGCACCGCAGCGTAACGCGATCAGAGGCGGTGTAGGGGAGCCGTGCTGTCGACCCAGTGCCAATTCACCGGCTGCCACTGTCGCTTGAGGGCAGTGCGCTCTTTGGCGTAGGCGCGCAGCGCGTCCTCCACGACCTGGCTGAGGTCACCGAGGGAGGCGGGGCACGGGATGCGGAGCATGAGGTGCTGCGTGCGGTGAACGAGGATCAGCTCGCCCGCGGGGGTGCAGTCCGCGAGGGTGAAGTGCTTGAGCAGCTTGAACCGCTTGTCTTCCAGGTCCAGTCGTTGGGCTCGGACTCCCGTGGCCGTCCAGGCGAACAGCCCATAGCGGTTGAGGTGGTAGATCCGCTCGCGTGCGGGGTCGGCGGCGATTTCGAAGCAGAAGCCGGTGAAGGGGCTGTCACGGTGCAGGTGCATGCCTCCGAGCTGGCCAACGTCGCGCCCTTGTCGCTAACCAGGACGAAGGCGAAGCGTTGGCCGCGGCTGCCGCCCCGGTAGTTGTGTCCGTAGACGGGAACGACGAAGAGGTCCTCACGCACCACCGCAGGCCGGCCGAGCCGCGCGTCGTCCCAGTCCCACTGCCACGCGGTCTGCTCGACCTCCGTGAGGTACTCCGTCAGCGAGGGCCGCGGCCGGTGGTCCATGCCGACCGGCCTGCCGTTGAACAGGGCGTCCGGCCTCAGGTCGTCTTCCGTGTGCTTGACCGGCTCTGCCTCCATCGATGCCAGGGCCCGCAGCGTCGGCTTCGAGGTGGGCGTGAGGGGCTGGTCGGCGATCGACACGATGTTGTCGAGCCGGTCGCCGTAGTTGTAGAGCCCGTACTCGCCGGTCGTACACAGCAGACGGCCGGCGGGAGTCGTGCTGATCCAGGTGGCAAACGGGTCGCGCGGACCGTCCTCATGTCGGCTGCGGGGCATACCGTAGTGCGCGGTCACCGCCGTGAGGTCTGCGGTAATCAGATGGGTGTGGTCTCCGGGCCCATTTGCCGCGAGTGTCCCGTCGGGCAGGACGCACAATCCCTTGACCCACCACAGATCCCTGCCCAGCCCTGTCGTCGGGCCGCCGAGAGTCGTGTCCTGGTGCAGGTCATCCTCGCGTGCCCCGAGACCGCGGTGGCGAACACGGTGCCGTCGGGGGCGTAGCGGGTCACCAGCGAGTAGCCAAAGTGCGCCTTCGCCGGATCGGCCTCGTCGTCAGCCACACCGTAGGTATAGCGGTGGACGCTGGAGAGCGTAGATCTCCCCGGAGGGCGCGGTGGCGACATCGTCAACCCTCACGCCCCAGCCGTCGGTGTACTTGCGTTCCAGGTCGACCGCGTGGTGATCGACGAGAGCGGACGGCAGCGGCACGGGTATGGCGTGAGTCATCAGGCCATACTCGCCTGCCCCACTGACAACCCTCCTCCCCTACTCGTCCTCACTCAACCGGCGTCTCATGGGCGCGGTCCGGACACGCTCCCGCTTCCCGGCCCACTCGGGGTGGTGGCCGCCCAGCTCGCGCGATGCCGTAAGCTGGGCGTATCGACGCGGGGTGGAGCAGCTCGGTAGCTCGCTGGGCTCATAACCCAGAGGTCGCAGGTTCAAATCCTGTCCCCGCTACTAGCAACACCGGCCCCCTCGACGCCAACGTCGAGGGGGCCGGAAGTATGTGGGGCGCTGAGCTTACGGGGCGGGTGAGGCTGCCGCGGCCGACCGGGTGGTGGCGTCTTGCAAACATCGGTCAGGTGCCGTCCTGACAATGCTGGTTGGCGTCGTGGATCTCCTCGCCGAGCCTCCTTCCACCGGCCCGCCTTGCCGGTCAGCGGGTGGCGCGGATCATCACGGTGAGGCGGGGGAGGTTGGCGAGGGCTGGCTGTGCCCGATGTCGTCGCACCCCCATGCCCGGTAGACCGTGGACTTTGCGGTGAGGGCTAGCTGCTGCCCGGTGCGGGCACGGCGGGGCGCTTCCCCCGTGGGCCCGCACTGACGCAGCGAAAACCGGTGTCGTTGTCGGACATGGTGGCGTTGGCGTCGTTCGTCAGCGCCGGCGCCGCACGTGTGAATGGGGACGTGAACGCGCTGCCCTTCAGCTCGTGCCGGCCTGGCTGGGTTTCGGTCGCGCACCACTCCCAGGTGTTCCCGCACAGGTCGAACACGCCGTACGGGCTCACCCCCGACTGGTAGCGGGAGACCGGAGTGGTGCGCTCTATCCCGGAGTCCTGGACGTTGCACTTCGCGGCCGTCGGCTCGTCCCCCCCACGGGTAGGTGCGGCCCTTGGCACCGCGGGCCGCCTTCTCCCACTGCTGGCTCGTGGGCAGCGCCTTCCCGGCCCACTTCGCGTAAGCGGCCGCGTCCTGCCAGGTCAACCACACCACGGGGTGGTCGAAGATGCTGTCGGGGCACTTCCCGTCCGGCCAGTGCTGTGGGGCTGGGTGCCCGGTGGCCCGTACGAACCGGGCGTAGTCGGCGTTCGTGGTCGGGTAGACGTCGATCAGGTACGCCTCGGTCCACGTCGGGGTGTTGTCCGGCCCGGACAGGAAGATGCCCTCTTCCACGGGGACCATGAGCTTTCCGTCCACGGGGCTCTTGGTGTACCGGGCCTCACGCCGTAAAAGCTGCTCCGCCCGTGCGTCCTCGTCCGCCGCGGCCCGCTCGGTGATGGCCGCCGCGAACCGCTCTTGGACCGCGGGGCCGGCGGTCGCGAGCATCGTGTCGAGAGCAGCCTGATTCCCGAGCCGGGGCTCGATGTTCTCCCCGCCCGTCTCCCATCTGACCAGCATGCGGTGACTGACGCCGACTTGGGCGGCGAAGTCCCGGCCGTTCACGCGCAGGGCCTTGCGGAAGGCCAGGACCTCCCGCCCCGTCCACCTGACGACGATGGTCATCGCGGCCGCCCTACAGACGCTCGCCCGGAATGGCGAGGTAGGCGTCCCGCAGTTCATTGAGCAGCGGGTGCTCGGTGGCCATCGGGACGTCATCGATGCTGGACAGGGCCCGGACGCCGATGCTCGTGTTGGTGGCGAAGGCGGCGTGCATGCCCTGCGCCTCGGTGAGGGTGACCGGCGCGGTGTGGTGCTGGCCGATCTGCTGCAGGAGCGCCATCGTCACGCCCGGGAGGACGTCGGCCTTCGGCCACACGATGCCGTCCTCGCCGATGAAGCCGACGTTCCAGGTGCCGCCCTCACTGACCCGGTCGTCCGGGCCAATGAACAGGGCGTCGTCGTAGCCGTCCAGGAGGGCCGTGCGCCGTGCGTGCAGAGCGCCGAAGAGTCCGAGATGCTTCACGGCCGGTACGTCGCGCTCGTAGCGGATGGACTTCACGCGCAGCGGGGGCATCGGCAGATCGGCGGCCGGCCGTGCGGTCACCAGAACGCTCGGGGTCTGCGCCTTGTCGGGGTGGCCGAGCTCTACGGCCGGGTCGAAGACCGTGACGCGGACGACGAACGAGCCCGTCATCTCCCCGGTGGCTTGCCGGACGTAGTCCAGGACCAGCTGCGGGTCCAGGTCCGCGCCGAGCACGGTCCGGCAGTCCCGCACCAGGCGCTCCATGTGGAGGCTCAGGCCGCGCACGCGCTGGTCATCGACCCGCATCGAGGTGAAGTGGCCGTAGTTGGTGAGCGCGAGGGTCTGCAGGGCATCGGGGGAAACGGGTCGTCCGTTCAGGGTCGCCATGTTCATCAGGATGGCATCAGACCCCACAAATGCCGATAGTGGTCCAGCATTTGACGGCGAGTAAGTTCGCCAAAAGTTCCTTCCGTTGCCCTGGCGCCCCGGTGTTCGCTAGTTACCTGCCGGATACTCAGGGTTACTGGAGGGTGTTGTCCCATGCTTGCCGCGCCGCCACCGCTGGCGTTCATCTATGACCGATGCGTCACCTCGAACCCAGCGATGCTCGGCGTGCGCCTGGAGGCCTGCGAGGAGCACATCGCCGAGCGGGGCTGGGGCGATGGCGGCCAGTTCGTCGACCACGGCGACGACGCCCTGACCCACACCACCCGGCCGGCCTTCGAGGAGCTGCTGCGCGCGATGGTCGCCGATCCCGGCCGCGAGCGGGTGTGTCTGGTGTACGACTGGGGGCGGTTGAGCCACGACGCCGTCCACCGCCAGGAGTTCACACACAGCGTGCTCGGTGCCGGCGGCCTGCTGGCCACCATCACCAGCGAGGCCGTCCGGATCGGGGCGGTCCCTGACGGGCGGCTGACGGTCGGGCCGGTGATCGCGTGAGGCGCATCGTTCCGTTAGGTGTCACCGTCACCGCGCGGTTGGCGGCCGGGCACCTGACCGCGTACATCCTCCTCGACGTCACCATCATGAACGACGCCGCCAGGTCCCAGGCCACTGCATCCACTCCGGACGCACCGCTGCCCCTCCCCGACCCGTCGCCCGAGCCGGGCGCCGCATAGACCGGCGTCGGCCATGGGCGCTCCCCCCGTCGTTCATGGCCGACGCCCTCCTCTTCCACCCCGTCACCGACAGAGAGAGCCATGTCCGAACCCCTCATGTACAAGGGCCGTCCCGTCCCATACATCACTGCCTGGAGCGATGAGCAGGTGCGGCAGCCGCCGGTCATCGCCGTGGGCGGAGGCATCGCCTATGCGGGCCCGACGTCGGGTCGCGGGTCGGACGGGATCCTGTGGCAGCTGTGGGGACTTCGGCAGGGGTGTGGGGAGCCGGCCTGGAAAAAGGTGCACGGGCCCCGTCAGCGGCGCGCCATGCGCAAGTTCCTCTGCCAGGTGTGCGGTGGGCCGGCGGACCGCGACGAGCGGGGCTGGCTGTGGCTACTGGAGGACGACCGAGCCGAGGGCCCGACGTGGCCCAACGGACACATGACCGTGCACCCGCCGGTGTGTCAGCCGTGCGCACCGATCGCCGCGCTCCATTGCAAGCACCTGCGGCGCCACGGAGCCGTGCCGGTACGGGTCGGCGACGCCACCCTCGACGCCGTGTACGGGCAGCGCTACTACCCGGGCCCGCTCGGGCTGGTGGGAGGTGAGAAGGAGGTGTTCCACATGAGCAACTGGCGCGCGCAATGGGTGCTCGGCGGCCAGCTGGCCGCGTCCCTAGCGCGGTGCACGGTCCTGGACCCGGCCGAGGTCGGCATCGAGACCCCGGCGCCCCGAGAGGCGGTACGCTGGTGACCGCCGCCGTGGCGTCGGCCGCACCAGTGCGCATCGACGTCGACCTGATCCAGCGTACGTACAGCACCGTACTGGGCGAGCCCCGGCTCGGCCGCCCGGACCTGGAAAGCGAAGAGCAGCGTGCGCACCTGGCGGGGCTCCTGCGCGGACAGCTCCGCTGGCTCCTCCAGGGCATCGAGGGCAAGGTCCCGGAAATGCGCGGCGAGACGCGCAAGACCACGGAGTACGTCATCACCCGTGTCCGCGAAACCCTGAAGGTCACCTTCGCTGAGGCCCGGGACCCCGACCATCTATTCGACCTGGCGCTCCTCACCCGGTCGCTCCTCACCCTGTACGGCCTGGCGGCGCGGCCCGGGCCGTTTCACCTGCAGCCCGGAAGCCCCCGGCCATCGATCCCGTCAACTCCTGCGACTCACTCTGTCCTCTGACGGTGCGGCACAGCACTAGGAGTTGTCGTCAAATGTCACGCCCACATCAGGAGCGATGCGAGGGTGACGGCTGCCTGGTAGGACTCGGCGGTCTTGTCGTACCGGGTGGCGATGCCGCGCCATTGCTTCAGTCGGTCGTGGAGGCCGTCATCGGTGATCTTCCCTGTGGGGGTCCCCTTCTGCCCTGGGCACTGGTGTCTTCGGGATGAAGACGGCCTGCCGGTCCCCAGCGGGCGGGAACATAGAACGTCTGCATGGTTACCATCTCGCCCTGTCCTGAGCCCGCCCGGGCCAAGGGCATTGGGCCGCCTGGCCGGAGACGGACGCAAGGTGCAACGTGCCGTCCTCCCGTCTCCGCTCTCGTCGTTGTGCAAAAACCAGCGTGACGCCGTCGCGGCAGGGGGAAACGCTGGCTCCAGGGAACACACTGGGGAGGGGCGGATGGGGTTCACCGCGGTTCACGCGGACTGGGGTCGGCTGGATGCGTCGCTGGACGATCTCGGGTGTGGTCGTGCCTGGGCGGACGTCCATCGCGTCAAGGGGCTGCAGCTGGCGTGTCCGGAGTGCCGGGGGCGGGTGTTCGCGCGGGTCTCGCCGCAGCGTGCCCGGCACTTCTATCACCAGGTGCGGCCGCGCGACTGTGAGCTGGCGAACGAGTCACCGGAGCATCACCTGCTGAAACTGGAGCTGGCCACCGCCGCCCGTGCGGCGGGATGGAGAGCAGAGCTGGAGGTCAGCAGTGAGGTTCGGAACTGGCGTGCCGACGTGCTGGTCTTCGATGGGCAGAACCGTCCATTCCTGGCTCTGGAAGCACAATTGTCGGCGATGACGCCGCAGGATGCGCGGATGCGTACGGACCGCTATGCGCAGGATGGTGTGGCGGTGTGCTGGTTCGGGTTGGAGGGGCGGCCGTGGGAACGGGCCGTGCCCTCGCTGCGGGTGGAGTGCTCCAAGGACCGCGGGGGCGGCTGGACGGTGCGGCACGGTATGGCGCGCTACACCTGGGCGCCGCGCACGCTGGCCGCGAAGGCGGGATGGACACACATCACGTGCCCGCTCGGGGATGCGATCCGGTGGATCCTCGAGGGGCGGGTGCACCCCCATACCGGTCCGGGCGGCACGGTGTGGTGGACGGCGGGCGCGTACGTGCAACTGGCGGACGCCCGCGCCAGGCTGGAGGCGGCTGCCCCGCGAACCATCGCCGCCGAACTGGGCCGTCGGACCGCCGCGGCACGGGCCGCTGCCGCCGAGCAACGCGTCCAGGACGCCCTGGCACGCGCGCAGGAGGAGCAGGCGGAGCGGGAGCGTCTGGCCGTCTTCTTCGAACATGCGGGAATGGACGCCGCGGCGTGGCCCGCCTTCACGCAGTTGGTCCGCTCCGTCTCCGGAAAGACAGTCGAGTACGGCGGCCAGAGCCCTGCTCATGGCAACGGGCTGCTCGTCTACAGCCGGCCACGCGAGGGCCGCGAGTTCAGACTCGCCGGTGTGGTGTGCCCCGATCCTGGGGCACTCTCCCAGTGGCCGGCCGACCTGACGATCCTGGTGCCCGGCCAGACCTGGCTCGCCCGCATCCAGGCCGCCGCCCGCACCCCGCTGAAGGTTGCGGTGCTGAACCCGGCCACCAAGCGCTGCACCTTCCTGCGCGTCGGGCCCCAGAGCTCGGATCTCACAGCGCCCCGGGGGCGCCTCGGCAGCGGGTGAGGGCGCGGCCGGACGGGTCCCGGCAGTGCAGGCTCGGTGTCAACAGGTTGGCGAGGTCCCGGCGTTGCTTCGGTTTGCGGTCAACCGTGTGTCAGGGAGGCCGGCGCGGCGTGGGAAACGAAGCGTCCCGCTTCGGATCTTGCACCCGACACAAAGTGCGACGCCGTCCGGGTGTCCGGCGACGGCTCCGTGCACTTCATGGGGCCAAGCCGCGTCTCCCCCGCCTCGCCGCGGGCAGGAAACAACCGCCGGTCCCGGCGACCGGGGTATCACACCGCGCGCCGCTGCCCCACCATGCCGTACGGCCAGCACCACAGGCAGGCTGCAAGCCTGCGGGCCTTTCTGGGGCACGAACTCGGCCAGAATTGTCCGAGCGTGGCCTCTGACCTGCGGTGACACAAGGAGGCTAAGGAGACGTCGTGTTCGCGCCGGACGCCGAAGCCGCTGGCGGCCGGCCTGCCCGGGCTGTCACGATCAGCCGGTCGGAGGAGGGGGCGGGCATCGGCTGCCGCAGCGCTCCGCGTCCTCTTCCCTCTGTGCGTCCTGTGGCCCGTCCCGCACCTCACGATGCCTGAAAGGTGCTGTTATGTATTGTTTCTGTGGCCGCTCTGACGGCGATAGCGGCGGGGCTGATCCCTCGCCGCCCGCCGTCTCCTCCTGCGCGCGCATGGTTGCCGGGACCGGGGCGTGACCGGCCGGGCCCCCAGGCGGGCGGCCGGGGCCGAGTCGGGTGCTGTCGAACTGGCCGAGCTGCGCGCCTGGTTGCTCCAGGTGCGGCAGGGCAGGTCCTTCGCTGAGCTGTCCGCGGCGGCCGGTGCGGCCGGGCATCCGGTCACCGAGCGGACCCTGCGCCGGGCGCTCGACGGCCGTGTCCCCACCTTCACGGTGGTGCGGGCCTGGGCTGCCAGTGCGGGCGCGGACCTCGCGCAGGGCGAGGATCTGCTGACGCGGGTGCGCGCCACCCGTGCACCCCGGGCGCGGGAGGGGTACGACGCCTCGCGGATCCGCACGCGGGCCGGTCTGCTGCGGGCGATGGAGCGGGTGCGCGCCCGGGCCGGGCAGCTCTCCGAACGGGAGCTGGCGGCCCGGGCTGGCCTGCGGCTGCCGAGGTCGACGCTCGGCGCGGTGCTTCGCGGCGAGAGCCCGGTCACGGCCGAGCTGCTCCAGGCGTTCCTGTCGGCCTGCAAGGTGCCGGACGCCGAGGCGCGGGCGCTTCTGGCCGCCCGTGACCGCGTCGACAACCCGCCGTGGAGGGGCGTCGAGTGGTATCCGTGCG
Organism: Streptomyces sp. NPDC044064; assembly: GCF_056434245.1. Taxonomy (NCBI): domain Bacteria; kingdom Bacillati; phylum Actinomycetota; class Actinomycetes; order Kitasatosporales; family Streptomycetaceae; genus Streptomyces; species Streptomyces sp. NPDC044064. Next base: position 115,970 of record NZ_JBWKFN010000009.1, read on the forward strand.
CGGTCGCCGAACGCGCCCACGAGGAGCGGGAATACGAGCGCAGCCGGGCCTGCTACCGGGGCATCACCGACCCCGACGAGGACGACGGCGGCAGTGCCTGGTACGAAGCCCGGCTGCGCGCCGAACGCCTGGACCCCGGTCTGCTGACCGATGACGAACTGGAGGAGCTGCAGGCCGAGGCGGCGGCCGCCGCGACGCAGCTCAAGGAGGAGCTGGAAGGGGAGCGCGCCCGGCTGCGGCAGATGCTGCTGCGGCACCTCCGTGATCCGCGGTAGCCGGGCGGAGCGCCGCGCCCCGCTCGAGCCCCCTGCGGGCAACTCCTGTACCGCACACGCATATTCAGGTCGCCCCGCCCCCTTTCCGGAGCAAATGAGACGCAGATCACCCCACGGGATCAAATTTCACCCGCCGAGGGGAAGGAAAAGGAGGGCAAATCCCCCTCCGGAGGGTTTCCCAGAGTTGATCGATCCATATTCGATCATGCTGGAAAAGGGGCCCGGGGCGGGAGGCGATAAACTCGACCCCGTCAGGCATCACCACCTGAGAGAAAGGCAGCAAAGCCGCATGGCCGACCTCGAGAATGAACCGTCCGAGTCGGCCGAGACACCCGATCACAGCCCCGCCGAAAAGCCGTCCGGCACGCCGGGCAAGGCGGCGTCCTTCTACCGTGCCTGCCGGCTCGGGATGGAGACGGCCTACTGGACCGTGGGGATCGTCCACTACGGAGGACCCCTCGCCAAGCAGGCGTGGCTGCAGGCGCAGGAGCAGCTGTCCGGGCTGGTCCAGCACCTTTGACAGGTCCGCAGAACCCGGTCCCACGGGCTAGGTGGTCCCGGGTCCTGCGGCCGTCTCGGCCCCTCCCGGGAGTCCTGGAATGTCGCATCCAGCGCGGACTCCCAGAAATGTGAATTACATCCGAGACCGTGTCCGACGAATCATCGTTGCCGATTCGTCGGACACGGTCATTCTACCGTGCCGCCGCATGGAATCAACTGTCCGCGAAACTGGTTTCCGGGAACCGGATCCCGTGACGGAATTCATGATGCAATATTCGTCCCGAACTTTCAGGATCCGTGAATCTCTCATCATTCATCCGGGATGATTTCCAGGGACTGCCGTCCCGTGCATGTTTCGGTTTTCGTCTTCGTTGTGACGTCAGACGTGATGGTGGAACTTTCATTTCCAGTACGGCATGAGACTTCGGCGCGAAGTTTTCCGGTGTGTCAAACCGTCGTCCCGGCAGCCAGTGAGTACACGTACCGGTACGAGCGGCGCTACGGAGCTGTCTGTGCCTCTCCCCCGCGAGCAACACCCGAGGCTCCTGGCAGGTGTTGGCTTCGCTCACCCTTCGAGGCCGCCGTCATCCGGTGCGTCGGCCGCTGTGGCGGGCGTGGCCAGCAGGGTGTCCACGAGGGCCTGGTAGCGTTCAGGTCCTCGGCCCAGTCGGGCACGACGAGGTACTGGACGGTGCTCAGGGTGATCGCGGCCTCGCCGAGCCGTCCGGCCGGTGCGATGCCTCCGATGCGGACCCACTGGTCCCACATCGCGTCGTCCATCAGCTTCGCCAGGATCTCCGGGTCATCGTCCGCGCGGCGCAGCAGCAGCGTCATCAACGCTCCGCTCGCCCTGGTGCAGGCGCGTACCGCCGCGCACAGCAGCCGGTCGTCGGCCTCCTCGACCGCGCGGAGCAGACCTTGCAGGCCTTTTGCCAGAGGGGAGCGGGCGCGCAGGTCGATGCCCGCGCGGTCGGCGGCTATGTGGGCGGCGCCGATCCGTTCGATCTGCTCCGGGGGGCCGGTCCAGACGCTCGCCCAGGCCTCGGTGAGCTCTTCGGGGCTGAGATCGTCCATGCCGCCGACCAAGAGGCGGGCGCCCACCTCCACCAGGGTCTTGTCGAAGACGTTGGACACCGACCGCGGTTGTGGCAGGGCCAGGCCCGCGGCGGCGGCGTGCGCGCGCAGGATCCCGTCCAGGTCCCGCCCGATGGCGCGCCGCCCGGTCAGCAGCCGGGCGGCCATCTGCTGCCGGGCCTCAAACGCGTCGTTGTCATCCCCCCGCGGGATCTGTGCGAGGGCGACGTCCGCCCGCTCAAGGGGCCGCCGGAGAGTCTGGGTCACGGCCTCGCGCAGCCGCTGCGCGGTCTGCGGGGTGTCGTCGATGGCCCAGCACGTCCAGCCGACCCAGCTGATGCTGCGGCCGGACCTGGACACAGCCGCGAGCCACGCGGCCCGGTGGACGATCTCAGGCCGGATCCGGCCCGCTTGGGGATCGGTCCACTGTGCTGTCGGGGCCAGCCACAACTGCCGGCGCCACCGCTCGAGCTGGTACGGGGTGACGGCCAGTCCGCACCGGGTGACCTCGGCGGCCAGGGCCAGCTCGAGGGCGGAGGGCGGTGTTCGGGTCATGGCCGGCTCCTGCGGTCCTGGTCTGCCACGATGACGCCGTAGACGGCTGCCGCCGATGCCACGGCACTCGCCCACGCCTGGCTCTGCGCGGCCATGACCGCGGTGACAGCCACCAGCAGCAGCACCGGCAAGCCGGGACCCTCCCCAGGCCGGGGCGGACGCATCCTGCTCACGCAACCGATTCCTCTCAACAGGGGTGGCCGGACGGCTCCTTGGTCCCCCGCCCGTACACGCGGCCGCGGCGCGGCCGGTACCCCTATCCCGCCACACCACCGACATCCGGACGGGAAAAACCTCGCGGGGCACCCGCACGAGCGGCGGCACCTGCCAGGCGACCGCCGCCCCGCGATGGTCAGTCGTCGTCGGGGGCGCTGCCCACCCATGCGACCGGATCCCCGTCGCCATTCAGGCCCCAGTGCAGGGCGCCGGTCGCGGTCACGTGGTCGGCATCGAGCACGCAGGCACGGCCCCACCGGGGGTGTTTGCCCGGGCAGATCCGGCTGAGTACACCGTCATCGAGTGCATCGACCGCCTGCCGGAACCGGTCGGCGAACCGCTGGAAGCGGGGCTGCAGGTCAGCCCCGGCCCGCAGCTCCTCCGCCTCGATGCGGGCGGCCGCCCCTCGCACCGCAGGGTCCGCCAGAACCTTCTCCAGCACCCAGAAGGCCTTGTCCTGGGGCATCCGGCGCAGAGCCTGCAGCGCACGCAACCGACCGGGCCCGTCTTCCACTTCCACGTCTCCTTCTTCGTGTCCTGCCCTGGCACGAGGCCGTGGCAGACGTCCACGCTTCCTTCCAGCCCGGGCCGCCGCTGCACGGTGCCCAGCCCTGAGGACACCACGGCAAGGGCCGGTGACGGCCAGCGCCTCCCGTACCTGCCCGCCCTGGCATCCCAAGGGAGTAGCAGACGGCTGTTGCGCGCGTCTGTGCCCGGGCTCGGCTGCTCCCGCCGGACATGGCTTCAGGCAGGGAGCGCCGCGTCGTCGTCGGACATCAGTCCGATGGCGCGCAGGAGTTCCTTCTGGTCGGGGTACAGCTCGTCCTGCTCCTTCTTGAGAACGCTGGCGGGGTTGCGCAGCCAGCTGCGGTAGGGGCGGGTGTCGTCGGGCTGGACGAGGTCCTGCCCCAGGCTGTGGCGGTGGCGGGCCACCTGGTAGTAGAGCTGCCACTTGAACGCCCACTCGGGTGCCCAGTAGCGGTCGATGCGGGTCAGTTCCAGCAGGAGACGGCCGTGGATCTTGTGGTCTTCCTTGGCCGTTCGCCGGTTCGCCAGCTTCTCGCCCAGTGGGTAGCCGTCCGGGGATCTGTAGCTCTTGAGAACGGCGAGGCCGCCGCAGTCGCGGGCGCATTCCTCGGCGTGGGCGATGAGTTCGTCGCGGTCTGCGTCGGCCACCTTCCACACCATGCCGAGCGTGTTCAGGTATTCGGCTTTGGCGGGGGCGAGTTCGCCCTTGCCGTGCGCGTTGCGCTGCTGGCCCAGCCAGGTGTAGAGGTCGACGCGGTGGGGGTCGGTGGGTAGGTCGGCGGCCTGGCGGCGGGTGGTGCGCAGGTGGCCGTGTTCGGTGTGGAAGTCCTTGGCGGCCCTGGCCATCTCCCACCAGGCGGTGTCGGTGGCGGACTGGGGGTTGAAGACGCGCAGGTGGAGGACGTCGGCGATCTCGCGGGGGGTGAGGGTGACGCCGTCGGTGCCGACGATCTCCGGGAACCCTCCGGAGGGGCCGAAGGGCGGGCCGGTATCGGGTGCGAGTTCGACGGTGGGCTCGATGGTCTGTTCGGCCAGGGGCGGCTCGTTGCCGGGCGTGGGGTTGGCCGGCTGCTCAGGCGGTTCGCTGAGGCTGGTGGTGGGGACTCGGTCCTCGATGCGCAGGTCGTGGGCGCGCAGGGCCAGCAGGATGTCGTAGAGGGGCTGGTAGGCCTCGGCGTTGAGGTGGTCGGCGGGGTCTTCGTCGGGGCGCAGGTAGATGGGGACCAGCAGGGTGGCTTTGTCGGTGCTGGTGGGGTGCAGGCGCAGGGCGCGGCCGAGGGCCTGGACGACGTCGGTGACGGAGGCCTTGGGGGCGGCGAAGCACAGGGCGTCGACGGTGGGGACGTCGAGGCCTTCGCTGAGCCATTTGGAGTTGGCCAGGACGCTGAGGTGGGCGGGGGGTTCCTCGGCGGAGAAGGTGGCGAGGGTGTCCCAGCGTTCCGGGTCCTCGCCGTGGGTGGAGCGGGCCCACATAGTGGGTGGCTTCAGGGGGGCGGTGGTGCCGTGAGTCGTTTCGGTGGTGGCGCCGTCCAGGGCGTCGCTGGTGGCGGTCAGTGTCTCGATGAAGGCGTTGCCGTCGGCGATCTTCCTGTGGAAGGTGAGCATGCGGCGCACGTCGTAGGCGGCGCAGGCTTTGAGGGTTGCAGTGGCCAGGCTGGTCAGGGCCACGGTGTCGGCGGCGGTCGCGGTGCGGGTGCGGCGCAGCTGCGGCTGGAGGGTGGGGTGGTCGACGCCGACCAGGACGATGCGGTAGTCGCGGGCCAAGTCATCGGCGATCGCGTCGCTGAGCTGCATTTCGAACGAGCGCCTGCCGTAGACAACGGGGTCGTCCATGCTGGCGACGACGTAGTTGCCCTGGTCGCGTGGGGCGAGGGTTTCCGCGTAGGCGGGGTCGGCGGTCCAGATCCGGGGAGTTGCGGTGCAGTAGAAGCGGCGGGCGGCCGGGATGACGTCGGTGTTGTGGACGGCCGCCCAGGCCTTGTCGGCGCTGCCGGAGGTGCGGTGCCCCTCGTCACAGATGATCAGGTCCCAGTCGGGGATGAGACCTTGCTGGTGGGCGGTGATCAGCGTGCCGTGGAACTCCCCGCTGTCCACGAGGTGGGCGTAGGTGGCGAAGACGGTGTAGTGGTCGCTTCCGTCGAGCAGGGCCGCGAGGTCGGCGGCCCCCGACACGCGGATGACGCCCTTAAGGGCGTCGGTGGGGCCGCACACCGCCAGCCACGTGCCCAGCTCGCTGCAGTCGGCATGGAAGGCGCGGATGGTCTGCGCGAGCACGTGCAGGGTCGGCACCAGGACCAGGCAGCGGCGGGCATGACCGGACCGGGCCAGTTCCTCGCGGACCCTGGCCTGGACGAGGGTCTTGCCCGTTCCGCAGGGCATGACGATGTTGCAGGCCGGCGCGTGCCGCAGTTCTTCGACACTGGCCCGCACGGCGACCGTCTGATGAGGCCTGAGGCTTTTGCGTTCGGGTTCGGGGCGTTGCGCGGGGATGAGCATGCGAGCGTCCTCGGTGGCCGAGCCGCGGACAGCGGCAGGCGGTGTGTGGTGAGGGGTCACAGTTCGAATACGAGGTAGGACATGGCGGTCATGTCGACGGTCATGCCGGTGTCGCCGAAGTAGGCGTCCGCGACGCCGTCGGCGACCAGTTCCAGGGCGGCTTTGCCGTCGCCCCGGTCCCGGGCGGCCAGGAGCGCGATCGTGTCCCGTGCGGTCAGGTTCTCGTTCAGCCAGCGCTCGCGCGGGGAATCGCTGCTCTTGCCGGCGGGGCTTTCGAATCCGAACGTGGCGCGGACGTTGGCGCGCAGGCCTCGCGCGGTGATCTCCGCGTCGACCATCGCCGCGGTGACGCGGGGGCGCCGGGTCTGGCGCACTGCCTGTTCGAGCCGGGCGGCGAACGCGGCCGGCGGGTGCTTGCGCTGGCCGCGCAGGTAGCGGCGCACGGTCTCGGGGTGCACGCCGAGCTGCTCGGCGACCTGCCGCGTGTGGCCGTGGGCACGGCGGTGCAGGTAGGCGACCTGCGCGTGCGGCGTGCGCAGCCGGGCGGGCAGGGTGCGTGCGGCCCGCTGCGCGGCCCGGCTGCGTGCGGTGTCGGTGATGTCCGCCAGGGCGGCCAGCACACGATCGACTGCCCTGGCTTCGCGGGTCGCGTTCATGCGCGCGCCCATCAGCGGCCTCCCTCACGGATCGGGGCCATGTTCGGGTGTTTCGTCTTGGAGGCGGGGTTGACGTCCTGGGCGGCCCAGGACAGATACCAGTCCATGGAGTGGACCGCGTCGGGCTTGACGAAGCCGGGGTTGGGGCCCAGGCGGAAGCCGCCCTTGTGGCCGACCAGACCGAGGATGCTGGGGTCGGCCGAGGCGTAGCCGATGCAGTCGGTGCGGATGGCCAGGGGCACCGCGCCGGTCTCTTCCAGAGTTGTCATGATCTTGCGGTGGAGGTTGACCCGGGAGCGGGCGATGACGGCCGCACGGATGTCGGGCCGCCACAGAGGCCGCTTCAGCGCCGCCCACGGCGCGTGCGGGTCGCCGGAGCGCCGTCCGGGCCGGTGGTCCCGTTCGCGGAGCTTGCCCAGGCCGCCCTTGAACGTGGCCTTGAGGGCCGCGAGGACCATCAGATCCGTGGCGTGTTCCTCACGGAAGTCGGGATCGGTGAGCTGGGCCATGGCCGCCATGAACCGTTCGGCGAACGCGTCCGGGTCCTCGCCCTTGTGCTGTGCAGTGACACCCAGGCGTGCATAGACGTCCATGTAGCCGTCGCGCAGCCTCGTGTACCAGGGGGTGAGGTAGGGGCCCGCGCCGAAGGGAGGAAGCGGCGGCAGCGTGGTGCGCTCGCCGTCCTCGTCGAGTTCCGTCTCAGCGGGCTCGTGCGGGGTCAGCCCCAGGCGGGCGGCCTGCTTGGCATCGGGCCGCACGTAGGCCTGCATCGGCCCCGGTTCAAAGCCCCGCTCCACGGCGTAGGCGATGGTGCGGGTCTCGTACCAGCCCGGGCCGGTGGGGTGTGTGCCGTCAGGGGTGTAGGGGCTGGGCAGGTTCTTGTCGGCGGGCATGCCGGACAGGTCCGCCAGCCACGCCCCCGGCAGGTGCTCGTCGAACGGCGCGTGCGGCAGGTGGTAGGGGGCGCAGGTGCCCACCCGCAGCTTGTTGGCGGAGGCCCCGAAGTCGACGTTGACGTCGAAGAACACCACGTAAGGGAACCTGCGTTCGGCGTCGGTGGGCATGCGCCACCACTGCGTCGGCTCCTCCATCAGCGTCTGCGCGGGGTCCGTGTGATCGCGGCCGCGTGCCAGGGGATGCTCCGGCGGCGCCTCGCACGGCGCGGGATCCGCGGCGGCGTGCAGGGCCCCCTTGACCCAGGCGGGCCCCACCCGGCCGTCCTCGTAGCGCCAGGCCCGGGTGGGCGGGCGCATGATCTGCATCAGCTCCTGCCCGGTGGCGGCCGTCGAGCTTCTCGGGGTGGTGGACGCCTGGCTGTATCCGTTCAGGAAGTCCAGCACCTCGGGGAGAGAGGCGGTGCACTGCTCGGTGTCCTCGTCCCAGGGCAGCGGCCAGCCGTAGGGGGCGCTGAGGGCGCCCCAGGAGAGCACCGCGAACTGCACCGAGCGGCGCCGACCGTCCTCGGGCGGCAGCCATACCCTCGGCCAGGCGCTGAACCACGGCCGCTCGCCGTGGCGTGAGACATTCCAGCCGCGCTCTGCGATGTCCTTCAGGACCGAGTGGTCCGCGGGCAGAGCGCGGGTCGCGTCGTCGGGGGCCTCGGGCAGGCCCAGCCGCCGGGCCGCGTCGGGCATCAGCACGACCAGCGGATCGCCATCCCGGCCGTACGGCTTGATCCGCTTGGTGCCCAGCGGCCGGTCAAGGACCCACTCGGCGATGTCGACCACGCCGGCCGCCTCGCAGGCCAGTGCGGAGCCGCTGGCCGTGTAGGCGGAGCCAGAGCCGTCCAGTACGACGAACGGGCCGTAGTCGAAACGCCGGCGCTTGCGCTGTGTGACGGCACCTGCCCTCTGTTGGTCGGCCGCGTCCTGAGCGTCGGCGTCTTCGTCTCCCACGCCTTCGCTGAAGGCGTGGGCGGCGTGCGCTGCAGCGGCACGGCTGGCACCTGCGGGCCATGCCCCTGGGCGCGGTTGCTCAGCCCCTGTGCCAGCCTCAGCGCCTGCCGGGGCGGCGGCAACGGGGCCGGCCAGCTGCGGCACGGCCGCCTCGCGCGCATCCGGCTGTGGAACCGGCCGCGGACCGCCCGATGCGGGTCCCTCTGCCTCTGCCGTTGATGCCGTCTGGGCGGTGCGGGGCGGGGCAGGCTGCTGCGCATGAGTCGTCGGCTGTGCGGTGGGGGCTTCGTACCCGGCGTTGATCTGCGCCCTGGGCTTCGCTGCGGCGTGCCCCGGTTCCTGGAAGCGTGCCCGGCGCAGATCGGCTTCCAGCCCCACGGTGGCCAGCACCCCGAAGTCGCGTTCAGCCACCGTGACGGTCAGTTTGCCGTCCCGGTCGGCCAGCACCAGCGTCGCATCGGCATCCAGCGATGCCACCACCTGCGGATCGTCGGTGTCCACCACTGCCAGAACCGGCACCTTCAGGGTGGCAGCCACACCGGACAGGACCCGCGCTGCCGTCGGCAGTGCCGCACCCGACAGCGGCAGGTGGGCGGCCTCGGCCCGCTGCAGACGGTCCACGATCACCAGATCGAGGCCATCGACATACGGGGCACTGTCGGCAATCGTCTCAGCGCACAGGTCGGTTCCGTCATCGATGTAGAGGCGGGCCTGGCGCAGACGCTGAGCGGCGTCCTGCGCGGCAGCCGCCTGGGGGCCCGTCAGTGTCCCCGCCCGGAGTTCTTGGTAGGGGACCTCGGCCTGCGACGCCACGATGCGGTTCTTCACGTCCCAGCTGCGCAGTCCGGAGGCCGCATACAGGACCGTCCAGTCCTTGGCGAAAAGCGCCTCCCGGGCAGCGGCGGTGGCCAGCAGGCTCCCGCCCGTTCCAGGAGCCGCCGCGACCAGCACCAGCCGGCCTGCGGCGCTGCCTCGCACCGCCGCATCCAGGCCCGGCAACCCGAACGTCAGCGACGCGATGCGCTGTGCGTCGGCAGCGACAACATCCTTCGCGGCCACCAGCCGCCGCAATCCTGCAGTGAAGGACGTGATGCCGGGAGCGGGACGTTCGGTGTCGGCCATCAAAACGGCCACCGGATCGCCATGCCGGGTCAGTACCTGCGGCGCGCCACCTGCTGCGGCCGCTACCAGGTCCCCCAGCTTCGGCCTCGCCGCAGTGACGGCCACCTTGTTCAGGGCCTCAATCAGCGTCCGGTAGTCCGCACCCAGCCAGCTCAGCGGAGCCAGCACGGCGCTGTCGGCCTCCCTGCTGATCCGGGTCACTGCGCCACGCTCGGCGTCGCTCACCAACTGCGGCAGCTGGGTGCGGGCCTTGTGCACGCCCAGCCGCTGTCCACTCGCGCCGTCGACTGCTGCCGCACCCGACATACACACCTCACAAATTCCGTCATGCACTCTCCACGAGAAGCGTAACGCATCACGCCACTGAAAGGTCACAACTCCCATGAAGGGCATCCCCTTTGGCCAGCGCAAGCCAGCGAGACCAACGTAATGCAGTGCCCACAGAAGGTGTCATGTAGATGACCTAAGAACAGCCGTGGCAGCGGTGGCCCCGACCGCACCCCCTGCCGGTCCCCACTCCGGCGGGCGTGGCCCGGCAGGGAAGAGCAGGGCTCACTCCCGCACGAGACAGCACCACTCCGGGCAGCCGCTCCCTGTAGGCGAGTTGCTGCCCATGGCCTGCCACACGATCCCGGCAGGCAGGACCTGCTCCCGCCAGGTTGCGTCGCCTTCACCCACCTGCGGGGCCCGACTACTCCTTAAGGAGAACGGCACGATGACCAGCGCCACGTCCCAGCCCTCCACAAACCGTCCGGTGCTTCAGCGATGGCTCGCCACCGCCCCCGCTGAACATCCTCTGCGGGTCCTGGAAGCCACCGCGTCCGCGAACCCGGCAGTCCCCGTGGCGCTCGACGCACTGGAGACCATGGCGGCCTTACTCGACCAGGCGGCCGAGAGCGACCCACGCTGGCGCAGGAAGGCCGAGGAGTTCGCCCGTGACGTCTATGCCGGAGTGGAAGTGGCCGCCCGGGCTCCGCAGAACATCAACGAACTCGTGCCCAAACGACGAGGAGGCTGGCCGCTCCCCCTGAGTGACCGCCGGACATGATCACAGCGCACCCGATCCCATACCTCGCCTATGGTCGTCTCACTGGAAATGCAGGGCTGTCTCAATCTCTGCACCTTCGCAGGTCACAGCACTGATTTGCGTGTCAGACTCCCCTCGATCACCTTCTCTCTCCTTCTAACACTGCAGGTCAGAGAGCTATTAGAAGACCTTCAGCCTGCAATCCCGTTGAGACGACATAGCCGACCCGTCACCGATCGCGCACCGACGCTGCACCCCTGCGGACGCGGGAAACGGGACGGGGCCGCCTGCATGCCGGCTACATCACCAGGAACCAAGTAGCCACAACAGCAAACGGGTTGACGGCCAGCGGCCTACGATCGCGTCATGCCGATTGCTCCGGAGGCCCCCAGCACGCTGCGGTTCCTGTCGCTGGAGATCACCGACCGCTGCCAGCTCACCTGTCCGACCTCTGGAGGCCGCGACCGACCGACTGGCTGGCATCGGCCTGCACCCCCGCACCGCCGTCTGCGACATCACCGAGACGCTGCCCGCCGACCTCGACCGCATCGTGTCCACCGTCTCCGTCCGGCCCGTGCCTGCCTCGTGGCTGACCGCGCTCCGCCCCGGGGGCCGGCTGGTCACCACCATCACCGGCACTGCGATGATCCTCGTCGCCGACAAGACGCCGGACGGCGGCGCCCGCGGCTTCATCGCCTCGGACCAGGCCACGTTCATGCGCACCCGCCACGGTGACGACTACGACGACGCCTCGCCGGCCGCCGAGGTGTGGCAGGCCGCGGACGAGGACGGGGAGACGTCCGTCAGCCGCTACCCGCTCACCTACGTCCCGGACTCCTGGGCCGTGCACGCCACCCTGGAACTGGAGGTGCCCGGCATCGAGCACCGTACCGAGCAGCACGAGGGCGGCGGGCGCACCGTGTGGATGGCTCACCCCGACAGCTCCTGGGCCCGTGCTAGCGCCAAGAAGTCCCGTGACCTGCCCACGGTCCACCAAGGCGGTTCCCGCCGCCTGTGGGACCTGCTGACCGACGTCCTCGACCGCCTCATCACCGGCGGGGAGCTGCCGGTGAACGGGGCCCGCGTCACGATCACCCCCGACGGAGAGACCACGCTCTCACGCGGCCGCTGGTCAGCCACCCTGTAGGCACCCGGCTGGCCACCAACCCTCGCCCGAGGTGTCCCCTATCCTCTCGCCGTGGGCAGCACCGGGCGCTCGCCGCGCGGGGGTAGCGCCTGCTGAGAAGCCGCGGGTGCGGGGCCGCGGCGATCGCGGGACGAGCGGGCAGGCGCAGGCGGTCGTCGAGGCCGCTCGGCGGTATGTCGGCGAGGTGGGGCCGCTGGTGGACATGCACGGGCGGCACGCGGTGCAGTACGCCAGCTTTGAACTGCGCTGGGCGGCCCCCGAGCTCGAGCAGCGGGAGGGCTGACCGAGCCCGTGGTCACTGCGCTCAGGGCAACTCTCGTGTAGGGCGGTTGGATTGCACTGAGGGCAACTCACCTTCTTGCCCTGACGGCAACTCGTCGGCGCTGAGGAGCGGCCGCCGATCCCTCGAGCTGGCTGGGGCCGTGGTCTGAATCATCAAAGAGCTCCAGGAGCTGGACGGTCTGTTCGAAGGTACGGCGGGTGCTGCGGGCGGGGGTGAGCGGATTACTCTCGGAGGTCAGGCCGAGGGAGTCCATCAGGTGGTGCTGGCCGAGGTCGAGGGTCGGCCAGGTGGTGAGCTGGCAGTGCAGCCAGGAGCCGATCTTCACCCCGGCCAGGAGGGTGTCGCTGGTGAGCGTGGCCGGGTCGGCGCCGGTGGCGAGATGCGCGCGCAGCAGGTGGTATTGCGGTGCCAGTCCGCGCCGTGGGGCAGGCGCCAGTCGGGGGCAAGGGCGGTCAAGGTGTCGTCGCGGGCCTGATCGAGCTGGCTCCTGGCTGCGAGGTGGCGCTGCTCGGCCAGCCAGGCGCCGACGGGTGTGGTGGCAGGGGCGGCGAGGTGGCCGTGTGTGCGGTGGTAGTCGGCGGCGGAGGCGAGGCGGGGTGCTGGGCACAGACCACGGCGATCGGCGGCTGATTCAGCGGGAGTTGGGGTCGGTTTCCGGCCCGGGCAGCGGCAGGGGAGGCAGAAAGTCGTCCTGCGCCGGGAGCAGTGGGGGTCGTTCTCGGATGGATCGAGCAGTCCGGGATGACAGCACGGCCCGGAAGACTCCCGGTGCTACGTTTTCCACCTCACCAAGTTGCTTCATACGGTTGAGGGTTTTACCTACGGATGAGCGGACAGTCGCGTCCGCTCCCGGGCGCACCACTGTCGCGACATCGGTGATGGACATTGTCTCCTGGGTGGCGCGCAGGAGCTTGAGAATCGCATCACGCATACTTCCGTCACGCGGCGGCCCCAGGGTCCGAGTACCAGCACCCGGGCGCGCAGCTCCGGACGAAGGATCCTTGCCGGCGGCAGAAGCTTCAGACGTAGCCTTCCGGGAAGGCTGGGCGGTTGCCGCGTCCTCGCCAGTGTCCAGCCGCTCTTCGCCGACATCGGTTGCTTCGCCGCCCTGGCCCATCAGCGCGTATGCAGCTTCCAATGTGGCCAACTCGCCTCGCAGAGAAGTGATTAGTTCCTCCAGGGCATGCCGGGCCGGGCCGATGTAGACGCCCTTGTCCGACGCAGGTGCGCTTGTCCGGGATCCCGCCATAGCGAACTCCTAAGGAAGGCCGCTGCCAGCGTAGGGACGGCAAACTGTGGCACGCACGCAGTTCCTGTGAAGCGCAATCAAGCGGTCAGCGGTGCACTCAAGAGCGGCAAGTCCGGTCGCGGATATCACAGGACTCGACTTGTCTTGGCGCAGAGCCTTCGCTGCCGACGGGAGCGGGGAGCCGGCTGTCCGGCCGGGCAGCTGGTGCGGGGAACACCACCATGCTCGCGTCACCAGCAACAGCGTGCGGTCTCCGGCGTGGCTGGCTGCATGCGTGGCGCCCCGCCACAGGCGGCGCGACGGGAGCGCCACGGACACGCCCGGCAGGCTACCCCAGCAGCCGGACCGGGAATCACCAAATCGTGCCGTGCGCCCGCCTCCGGAAGTCGAGAATGAGCCACCCCGACGGCCCGGGGGCGGCGCGGTAGGCGGGCAGCCGAGACCTGTAGAACTGACCGTGCTGCGCGGCTGGTTGCGCAATGCAAAGGGTGGCCGGACATTCGACGGCCTCGCCCGGCGGGCGACCGAGGCCGGGCAGTGGCACGGCGGCACGGCACGTCCACGCGCGGGTCTCAAGGAAGGCCGTCTCGGTCTCGTGGCACAGGACGCCATGCTTCATCCGCTTCCGCCACCGCTCGGGCGGCGGAGTGTTTCGTGACCTGCTGACCGCTACCAAGTTGATGGGGCCATGGACAAGATCCTGAGCGAGGCCATCGCAGTCCACATCCGGCTGACCCGGGCCCAGGACGCCTACCACGTGACGGCTGACAATCAGGAGGTGGGACTGGATGACCTGAACGCCGCATTCGACGCCTTCGAGACCTTCACCAAAGGGCTGCAGGAGGGGAGGTACTCAGTCGACATGGACCTGGCTGCTGCCGCGGCCAGAGAGGTGACGACGGGGAAACAGCACCCCTACATCCAGCGGGATGAGGAAGGCGACCCCGTCGCGTTCGTCCCGCCACGGAAGCTGACGGACGAGCAGCTCGCGGCTGCAAGGGTGTTGCTCGCCGACCCACGGCAGACGATCACCGGCGTCGCCAAGGTCCTCGGTGTCTCCCGCGGCGTTCTCTACGAGGAGGTGCCCGAGGTGAACGGCCGCTATGCCCGACTCCGTGCCGCCGCACAGCAAACAGAAACGTAGCCCCCAAGCCTATGCCCTGCTCCTGACTACCGAGGACGCCCGGGCCGGTGTCGGCCCCCGGCTGCGGATGCTGACACCACGCTCACGGACTACCCGGCGATTTTCGTACCAGGAGATCCACCGCGCACCGACCGCGAGCGGCGCGGTTGCACTCTGCTCTGCTGCCGTAGGCGAACTATCGCGAAGGTTCGGCGGCGACGGCCCGCGCCCGTGCCGTCTGCTCGACCGTCAGCAGCAGGTTCTCGACGGGAAGATAGGCCAGGACTCGCCGTCTGGATCATCCAGCCAAGCGCTTTGACCGGATGTGTCGACCGTGAGACCGAACCGGGTCACGCTGGGGGATCCCTGTTCCTTCCACCAACGGTAGGCGTCGCTCACCGCGTCCCAGAGGCGCCGGCTTCCCCACTGCCACACGCGGGCGCGCTGCTCACCGTCCCGGAACATCACGCAGGCCCACGACAGGTCTGACAGGCTGTAGAACCAGACGGGCCGCGCGCCGTCGCGCTTGTCCGCCACGGCTTGACGGCACTGGGACACCCGCAGGCCCAGGACGAACGGAAGATCCGTGAACTGGCCGGTCAGGAAGTCCTGTTCGGTGAGTTCGGCGGTGCTCCGGTCGGCGCCCTCCAGCGGGCCAGCGGACAGGTAGTCGGCGGGGCGGATCACAGGACCCCTCTGCGCGCGGAACTTCATGAACTCCACCGCCCGGGTGAACGACCCCGTGGCCTTCTCTCCCTTCACCATCAGGCGGAGCATGGCGTCGGCGTTTCCGTACAAGGTGCCCCACGGAACGAGGATCACCCCGCCGGGCCGGCTCTGCTTGATCCACGCCGCAGGCAGCTGCCGGATACCGGCGGTGGCCAGGATGCGGTCGTACGGGGCCGAGGCAGAGTGGCCGCGCGATCCGTCGCCGACGATCATCTCAGGGCGCAGGCCCAGCTTGTACAGGCGGTCACGGGCCTGCGCGGAGACCGCCGCGTCCACCTCGATGGTCGTCACATTCCGGGGCCCGAGCCGGTGGCTCAGCAGGCCCGCCGTCTCACCGGTTCCTGTGCCCACGTCCAGCACGCGCATACCCGCCTCCACGCCCAGGTCCTGGAGCAGGGAGTAAACCGTGGAGGGCATGGATGAGGAACTGGTGGAGAGTGTCCCCGGTCCAGGGCCCAGGTGTGCGCCGTCGTCCCACTGCGTCACGATGGGGATGTTGCTGTCCGTCGCGGCGTACCAGGCATCCGGGTCGGCCTGCTTGTCGACAGTGACGCTTGCGCGGGTCGGCATGTCGTACGGCCACATGAGATCCGGGAGGAATGCAGCCCGGTCGATGGCCGCGAACGATGGCGCCCAATCCGATGACAGGGCGCCCGATTCCATAAGGACCCGCCCCAGCTCCTTGCGGCTGGGGCGGTCCGTACGCAGAGCGCTGAAGGTCACGTCGTCACTTCCGGTGCTTTCCATCGCCTTCCGGACTGGACCCGTCGGGGCTCGGGGGCTCTTCCGGCGGGGTCCACGGTGTGCCGGGATTGCCGTCGCCGTCATCGTCCGGCTGAGTGTGCAAGGAAATACGCAGCCTCATCGTCTTCCTCCCGTTGCCTGTCGCTGAGCCGCAACCTTCGGATTCTCGGGGCTGGCGATGGCAGCAACCAGCGCCTTCTCAGCCAATGCCGCCATCCGTTCCACTTGGGCGCACTACGTAGACCATGCCTTCTGGTCAGAGTGTCCGGTCCGGCACAGGCCGAGGCGGGCTCTCATCGGTGTCCGGCCCATCCGCAGCGGGCGCGGGGGCGGGCGTCACGGGGCGGGGGCGTCGCCGGAGCCGGCGGCGCAGCCGGTGAAGCCACCACCACCTGACCCAGCCTGGTCCGTTGCGTAGTTCGGCATATCTCACGACAGCCGCGGGACTCATCGAGCGGACCCACAGCGGCCTGCCCACGATGATCCGCTCGGCTCCGGCAAGCTGGCCGTCGAGATTCCAGCGCTGCGGATCGAGGAGGACGTCGGTGTAGACCTCGGCGAAGAACTGGCTGTCGCCGGTGTGCCCGATCGTGAACCCCCGGGTCTCGGGTCTCCCCGCATGCTCCGCATGCGTGCCGGTCTCCCCCTGATTGAGCGCGATGTTCAACGCCTCGACGGCCCGGGACTGCTCGTCGTCCCACTGGGAGGTGTTCTCCCGGCCCCTGCTGGCCAGCAGTTCGGCTATGGCCGGCGCCGCCGAGGACGTCCACCCCTGTTCGAATCCGTCGTACGGCCCCATGCCGCGGACGTTGTCCATGCTGCCGAACAGGCACAAGTCGACGCGGCGGCCGCCCGCGCTGCGGGTCTGAACATGCAGCAGCACAGCATCGTTGCCGGCGTAGCGGAACTCGCTGAACCGGGAGAAGGAGACCGTGCCCGCCCCTTTGACGAACGCAGCCGCTAGCGCAGTGTCGAAGTCGTCGACTGCGGCCCGGCCAAGCCCCCGCTCCAGGCTCCGGGCCTCCACCAGCCGGTTCCGGGTCCGGCGTTCCCGGCCTCCCAAGCCCGCCTGGAACGGTGGCCAGTTGAACTGGAACGTCCAGCGCCGCTGCCCGTCCAGCTCGACGCCATTCTCCTGGGCGACCGTCTGGATAGCGCGCTCGGACCAGTACACGAACCTGCCGACATCATCGCGGTTCATCACAGTCCCCCTCACTTCCGGCTGCTCATCCCACGGGCCCGGTGGATTTGTACCGCCCCAGGGTCCCGGGTGGCACCAGATTGCACGCTCTCAAGATCAGACGCCTTAGTGGGGATGAGTGAACCGTTGGTGCCGCAGAGCCCGCTCGACCGGCTGAGTGACCCGCCCCTTGGGCTATCGAGCTGGAGCCCATCGACCACGTCTGTCCGCCGTGCCTTCACTCGATCGGGTGTATTCGCCGTAGGGGCGGGGACGTGCTGGTGGGCGCTGCCAAGCTGGGCAGGAGCCCTGGTGGCGCAGCATGGGAGAGAGGTCGGGCGGTTGGGTCGGTTCACGCTCACGGACTATCCGGCGATCTTCGTGCCGGCGGATCCGCCGCGGGCCGGCCGCTTCAGGTTCTGGCGTCCGGCCGCGACGATGGGCCCGGCCGACCAGCTCACCGTGCCCTCCGAGGCACGCCTGGGTGAGAGCACCACCATGATCGTGCGCTGGTCCGGTGGCAAGGCCAAGACCGGGCATGTCCCGTACTACTCCCTCAGGTTGGAAGACGCCTGGCCGCTGCTGGTGCACTGCCGCACTCACGGCCTCGGTCACGAGGCGTGCCGGTTCTGGGGGGCCGCAGCCCTGCTGGCGCTGCAGTTGGTGGCCGACGGGCGGCTGGAGCCGACGCTCACCGCGCGCGGGTACGACGCTTGGAAGACCACCGTCCCCGGGCCGTGGCAGGAACAGCTCGACGCCCTGCTCGCGGCCATGCCACCGGAGGCGCACGCGCACGCGGCATCGCACTCCTCCATGGGTTCCGGCCCCCTCATGAGCGACCCCGGACATCTGCTGTCGGAGTTCTGCGACGCGATGGCCGACTACCTGCCCCGCTCCTCCGGCGCCGCTGCGGTCACCGGGCGGGCCGCGTTCGCCGACCGCGCCGCCCAGCACGTGCCGCACCTGCGGTTGGCCAGCCCCCGTATGGCCGGCCAAGTGGCTCTGGGCGTGCGGCTGTCGCTGCGTCTGGAGCTGGACGCCGACCACGCCGAGACCGGGGTCCGCGCGGTCGTCCAGGTCCACGACACTCTCGGCGGGCACCGGGTCGCGGACGCCGAATCCCTGTGGCGTGCCGTGCCCGCGCCCGGAACACCGGACGCCACCCGGCAGATGGAATCCCTGCTCGCCCTGCGCCGTGCCGCCCGGGCCTGGCCGCCGCTCGCCCGTCTGCTTGAGGACCCGAGCCGTCCCGGGGCGCTGGATCTGGACGAGGGTGAGATCGACGAATTGCTCGGCGATGCGGTCGCACGCCTGGCCCGGGTCGACTGCGCCGTCCACTGGCCCCGCGACCTGGTCCGCGCCCTGACAGGGCGCACTGTCATCGCCCCGCGGCCGACGGCTGTCGCCCCCACCCGGCTGTTGGGGGCGGAGCAGCTGCTGGACTTCCAGTGGCGGGCCGCCGTGGACGACGTGGACCTCACGGACGCCGAGATGAACGTGCTGGCGGAGGCTCACCGGCCGTTCGTGCGGCTGCGGGACCGCTGGGTGCGGGTCGATGCGGCCCTGCTGCGCCGTATCCGCGACCGCCACCTCGGACAGGTCACCGCCGGCGAGGCCCTGGTGTATGCGCTGACCGGCAGTGCGCAGATCGGCGAGGAACGTGTCGAGGTCCATCCCACCGGCTGGCTGGCCGACCTGCGCACCGCCTTGACCCGCGCCGCGCACACCGACGTGACGGTGCCGGCCGCGCTGAAGGCGGAGCTGCGGGACTACCAGCGTCGCGGGCTCGCCTGGCTCCACCACCTGACGACCGGGCCGGTCGGGGGCGGGATCCTGGCCGACGACATGGGCCTGGGCAAGACCATCACGCTGATCGCCCTGCACCTGCTGAACCAGGAGGACACGGCAACGGCCGGGCCGACGCTGGTGGTGTGCCCGGCCACCATGCTCGGCGCGTGGCAGCGGGAGATCGCGCGGTTCGCTCCCACCGTGCCGGTCCGGCGCTTCCACGGCCCGGCCCGCACCCTCGACCTCCTGCCCGCCGACGCGGTCGTCCTGACCACCTACGCCACCTTGCGCCGCTCCGCCGACCGCCTCACCCAGACCTCGTGGTCGCTTCTGGCGGCGGATGAGGCCCAGGCGGTCAAGAACGCCCTGTCGGGCACCGCCTCGGCGCTGCGCACGATCCCCTCCCGGGGCCGGGTCGCGCTGACCGGCACCCCGATGGAGAACTCGCTCGCGGACCTGTGGGCGCTGCTGGACTGGGCGACCAGCGGGCTGCTCGGCACGTGGCCGGCGTTCCGGGAGCGGTTCGCCCGCCCGATCGAGGCCGGCCGCGACACGGCGGCCGGCGCCCGGCTCGCCGCGCTGATCTCCCCTCTGGTGCTGCGCCGCAAGAAGACCGACCCCGGCATCGCCCCCGAACTGCCGCCCAAGACCGACACCGACCAGTTCGTGCCGCTCAGCCGGGAGCAGGCGTCCTTGTATGAGGCCGTCACCCGCGAGGCGCTGCAGCAGATCCGCCTCGCCGACGGCATCAGCAGGCGCGGCCTGGTCCTGAAGCTGCTCACCTCGCTGCGGCAGATCTGTAACCATCCGGCCCAGTACCTCAAGGAATCCGATCCGGCCGTCGCCGGCCGCTCCGGGAAGATCGACCTCCTGGACACCCTCCTCGACCAGATCCTCGCCGAGGGACAGTCCGGGCTGGTTTTCAGCCAGTACACGCAGATGCTCGACTTGCTGGCCACTCACCTGGACCGGCGCGGCGTCTCCCACCAGGTCCTGACCGGAAAGACCCCAACCGCCCAGCGTGACCGGCTCGTTGGGCGGTTCCAGGACCGTGAGTTCCCGGTCTTCCTGCTCTCGCTGCGGGCGGCCGGCAGCGGCCTGACGCTGACCCGAGCGGAGCATGTGCTGCAGATCGACCAGTGGTGGAACCCGGCCGTGATGGACCAGGCCGCCGACCGCGCCTACCGCATCGGACAGACCCGGCCGGTCCAGATCCACCGCTTCGTCGCCGAGGGCACCGTGGAGGAGAAGGTCCTCCAGCTCCTGGCCGCCAAACGCGAGACCGCCGACATGGTCCTGGGCGCCGAACAGCTGGGCCTGACCGAACTGGGCGACGACCAGCTCGCCGACCTCGTCGCACTGCGGAGGCACTGATGGTCTTCTTCCGCACCTACGGCGAGCTCTACGGCACCGTCTACGATCACCGCCCGGCCACCGCCACCGAGGGTAACGACCGGTATGTCGGCCCGGTCCGCGCGGCCTGGTACGGGGAACTGATGCAGCAGCGCCGCGACGAGCAGCGCATGAATGCCGGGGCACCGTACATCGGGAAGATCACCGGCCTGAGGGTGGAGCCCGGACGTCTCGGCGGCCTCATCCTCATCGAGGATGCGAAACCCGCCTACCCCGGCGACGACCACAACTACCCGCGCACCCTCGACGTGTTCTGGCCCCGTCTGCCCGGCGAGCAGTGGCTCCTGCTCGCTGCCACCGCCCGCGCCCACGCCCACCACCTCGCCACCGACACCAGCCACGACGCGATGCTCCGCATCCTCGACCTCGCTGACAGCCTCGGCGTGACCCTGCTCCCCACGCTCGGCGAGATCAGCAACTCCGACTGCCCCTGCCGCAGCCGCAAGAGCGTGTGCGAACACATCGCCGCCCTCATCGAGTGCTACGCCCGGACCCTGGAACACGAGCCCCTGACCCTGCTCCTGCTCGGCGGCTGCGCCCCCACCGACTTCTTCGCCCTCGTGGACGACCCCGAACACCCCAGCGCACAGCCCTACTACCGGCCCGAGAGCCTCCCGGAACCCACCATCGACGCCCGTAACCTCTACTACCGGCGCCAGTGGCACGACGACCCGCCCCTGCCGCCCCTGCCCGCACCACCGACCGAGCCGACGGCGGCCGAGCCGCGGACCGAGCTCGGCGATCCCTCCCACCAACTCCTGGCCCGCGCTGCCGCCGACCGCGCCGCCGACCTGCTGAACCAGGCCCTCAAGCGCCGCCGGAACCCGCTCGTCGACCCCGTCAGGCGGCTGACACCCGAGCAGGACGCTGCCCGGCTGGCGGCCTACCGGAGTTCCCACGACGACGCCGCATCCCCCGCCTGATCCCATGCACCCCGCAGGGCTGCGCGCCGGGGCCGCCCGGCCGGCCCCGGCGGCGTCTCCCTCCGACGTCGGCGTGCGCCGCCATCAGCAGTGAGGGCTCGGGGCGTTGGCCGGCAGGGCCGAACCTCGGTGGTACGGTCGGAGGACTCATCGCCCCGTTCCGGGGTTTCCCCAGGAGGGGTCGCGCGCAGATGCGCGCCGTCATCAGCCCCATGGGGGAACAGCGCCACGCACACCAAGCTGGCGCCACTCGCGACGGCAAGAGGGAGCGCGATGAGGTACGACCAGCTGACCAGGGGCCAGAAGCAGGAGGCCCAGGGCATTCTCCAGCATCTGCGAGGCGCGGGCGTGGAGACGTCCGTCTCGCAGGTCGCGGTGCATTTCGATGACGCCTCCGCATGGGACGCCAAGGCCATCACCCTGGCCACGCTGCTGGACCGCACCGGTTGGACACGCAGCGCGCCGGTAGAGACGATCCACCGTGCCGAACTGCCCGCAGAAGTGCTGTGGCACGTGCGCGCGGTGCTGGGTGCCGATGGGTCGGCACAGTCCAGGGAAGCGCTGGAGCTGTTGCCCGAGGTCTGATCCGCCTGCCACGGGCTGTTCGAGAATCCCCGGGCAACAGTCCGGGGACAGAACACCTAGCATCGGCCCGTGAACCGGATCGCCCCGCGAGACCTGAAGCCGATGCTCCGCACGACGCCGGACGGGCTCACGGTGCGCTGCCCCCTGTGCGGCGAGCTGGAAGGGGCCCACCGCTTCGAGCCGCTTGCCCGTCGTGCCTTCGAAGAACACTGCGACGACAAGCACGGTGCGCCGACGCCTCTGGAGGCGGCGCTGGCCGCGGTGCCGCTGGTGAGGACGAGCGCCGGTCAGTGGACGGCGGAGACGACGGCGGGCGTCTACACGGTGCGGCAGGCCGGAGAGGGGTTCGCCGTAGAACTGCCTGGGGGCACGCGCCTGCAGGGCACGTTCAGCTCGCCGCCCGAGGCGCAGATCTGCATCGCCCGGGCAGCGGGAGTGATCACTGCGGGCCAGGCTGAGGCCGCCCGCCTGTCTGTACGCTCGCCTGCCCGACCCCGGCGGGAGGTGGTGTCGGTTCTTCACACCCGCCTGCACAAAGCCAAGGAACACGCCGCCGCGCGGGGCATGCCCCAGGACGCCCCCTGGTCGGTGACCGTCGGCCAGCCCGAGGTGAACGACTTCGGCGGAGCCGAGAAGGTCCGCTCCGCGGCCCGGGCCGCAGCACGGCAACTCGGCATCAGGATCCACACCTACACCACCGACCCCGATGACCGCTCCCCGGACCAGCTCGTGGTGATCGGCAACCTGGGCGCCCGGTTCCGCCCCCGTCCCGAACCTCAAGCAGACCCGCGGTGGCCCGCGTTCGCTCTCCTCCGGGACCCCGAACCAGGCGCCGAATGCGACTGCCGTCGGGGTCCCTGTCTCAGCGCCGGGCTGGACGTCGCCGCCGACGAGGGGTGGCTGGCCGTGGACTGGCTGTCGCTCACCCCCACCACCGATCTGCGTACGCTGCCGGCCGAGCTTCGCTCACACGATCCCGGGGCGTTCCTCGCCGGCAGCCGTTCGCGAGCCGGGTCGCGGATTGTCCTGTCGCCCTTCCAGGACGGCGCGCCGCTGGGCCCGCTCGCCGACGTCCAGGTCTATGCGAGCAACCCGCACGGCTACTACAAGGGCCTGTCCCACGGCGTCGGCTGTTCCTGGGCGCAGGAAGTGGGCGCCCAGCACGAGATCCTCACGCTCGCCGAGTTCCTGCCCCTGCTGCCGACGGCAGCGCCGCACCCCGGCCCGGGATTCGACACCCTGGCCGAGCTCTGGGAGCAGGTGCTGTTCAAGGACCGCTCCGGCGAGCGCTGGTGTGCGGCGTGCGGCGGGTTCGCGGTCCGCCGGCTCACGCCCGAGCAGTGCGCGTACTACCGCCGCTGCCACGAGTCAGCCCGATGACAAGCGGTGGGGGGGGGGGGGGGGGGGGGGGGGGGGGGGGGGGGGGGGGGGGGGGGGGGGGGGGGGGGGGGGGGGGGGGGGGGTGTGGTGGGGTGGGGGCG
>NZ_JBWKFN010000009.1:138968-224027 GCF_056434245.1 Streptomyces sp. NPDC044064
GGGGCGCGGTGGCCGTTGGCTGCCCCGCCGGGGGCACCCCCCCCCCCCCCCCCCCCCCCGCCCCTCCCCCCCCCCCCCCCCCCCCCCCCCCCCCCCCCCCACCATCAGGCGGGCCCGCGTCAGAGCCCGGTCAGGGGGTGCCTTGTTCAGGTGCTGCCCCGTGCCGGGCGCGGCCACGGGGTAGCAGGTCGTGACGACGTGGGTCAGGCGGCCGGGCGGGCGGCGAGGTCGGCGGCGGTGCACGCGAAGCGCGCGGCCTCCTGGAGGGTGAACATGCAGTCGGCGTCGGTCGCTTCGTCCTCGTCGGGGATGCGGGCGGCCTCCCGCATCGTGCGCAGGGCCGCCGCCGCGACAACCGCGACCGGCGCGGTCGTGGTGTAGATCCGCTCGAACATCCTCGGCTCGGTGAGCCACCCGTCGGCCCGCACCCCGTAGATCGCGGGATTTCCGATGTGGCTGGCGCCGACGAGCCGGTCCAGGACGTCCGCGGCCTCGCGCAGCAACTCCGCACTCGCCTCCGTCTCTTCCCAGGCAGCCGCCTCCAGCACCATGTAGACGACCTGGACGAGGGGCGCGTCGTGCACCGTGACCTCGTCGGCGGCGTGCTCGTCCAGGGCGGGGCGCAGGCGCGCGCGGGCGGCGAGGTCGCCTTGCGTGCGCAGCAGAGCGTGCTTGAGTTCGCGGTCCTTCACCGCCCAGGCCACCGCCGCATCCACCAGGCGGGCCGCCTTCTCCCCCTCGGCGCCGAAGCTGGCGCGCAGCTGGGCGGCGAGACGGCGGGCGGGCTCGGCGTGGCCGGGCTCCCGGCGGACGCCGCGCGGTCCGAGCTTGGCGCGCAGCAGCTCGGTGTACCTACCGGTGCGGCCCGTGGCCTTCTGCGCGGCGCGGGCGCGCTGGCCGGCGCGGGACTGGTGGCGTGGCATGACGTCTTCTCTCCGGGCACCCCGCGCCTGCCCGCAGTCGTACGGGTAGGTGTCGCGGGCCCGGGAGGGGACCTTGGCCGTCTGAGCTGCCCCCGGCGCGGGCGGGGACACAGCATCGGCGGTCGGCGTTGCGCGTCCTGCCAGTCGGCATCGTAGCGGATACCGCCCGCCCTTCCTCGCCAACTCGCACCCGCCTTCCAGCACATCGGCGAGCAGCGGGCCAGTGCGGGGAGGGGTTCAGGGCTCGCGGGGGATCTCGTCCTCCGGGTCGTAGCCGTGCGCGACGGCATGGGCGTAGAACGCGTCGAGGGCCGCGCCCAGACGGCGTCCCCAGTCCGTGTCCGGCAGCGGGGGCCGCCCCGCCCATTCCTGCAGAACCGCCTGCTGCGCCTCGTCCGGCAGATCCCCGAACTCCAGCCCGGAGAAGCTGTCGGGCATGCCCCTGCACAACTGCCCCAGCCTCTTGCCCAGGCCTTCGGGCAGACCCTCGGACGCCTCCGGCAGGCCTTGGGCCGCATCCGTGAGCGCGTCCACGACCAGACGGCCCTCATCGGAGCCGAACACCCCGTACACGTCGAACTCCGGCCCGATCAGCCGGGCGCGCGCCAGGTCGGTACGGAAATCCACCTCGGTCCGCAGGCCGAGATTGCACTCGGTCACCCCCGCCCGGTCCCCCAGGGCGTTGTAGCCGGCGTCGTCCGCGGCGAAGGTCAGCGCGACCACGACGTCCGGGGCGAGGACGGCGCGCAAGCCGTCGCCGTCATCGTCGCCGGTCTCCGCCACCGCGAGCACCGGCACGTCGAGATCGCGGGCCAGGCGCCGCAGTTCCTGCGCAGCCCCGCCGCCGGCCTCCACCTCGTGCGCCGACGGCCGGAGGCTGGGCACCGCCTGGAGCCCGTCGACGACGACCAGGCGCAGCCCCTCCAGATCCCGGGCCAGACGCACGAGTTCACCCACCTCGGTCCCGGTCCGGTCCTCGATCAGCAGCCGCGCGGCCTCCGGCCCGGCGCTCAGCTCGGCCACCGCGGCCCGGGCCGCCCCTTCCAGCCGCCCCTCGCGCAACGCCCGGTAGCCGACCCTCAGTTGGCCGGCCATCACCCGCGCGGCGATGTCCCGCGCGGAGGGCCCGAAAGCCGCGTACAGGACGGCGCCCGCATCCCGGAACAGCGCGGCCCGCACCGGACCGGCGGCAAGTAGCCCCCCGCCCGCGCCGGGCCGTCCGTCATCGCCCGCCGGGCCTGTGACGGTGACCAGGTACAGCCGCCCCGCGTGCAGACCACCGCCCAGAGCCTCGTCCAGAACCCGCACCAACGTCGACACCGGCGCCCGCGCACCCAGCAGCGACGCAGCCGCCACGGCGAGACTCCCGGGCAGCGGAGGCGGCGGACGCTCCCCGCCGTCCGGGCCGGGCTCCCCGGCAGCGGGGGTCGGGGACACGGTCACGGGCACCTCGCACGGGCGGGCCGGACGCGGCCGGCAACGGAAGTCCCACCGTACGGGCGGCACCCGCAGCACCGGAACCGCCCCGGAAAACGGTCACCTGCCCGCGTGAATCCCGCCGCAGGGTCACCGACAAGGCCACGTGCAGCCACTACTCTGCGCAACGCCGCTGCAACACCCCCAGCCGGGTGCGGCCGGAGCGGCGGCGCCCGGCGGCTGGTCAGCGGGAGTTGGGGTACACCAGCCCGGGCAGTGGCGCGGGAGGCAGGGAGTCGTCCTGCGCCGGGAGCAGCGGGCCGCCGAAGCCGGGGGTGTCGACGAGAAGCGGCGTCCAGCCCTCAGCCGAGGGCTGCGAGTCCAGGTCGACCAGCAACACGCGGTCCGTACGGAAGACGGTCTTCTCCTCTCCTCCGCGGCTGATGGCGCCGGGGGCGAGGCAGAGGCTCTGGGGATCCTGCTCGGTCATGACGGCTCCTCGTCGGAGTGGGCTGGCTGATTGAGCGTACGGGGCCAGGCTGACAGGCAGAGCCGCATCCGGCCGCCCTCCCCCACGGCCCGCCTGTATGGGCGGGCCTGCGGCACTGCACGGGATGCTCTCCGCCTCCGCCATGGGGTCGTCTCACGGTGCCCGCCGTCCAGCCGTGCCACAGTCCAGGATTGGACACTACAGACATGACCCCGGTCACATGCGCCCGGCTCCAGTCCGCCGCCGGGCGGTTACCCAGCTGGCGGGGTCGGCGAGGACCACCAGGTCGGCCGGAAACGTTGTGTACATCGTTCAGAATTTCCGGCCGGTGGCGCGTGGCGGGGGGATGCCGTTCAGCGGGGCACGGTGAAGGGCTGGGTCGGGAAGAGCGGGCGCTGGTAGGCGGCAGGAAGGGCGGTGGCCTTTTCGGTGAGGTCCTGGCGGCTGAAGGTGCGTTCGCCTTGCCCGAACAGGGAGGGGTCGAGGTCGACGACGAGCTGGTCGCCTTCGCAGCTCACGACGGTGCCGCGGTCGGGCCCGAGGATCAGGCGGGTCCCGACATCCCACTGGTCCGGGGCGGGCCTATGGGCGGCCGCGTCGGTGCGTACTCGGGTGCCCGTGGTGATCGGGCGGTACAGGTCGGTGGTCAGGTCACCCCACCACAGCAGGTGCTGGATCACCGCCCGCACCATGGGCTTGGGCATCTTCTCGCCCGCGAGGTTCTCCTCCACCGCGGCGATAGGCAGTTGGGTGTCGGCGCACAGGGCGAGGATGGGTTCGATCAGCGCCTGCTGTACTTCGTGCATGGGGCGGCAGAAGCCGCGCAGGGCCTTGACGTTGGTGTAGTGCTGCGCGTCCTTGGGGCCTGTCCACCATTCGTGGGTCCAGCCCCGGGCGCGGATGACTTCCCCGGCCCAGTCCAGCACCCGCTCGGAGGGGCGCAGATCGCCGGCCGTCGGGGAGCTGTCGACGATGGTGACCTTGCCGTCGTTGCTGATCAGCATCAGGTCGGGGATGTAGCCGGCTTTCCCGGGGCCTTCCTCGGCGCGGAGTTTGAACGGCTGGCCAATCAGGGACCGCACCGTGGGGTCGAAGTCCGCCAGCTCCAGGCGTTCCCAGATGCCGTCCGTGGCCACCGGCGCCTGGCCGGTGCTGATCGCGGCGTACTGCCCGAGGTGGAGCTGCTCGCCGCGGTGGGTGAGCTGCCGTCGCCACGGTTCAGCGCGGGCCAGCTCGTGGACGTCGACGTCTGTCACGGGCATCCACTGTGCCGCTCGCCCTTCCTCGAACCGCAGTCCGATCTGTACGCCGTCAAGCAGTTGGTGGGGCCTCATGCGTGTCACCGTTTCATGCTGGCAGAGCCGCCTTCCGGCTGCGCCGTGCTTCGCCGAATCCACGGTGTAGGGGTCCGCCCTTTCTCGGCGTACGTCGCACAGGGGTCCCGCTGCGGGCTCTAGACTCCGGGCATGACCGCCGAGACCGCCCACGTCATCACTCCGTCGGCCGAGGAGGCGTGGCGCCTGGTCGGCCATTACCTCCACCGCCTGTCGCATGACCTCCCCGAGCAGTGGCGCCTTCGCGATCACGAAGCGTCGCAGTGCCGTGAGCGGGTGTGGTCGTTGCCCACCGAGAACGGGCAGGACGTGCAGGTGGCGTTGTGGCTGCGGTTGTCCGACACCGAGATTTCCTGCGCCGATCCCGGCTGCGCGGCGCGCGAGATGTACCTGACGAGTGACGGCAGCGGCCGCGTACCGGCGTCCGGCCCGCTGCCCGTGTTCGCCCGGCGCGACGGCTTCGCCTACTTCGAGTACAAGACTCATCCGCACCACGACAAATGGGCCGCCGACATCGACCCGGTGTCGGTGCAGTGGATGTCGACGGCGCTGGCCTTGTACGGCGGCTGGATGCGCATCAACTGGTTCGACATGGGCGGCGCGGACTCGATGGCAGCGGGGCACTCCCTGTGGGAGGTCTCCGCCCACCAGGTGCGTGAGATCAGCCGCTGGACGGCCATCGCCGGGCCCGACGGCGTCCATGACGAGGGGCCGACCAACCCGGGTGCCACGCCCGTCCTCCCGCTTCCGCCCGAGGTCGAGGCCAAGCTCAAGGCGGCCGCAGAAGCCCGCCGCTGACGCGACCCCGGAGGGCGTTGCGTCACGCGTCGAGGACCCCGGTCAGGGCCGTGCCCCGGGCGGCCGGTTCCGCCGCCACAAAGCGCGCGGACTGGGACCACGCCTTGCGTAGTCGCCGGAAAACCGCTGGTCGCCCTTGTCAGGCGGATGCCTACCGAGAAGGACGCTGCCGGGCTGGCTGCCTGCCAGAGACCCGGCGAAGCGGTGTCATCCGACCTTTGAGGTGCTGACCCTTGCTGGCAGAACAGAGGTCGCCGGCCGGGTGCCCGGCTCAGCCACTGCGCTGCCGAGTGGGGATGGTGGTTTCGCCGGGCAGCGGAACCCGCCGGGCCGGACCATGCGGTACGGATCCTCAGGACCGGGATCCGCGGTGAAGCCGTGCCGCGTGCCAGGCGCGCAGGTGGTCGTGGGAGAGTCCCGGCTCCCGCCAGGAGGGGAAGGGCGCCGCCACCAGGCCGACCGGTAGGTCCGCGGCGTGTGCGAGCACGGCGCGCAGCAGCCGGGGGGCGTACCCGCAGTGGCGGTAGCTGGGGTCGACCCCAATGTGGCTGATCCAGAGGGACTCGCCGTCCTGGGCATCGAGGTAGCCGACCCGCTCGGTCCGCGTGTGCAACTCCCAGACCAGGCGCGGCTTCCGCGCTCACGTGGGTTGGATGGGCAGCCAGGCTTGTTCCCACCCTCACACCATTAGGACGTCGTACGGCGACAGGGCCATTCGCATCGGCTCCTTGCCCGGCCCTGCCGGGCGAGGAGGCGCGCCGAACCTGATCTGCACATCAGTGCGAATCGGT
The DNA here is from genome assembly GCF_056434245.1 of Streptomyces sp. NPDC044064. Classification (NCBI taxonomy): domain Bacteria; kingdom Bacillati; phylum Actinomycetota; class Actinomycetes; order Kitasatosporales; family Streptomycetaceae; genus Streptomyces; species Streptomyces sp. NPDC044064. The sequence goes on from NZ_JBWKFN010000009.1 coordinate 144,721, forward strand.
TGCGAGATGGTTCCTTCGGCCGTCGAAGCACGGAGTGTCGGTGTGTGCCCGCTCGTGTCACGGCGGTAGACAGGTGGTGTGACGGACCGCGAGGAACCGAACCTCGGCGACGAGGTCAAGGCCCTGCCCGAGCTGTGTGATCTGTGCGGGGCGGTGGTGGCGGACGCCACCGAGGGGTACAGCGTGTTCCAAGACTCATCAGTCGTCCACTCCGTCGACCCCAGGCTCGACGGAAGGCGCATGGTCGTAGGGTGCTCACGCGAGCACCTGACCCAGCTCATCGAGCAGTACAAGGACCGGCCGTTCGTCGACGCCGAGCTGTGGGCAGGCAAGATCAGCCGCGCAATCGGCACTCACGGCGGAAGGATCAGCTCTGAGGAGCTCACCGCAGAGACGGGGCTCACCGAGGCCCAGGTCAGACTCGGGGTGCTGTGGCAGAACCTGGGCGCCTTGCGCTGGCACCAGCAGTTCGGCGGCGGATCGCCTGAGTCGACCGAAGAGTAGTCGGCTGGAAGTCCGGCCCCGTCAGCGGGCGGTCCTGTTGGTGTCCACCTCGGCAGCTTCCCCAGATGCCCCCTTCTCGACAAAGGCGCAAGGGTGGGCGCAGGTCGGTGGCAGCCGGCTGTGGCACCGCTGCCTCGCACGGCGTTCCCGTAGAGTGCCGATGTGACTCCCCGCGTGTCCCGTGTCCAGCACTTGGCTGGCCTCTTGGAAGACGAGTGCCGCCGACGTGGGGTCGGCCTTGTCCCGGGGCAGGCCGTTCACGTGCTGCGCCATCAGGCCCGGGTGGTGGCTGCCGCACTGCATATCAGCGAGTCGTGGGCCCTGCGCTCCTACCTCGATGAGGACGCGGTGCGGGGGCTCGCGGCGAATCTGGTCCGGGATGTGCAGGCCGCTCGCCCCGTGCGAGAGCTGGTGCAGGACGTCTTGGCGAAGGTCGGCGGCTGGGCGCGGGACGATCGCCGGGCACGTGAGTGCGCCCACCCGCAAAGGCCCGCGACGGGCCCTGACCTGGAACCGGCGCTCGGCGCGGACCTGCGGGCACTGGCGTCGGTGGCGGCACGGCAGATGGCGTGGGATCTGTACGCGGACGCCGTGCGCCTGGGAGACCGGCCCTATGCCTACTACGCCGACGAGCAGGACGGTGTGCTACTGCGGCTGCCGCGGGTGTGCGACGGGATGGACGCCGCCTGGCGGCTGCGGTTCGCCGGGATTCTTGAGCAGGTGGCTCACCAGCTTCGAGCCGACACCGCATTCGTCCCGGTCTGCCATGCCTCGACCGTGGCGCTGGCTCTCGCGGTGACCGCGGCTCCCGAACTGGTAGACGATATGGACGGCTCCTCGGCCGCGCAGTCCGCAGGGTTTGGCGGAGACTGGTCGCCTCATACTGCGGACCTTCGGATCGGTGAGGCTCTGAGGGCCATCGCCTGGAACAGTCCCGCGTTGATCGCCTACGACTCGGAGATGACCTACAGCCTGGAGCCCTCCACGAATGGCATTCACGGCCGCGATGACCTTCGCCCCGAGGCCTGGTTCACGCCGTTCACCGGTGTCGCGCCGAGGCCGCCATCCCCTCCTGGTTGGGTGGTCGACGCCCTGGCCGGCGGGCTTCCTGCCCGCGAAGACCCGCCGCCTTTCGGCGCGGACGAGGCGGAGCGTGCGGCGCTGGCCGACCTGGCGGCGGGCATCGTCGAGCGGGAGACCGCATGGCGGCGCCACTGCGACAACTCCGGCGACGTAGGGCCGGCGGAAGCCGTCATCCTGCTGCGCCCGCAGCCGCTGGATTACATGACGCGCAAGAGGGCGCGGGCGGAGCAGCAGGGCCTGATTGTCGAGCAGAACGGGCGGCTCGTGGAGTCTGCCGCTGTGCGCTACCAGGTCGAGCACGACCTCGAGGACGACCGCGATATGTTCGACCCTGTGTGGTCGTCTGCGGAGCAGGACGCGGCACGCCTGTGGGCGATCACGCTCACGCTGGAGGACTTCTCCGGTACGGCAGCGCTGCTGGAGCGACCGCCGCATCAGAGCCTCGGCAGCCCGTATGACGGCGGAAACAACTGGGAGTTCGCTTCTTCTGCCCAGGTGGCCGACCGGATCGCTGGCGTTGTCTTCTCCCGGCTGGTCGAAGGTGTCATCGTGCACGCACCGGAGAGTCACGGAGACGGGGTCCACGCAGCTCAAGCCTGGGGGTTGGTCGTCACCCGCGGCGGCCACACCTTCTGCACGGGCTGCGCTCCAGGGGAAGCCGAGGCGGCCCATCAGAGCCTGATCACCGCGCTGACGCAGGCACTGCCACAGCCCTGAGGAAGACGCGCAGTGGCAGGCGGCGTGCGGCCAGGGCGGCAGGTCATGCGAGGCGGAAGCCGCGGTCGGAGTGTAGAGCCTGGTCCTCCCTCAATGGCTCGAACCACTCGTCGGCGGCAAGGTCAGGCCCATGGCTTGGTGGACGCCGCTGTCCGGGGCTTCCATGCCGTCCCGGCCGGGATGGCCGCCGTCGTAAACGGGGTCCCCCAATCGGGCTGGGCTGGTCACCGCGATGTGCGCCTTCTGCGTTCTTCCGGCGCTGGGCTGATGGTGATGGCGAGCTCGACCTGGTCGTGGTCGGCCAGTTGGCCGGTGTCGGCGAAGGGTTGGGGGTCGGTGTGCAGGACGGCGGTGACCAAGGGGGCGGGCCGGTCGTCGAGGGCCAGCGCGAGCGGCCGGGCAGTGGACTTGGCGATCCAGCCGAGGGGGAGCCCCTGGTGCTCGACCCGGATGGCGTTCGGGTCAGCCGGGTTGTTGGGGTCTCGTACCAGGTCGAGACGGGTTCCCGCCGGGAGTCTGGCGAGAAGCCAGACATTGTTGGCGTGCCGGACGCCGCGCAGGGGGGTGGTGAACGTTCCTCGGCCGCTGAGGATGGTCTTCTGGACGCTGCGGGGGCTGCGGCGCTCGGTGCTGCGGATGAGCAGGGCCGCGATGTTGGGGGTGGTGATGGCGGTGATCTCGTCGGTGGTCAGGTCGGCGAGCCAGCCGGTGAAGTCGGAGAAGGACGGCTCGGGGACGGGGCAGCGTGCGGCCAGGTCGGTCGCGGCGCTGCGCTGGTGGATGCCGAGGCTGGCGGCGTAGCAGGCGGGGGCGGTGTCGACGCCGTATTTGAGCATGGCGGGCAGGGCGGCGAGTGGGCCTTCGGGGGTGATGCCGTGGCGGGTCTCCAGGATCTGCAGGATCGAGGAGACGGCCCAGGCCAGGTCTTGGGTGATCACCTTGTCGATGTAGTCCGAGGTGACGGTGATGTCCTTGGCATCGAGGAGCAGCTGGTAGTGGTGGTGGATCTCCTGGAGCGTCCAGCCGGCGATCCAGTCGCCGGCGAGAGGGACGACCGCCCCGATCGGCCGGTTCTTGTCGGTGGCGCTGCGGCGGAGTTCCTGGATGGTGGTGGCGGCGGTCAGGACGGTGTCGCGCAGGGCTGGCCATGTCGCGGGGCCGAGGAGGCCGGGGTGTTCGGTGAGGGTGTTCGCGACCTGTTCGGCGGCGGTGATCGCGTCGAGGCCGCCTTGCAGGCTCAGTCCTGTGCGCAGGATCGCCGCGCGGGCGGCCGGGTCGGGGAGCTGGCGGGCGAGTGCAGCGACGCGGCGGGCGGTGAAGCGGGCGAGCGGTTTGAGGGACCACTCCTGGGCGCCGATCTGGTGGCCGCCCAGGGTGTGTGCGAGCAGGTCGTGTGCCGCGTCTTCCAGCAGGTTCTGGTCGGGGGTGTCGACGACCTCTTCGGCGAGCATCGTCAGGAGTTGGAGCTCGAGTTCCTGCGCCCATTCGGTGAGTTCTTCCTGCTCTGGGTCGGGCAGGTCGATGTCCGCCAGGTTCTGTCCGGGGGTGGGGCGGGCGCCCAGTCTCGTGATGGCGAGGCGGTGGTAGAGCGCGCCGATGGTGGACAGGACTGGTTCGATGTTGTCCTTGTCGAGGTAGCGGCGCCGTAGCTTTCGGGCGTCCTGGGCGTCCTTGGCGATGAGGACGACGTGGCCTTCGGTCTCCTGGAAGGCGCGGCCGGCGCGGCCGGCGGCGTTCCAGAACTCGCGGACGCCGATCTGTTCCTGGTTGCGCCAGGTGCTGTGCACCAGGACGGTCTTGACCGGCAGGTTCATGCCTTGGGAGAGGGTGCTGGTGGCGCACAGTACGCGCAGTGCGCCGTCGCGGTAGGCGCGTTCCAGCAGGTGCCGGACGGGCTGCGGGACGGTGCCGTGGTGGTAGGCGATGCCCTGGGTCACCATCACGGTGAGCTCGTGCTCGGCGCCGAGGTGCTCGGCGATCCGTTCCGAGAGCGCCAGGCGTTGGTCGCTCTGGTTACGCCCGCCGAGCACCGGGGTGTCGGTCTTGTCCAGTGCCGTTTGCAGGGCGCGTGCGGCGGCCTGCGCGTAGGTGGGCTGGGTGGTGGAGATCAGGACCGGGCCGAGACGTTCGAAGTGCAGCGCCAGCGAGGCCGCGACGTCCTTGAGGTCGCGCGGGAACAGCCGGGTGCGGGTGAGGCGGCGGGTGAGGACCTTGGGGACGAAGAAGTCTCTGCCCTGGGCGGTGCCGTAGTGGATGCTGCCGGTCTGTCCGTCCTTCTCCTGTCCCTGCCAGGAGAACACTCCGGTGCGTAGCTGGGAGGGTGACCAGTCGATCTTCGCGTGGTTGGTGCCGTTGGCGGTGGGCTCCAGCCAGCGGGCGATGTCCTCGCCGTTGGGCAGGACCGCGGACAGCAGGACGATCCTCGCCTGCGGGGTGGTGCGGCGGATCCGGGTGAGGACCATCTCCAGACGCAGGCCGCGGGCGGAGCGGTCGATGGAGTGCCCTTCGTCGACGAGAACCAGGCGCAGCCGGCCGGCGAGTTCGGGGGTATTACGCAGGAGCAGGTCGAGTTTCTCGGTGGTGACGACGAGGACGTCGGTGTGGTCCAGGAGCTGGTTTTCGTAGCGGACGTGTTCGGCGCCGCCGAAGAGGGAGGAGACGCGCAGGCCGACGAGTTCGAGGCTGGCGGCGAGATGTCGTTCGACCTGGGCGGCGAGCGCACGGGTGGGCACCACGTAGACGGCCAGCGGCGGATCGAGGAAGCGCAGGATCAGGCCGAGGGGGCCGTCGTCGGCCTCGCCGGTGTCGGCGAGGGCGTGGAGGATGGCCCACTCGGCGATGTGGGTCTTGCCCGCGGAGGTGGGCATGGTGACGGTGAGGTTGTGGGCTCGGGCGTCGAGGAGTCCGGCGTCCAGGGCGGTGCGCTGGGAGGGCCAGACCTGTGTGAGCGGGCGGTCGGAGACAATCAGGGCCCTGAGGTAGCGCTCCCAGGTCCTCGACCAGGTGGAGGCGCGGCGCAGCAGTAGCCACGGGGAGGTCGCGACGATGTCCTCGACGACGTGGGCGAGGGAGTCGACCAGGGTCCAGGTGTCCACGACGGAGGCCTGAAGGAGGATGGCCGAGGCCTGCTTCAGGTCGCTGATCGCGGCGCGTCCGGCCGTGCGGTCGCCGGTGCGCCACAGAGTGGCCAGAGAGCGTGCCGAGCGGCCGACGAGGCCGTAGGCGGCCAGCACGGCCAGGTCCGCCTGCTCGGCCTGGCCTGCGGCGAGCGCGGTGGTGAGTGCGCGGCCGAGGCGTGGGAGTTCGCTTGCTGTGGCGGCGCCAAACTGGGCGACGGTGTCGATGTCGCGTTGCAGGACTGCGCCGGCGGCCTCGGCGATCCGGTAGGGGGCGGCGGCGGTCAGCCCGTTGGTGTCGGGCATGTCCCCGTAGGAGAACAGCTCCCCGACCTGTCTTTGGAAGGTGCGGGCGATGGCGGTGGCGTTGGCCTGGTAGCCGGCCAGGCTCCACATGGTCGCCGAGATCGCGAGCAGTTCGATCCGTGTCTCCGGTTCGTTCGCCTGCACGGCGAGGTCGGCGTAGGCCTGGGCGATGTCCGGTAGTGGCCCTGGGTCCGTACGTCGCTCGCGGGGGGTGCGGGCCAGTTGCCCGAGTCGGGCGAGGGAGAGACCGCGACGCAGCGCGTCGGCATCGTAGGTGTAGGCGGCTGTGCCCTCGGTGCTGATCTGCTCGGCCAGGACGTGGGAACGCAGCTGGCCGCGCAGGGGGGCGGACGCCTCTCCGGTGGCCAGGGCCTGGTCGCCCAGGCGCCGCATGGTCCCGTCGTCGTCCCTCACTCTGTTCCCGCCGTTCCGTTGTCCTTGCCGCTGCTCGTGGTGGTGCCGGGGGCTGTCTCTGCCGCGTCGTAGACGCGGCCGACGAACTCCTTGAGGTCGTCGATCTTGACGACGGTGAGCTCGGTGCGCTGGGTCACCATCGCGCCGAGGCCGGTCACGATGTCCTCTTTCCACGATCCCGCGTCGTGGACGAAGAGCATGTGCCGCTCTACCTGGCGCCGCCCTGGATCGCGCAGCAGCGCGCCGAGGCGGCGGGCGAGGAATACCTGCCCGCGGTCGTTGCAGCGCGCCATGAGGAAGTGGATGCTCTCGTCCAGCCTGTCCAGGACCTTCTCCAGGCTGCTGTACGCCTCCTCCCCGACCCGGTTGTCCCGGGAGGCGCGGGTCTTGACTTCCGGGACGGCGATAGCCGGTGGATCCTGGCGGAAGCGGAACGCCAGCACGTCCGTGCCCTGCACGGCCTGGGCCGGGGTCTGCTTGTAGCGCAGCTTCAGGACCGGGACGCACCACCGGCGCACCCTGCGGTAGAGAGCGCCGGTGATGATCTCGCCGAAGTCCCCGTGCCGGATCTTGCGGTCCACGGGAAACTTGTTCTTCCGCAGGTAGCCCGCGACCTCCGGGGCACCCAGGTCGTCGAAGACGTTGGCCAGCTCATTGGGAGCCAGGTAGTTGCGCATCACCTCGTGGCCCAGCCGTTCAACGAGCTCGTCGTCTTCGATCAGCCCCTCATCGGCGAGCAGCTGGTACTCCAGCAGCCCGTCCGGCTGGTCCACGGCCTGCGGCCTGAGCCACTTGTCGAACACGCGCCCTTGCCCCTCCCCGGGCGCCACGCCTGGTCGGCAAGCGCACCTGGGGCAAGGCTAGGCCAGTGCACGCCATCGGTCTCCATCCCGGGACGCTGGCCACCGATGGAGTGGCAGTTATCTCGGGTGAGCATGGGCATCAGGCATGCTGGTCGGGCTAACTTACGCCTCCTCGCGAGTCTCTCAGGACGCGGCACGCAGCTCCAGGGCCCGCTCGTCGCGCTCAGCCCGTAGCCGCATGAGGCGGGCGTGCAGCTCCGGCCAGCCGTCAGGCGGCGAGGGCTCGAGCACGCGCTCCCCGTCCCACACGGGCCCCGGTACATGCCATGTGTAGACCTGCTCCTCCAGCTCGCGCTCGTCCTCCTCAAGGACGCGGACCGTGTTGATCGCGTGGGTGCCCGGCGGGTTCGTGACGGTGGTGATGAGCTGATGGTCGAAGAGGTGGGCAATGCGTCTGCCCCACCAGGAGAGGGGACGCCGCGGGACGCGGTGCTGGTCGTCCCGGGAGAAAGCATGGGAGTCCATGGCCCCCCGCTGGCGGATCGTCTCGAGCATTTCCCGGTGCGCGTCGGTCAGCCGTGTGGGGCGCTTCGTCTTCGGTTTCGGCTTCCGCTCAGGTTGGGGCAGCTCGGGCAGATCAGCCTCCTGGCCCAGGCGGTCCTGCATGCCGACGCGGCAGGCGGTGCGCAGCCTTTGCCTCCACAACCGCTCCCTGTCGGGGGCGTCGGCGAGTTCGAGGAGCCCCGGGCAGATGTCGCAGAGCTTCAGCAGGACGCTGGTGCGGTCCTGCACGTAGGGGTCGGGCCACCATGCGCGCGCTTCGGCGGCTGCCCGCCCGCAGAACGCGCAGCCGGACTCGTGGTGCGGCTCGGTGGCCAGGCCGGTGACGATCGGCCAGGACGCCCAGAAGGCGCCGCCGTCGAGGTACCGCGATGCGTCCTCGAAGCCGACCAGGAGCAGGCAGGTGTCACACAGGTCGGCTGCCGGAGCGTCGGCGTCCTGGTCCAGGAACGGTATGCGCGTGGAAGACGCGTTCTGGCGGCACCAGGAACAGGCCGGTGCGTCCGGGCGGGGATTTGCCGGGGGCTCCCGGTAGCAGAGCTTCAAACTGTCGGGAAGGTCTGGAGGAAACGGCGAACTGGCGATGTGAGGCATGCCCGCAACCTAGGCGCCGAACGTCAGCCCGAACCGAGTCTTGTCCGTTCGGGTTGTGTCCTTCCCGCCAGGCGGTCACCTTTCCTTGTGGGCGGTCCGCAGGGCGGGCTCACTGATCGACAAGGGTGTCCCGGTTCCAGGTGCAGCGGCAGCAGCGCGGCTGCTGCGCGGAGTCTGGCACGTCCCGCGACGACGGTGGCCGTGCTGGTCGCGGCGCCGAGCACGGTGTCGGCGGGCGCCGCACGCGGCTGTGGTCTGGAGGTGCCCGGCCCGTGGTGCACCAGCTATTCAGCCCTCGGTTCGAGCAGGTCGCTGAGCACGGCCGTGACGTCCCGGTCGGGGAACCCGGCCGGCCACCACGTGCCGTGCTTCTTGCGGTAGGGGTACCAGAGGTGACCGCTGGTACCCAGGCGGAGTTGGGCGTCGTGCCCGCTCACGGTGAGCCAGTTCCCTGCAATGCGTATCGCCGGGGCCCGCTCTGCGTCCCAGGTCTGTTTGATCTCCTCGCGCACGGCACGCAGGTAGGCCGGGTCCGGGTCCCATCTCGTGTCGAGGATCTCCATGGCCGCGGCCCCGCCGTACTGCCAGGCGCGGGCGGCCCGGGTGAGGGAGGCGGGGGTGCGGTGCGCGCTCCAGCACAGCCGGGTGAAGATCTCGGCGGGGGGTGTGGCGGCGGCGAGGCGTACGAGGTCGTCGTCGGTGCTGAGGGTGGTGGGGGTGAGGTCCTGCGGGTGTGCTGGGGAGGGTGCGAGGGCCTGGTTCAGCATCTGGCGGGCGCGGGTGGCGGTGTCGGCGGCCAGGAACCGCAGGGCGGCCGGGTCGAGGCCGGGTGCGGGGGCGACCCGGGAGGTCAGTTCGGGTACCGGGCCGGGGTGGTCGACGGGTGGTGGTGGCGCGGGCAGCGGCGGGAGTCCGGCGCGGGCGGCCGCGAACACCTTCCGGGCGGGTACGCCCGGCGGTGGCGGAGCCGTGGTGTGGGCGGCGTTGCGCCGGTGGAGGTCCGCCGTGAGTTCGCTCTCGCCGCGTCCGCGCAGGAGGAGCAGGACGAAGGGGTCGCGGTCGAGGAGGCGGGCGACCTGGTAGTAGAGGGCGGCGGCGTGCTTGCACGGGTCGCCCCAGTCGGGGCACGAGCATCTGGCGGTCAGTTCGTGGGGCTGGGGCAGGAGGCGTACTCCGGCTTGGGCTGCGGTTTCGGCGAGGGTGGTGGGCATGTCGCGGTCGAGGAGGGCGGCGAGGTGTCCGGCTTGGGCGGCGGCCGCGTCGAGGAGGACGTCCCAGGCGCCCTGGGTGAGGGTGGGGATGTCCATGGAGGTGCGGTAGGGGCGGGGTTGGCTGCCTTGTACGTGGGCGGTGGCGCGGCCGGGGGTGACGGTGATGGGGCCGACGTTTCCGGCGCGGGCGTAGGTCCGGCCGCGGGCGAGGCGCCCGGTCGCGGAGCGGGTCGGGCCTTCGAGAGCTTCGACCCAGGCGTTGCCCCACCAGCTTTCGGCGAAGGAGCGGCTGCCGCGGGCGGTGGGCAGGGGCGGGAAATCCCGTCGTCGGTCGTCGGGGGCTGTGGGGGTCATCGGTGTGCCTGCTTCAGTTTGACGAATTCGGCGAGTTCGGCGTCGCTCAGTTCCGTGAACGCGCTCTCCCCGCCGCCCAGTACCGCGTCCGCCAGGGCCTTCTTGGTTTGGAGGAGTTCGGCGATGCGGTCCTCGACGGTACCTTCGGCGATCAGGCGGTGGACCTGGACGGGCTGGGTCTGGCCGATGCGGTAGGCGCGGTCGGTGGCCTGTTCTTCGACGGCGGGGTTCCACCAGCGGTCGTAGTGGATGACGTGGCTGGCCCGGGTGAGGTTCAGGCCGGTACCGGCGGCCTTGAGGGAGAGCAGGAACACCGGGACCTCACCGGCCTGGAAGGCGCGCACCATCTCCTCGCGGCGGGTCACGGGGGTGGCGCCGTTCAGGAACTGGGCCCGGATGCCCCGGCGGGACAGGTGGTCCTGGATGAGGTGGCCCATGGTGACGTACTGGCTGAAGACCAGGACGGAGCCTTCCTCGGCGAGGATGGTGTCCAGCAGTTCGTCGAGGAGTTCCAGCTTCCCGGACCGGCCGGCGGTCTTCGCCCCGGAGGGCTCTTCGTTCCGGAACTGTGCGGGGTGGTTGGAGATCTGCTTCAGCGCGGCCAGGAGTTTGAGGACCAGGCCCCGGCGGGCGATACCGTCGCTCTCGCGGATCGCGGCCATCGTCTCGCGGACCACCGCCTCGTACAGGGCCACCTGTTCCTTGGTGAGGGTGACCGGGTGGTCGCTCTCGGTCTTGGCCGGCAGTTCGGGCGCGATGCCCGGATCGGACTTCTTGCGGCGCAGCAGGAACGGGGCGACCAGCGCGGCCAGGCGGCCGGCCGCTTCGGGGTCCTGGCCGCTCTCGGCGCCGCGGGCGTACTGGTCACGGAACACCTTCAAGGGGCCCAGCAGCCCGGGGGTGGTCCAGTCGAGCAAGGCCCACAGTTCGGAGAGGTTGTTCTCCACGGGAGTGCCGCTGAGCGCGACCCTGGCCCGGGTCCGCAGGGTGCGCAGGGCCTTCGCGGTCGCCGAGAACGGGTTCTTCACATGCTGCGCCTCGTCCGCCACGACCAGCCCCCAGAGGTGTTCTGCGAGTTCTGTCGCGCGCAGGCGCATGGTGGCGTACGTGGTCAGCACGAAGCCCTCGCCGACGTCGGCCAGGCTGCGCTTGGTGCCGTGGTAGCGGCGGACGGGGGTGCCAGGCGCGAACCGTTCGATCTCTCGGACCCAGTTGCCCATCAGCGAGGTCGGGCAGACCACCAGGGTCGGCCCGGCGGTCGCCGGGTCCTGCATGCGGTGCAGATGCAGGGCGATGAGGGTGATCGTCTTGCCGAGTCCCATGTCGTCGGCGAGGCAGCCCCCGAGGCCGAGCGAGGTCATCTGGTGCAGCCAGGTCAGGCCCCGCAGCTGGTAGTCGCGCAAGGTGGCGTCCAGAGCGGCGGGCTGCGGCACCGGCCTCCGGCGGGCGGCTGCCTCGGGGTCGGCGAGGCGCTCCTTCAGCTCCGCCAGCCAGCCTCCCGCGGTGACCTCCACCCGTTCGCCGCCGATGTCCGCGCTCCCGGCCAGGACGGTGCCCAGCGCCTGAACGGGGGTGAGGTCGCGGGCCTTGCGGTTCTGGGCGCGGGCCAGGACGGCGGGGTCGATGAGCACCCACTGGTCGCGCAGCCGTACCAGGGGCCGTTTGGCCTCGGCGAGGCGTTCCAGCTCGGCCGGGTCGAGTTCCCGGCCGCCGAGTGTGATCTGCCAGCGGAAGGAGAGCAGGGCGTCGGCCGACAGCAGGGACGGCAGGTCGGATGCCGTCTTTTCGGTCGGTTCGACGACGGCGCGGACCAGCAGCTGACGGGCCAGTTCCTTGGGCCAGTGGACCTGAACGCCCGCTGCCGCCAGAGCGGCGGCGCCGTCACCGAGAAGGTCGGACACCTCCGCATCAGACAGGGAGAGTTCGGCAGGTACACGCATCTCAAGGAGACGCGCCAGCGGCGGCCAGGCGTGGGCGGCCCGCCCCAGGGCCAGGAGCGCCTCCGCGCGGTCCGAGGGACCGAACAGCGCGGCCGCGTCCAACTGGCCGGCCCAGACTACGCGGGCGTCGGCGACCACGGCCTCGGCAAGGTGGTGCAGCTGGACGACCGCCCGCACCTCGTCCTGCGCGCCGTCGTCCCCACCGTCCCAGGAGTAGCTCCCCTCGCCCGGGCCGGGCAGTTCGATCCGCAGGGAGACCGCGGTCCCCGCGTCGATGCCTGCCGCGACACCAGCCGCCCACTCACGCTGGTGCGGCACCTTCTGCGGGGCGGCCACGGTCCATGCCTCACCTCCCGCGGCCAGCGCGCCCGCCGGAGTGCGGGCCAGGACATCGGCGACCGCGTCCAGAAAACCCCGCAGCAGCGGCTCGGCCGCCGGAAGCTCCAACGCCGGTGCGCCCTGGGCGGGCACCGCCCGGGCCTCGGGTGGCATCGCGGCCGCCAACTCCTTGACCCGCGGGATGTCATCTGCGTCGTAGGGGCCGATCCGCCACGCGTCGAACCCTGCGGGGCTCACCCCGGGCAGCAGCCGGCCCCGGGCCAGCAGCTGCAGAGCAAGCACGGTGGCCGCGCCCCAGAACGCGGCCGCCGGATCCGCGCCCGGCATCCGGCGCGCCTGAGTGAGAACCGCCAGCGCCTCGGCCACCGGCATCACGGTGGCGGGCACCTCCCGCCGGCGTACCGAGGTGCCGTGGGGGCGCACCACGCTCAGAGACTCCCCAGCCCCTGGCGGAGCCGCTGCGTCCCGGCGCCAGAACGCCACACGCCCTTCTCTCGGAGGATCCGACGGGATGAACACCGCGGCGCACTCGGCCAGTGCGGCCATCCGCGCCGCCGTCAGCGCGGCCGGACTACCGCCGGACATCGTCATGGCTGCCGGAACGGATCCCACGGACTGCCGCCTCCCCTGCTCCTTCACCGCGGGCCACAAGGGCCGCGCCCCGCGCTCACCGAGCGTAGCGGTGGGAAGACACGGAGCGGCCGGGAATGCAACCACCCCCACCCCATCGAGCGGCGTGCCCTCCGAAAACCCGTCACCACCTTGGCTTGTTGGCTTGTGTCTGATTCGGCCGTGGCCGGGGGCCGCAGGGACGGACACCAGGAGGAGGAGTAGGCGATCGACTGCCCCTGCGCGACTGCCGAGCTCGAGCAACTTGGGGCCTGAGTCGGGATTCCGTACTAGCCGGTGGCGCGCGGCTGGGGGATGTCGGCCCGCGGGGCACGGTGGAGGGCTGGGTCGGGAAGAGCGGGTGCTGGTAGGCCCCACACCGTCTTTACCGCCCCCGAGCGCGACCGAGTCGATCCCGTGACCGCAGCGTTCTGACACCCGGCAGGGGCTGAAGGGGCCGAAGGCTGAGGAACCGTGCGGTGACACGTCCCGGACACATACGCGACGTGTCACCGCAGGTCAGCGCCGATGCTGACGCTTGCGCATTCGCTAAGCTCGACAACTGGTTCGACATGGGCGGCGCGGACTCGATGTGGGCGGGTCACTCGCTGTGGGAGGTCTCCGCGCACCAGGTCCGTGAGGTCAGCCGCTGGTCGGCCGTCGCCGGGCCCGACGGCGTCCGTGACGAGGGGCCGACCAACCCGGGCGCCGCGCCGGTTCTCCCGCTTCCGCCCGAGGTCGAGGCCAAGCGCAAAGCGGCCGCGGAAGCCCGCCGCTGACGGGCGCCTTGGGCGTCGGCCGTCACGGGACGCGGTGCGATTGTTGCCCTGTATCGTCGTGGTGGCGTACTTCGCTGGTGCGCGCCGCGGCCGGGCCCACCTCTGGTCGAGGGTGAATCGAGCGGCCGCTCGGATGCGAACGTGCCTGGTCGTACCGGTTTGTCCTTGACGCCTCGTACGCTCCCTGGCGGCTGCTGTGGTGGGACGGCATCGCGGGGATGTGCAGGAGTTCGTCATGGCACCGAAGAAGAAGACCAACATCAGCCACCAGCAGCAGATCGCCCGGGCGTTGAACCGGGCCTGCGGGTGCGGCTACCAGGAGGCGTTGCGGCGGGTCGCCGAGGCCGCGCGCAAGGGCTTGCTTCCCGCGGTCTTGGACAAGGCCAGCCGGGAACGGGCCGTTGAGATCCTGCTCGCTGCCGACGCCTCCCTGCTGGAGACACCCGCCACGCCCGTGCCCTTGTCGGAACTCGCCCCCTGGGCCGAGCGTGCCCTGGCCGTGCTCAGCCGGTTCACCGCCCTGTTCGTCGCCGACCTGGTCGCCCAGGACGAGGACGCCGAAGAGCGCGCCGAGTTCGCTGCGTACTGCGAGGAGGCGGAGCGCGAGGACCTCGCGGCGGCCTGGCTCTATCTGGGCGCCGGATGTATCGCGTCCTTCAACCAGGGCCGGGGCCTTCAGACACACGGGGAATGGCGGACCTCACTGGCCCAGCTGGAACAGCAGATTCAGGAGCACTGGCGGGGCATGGTGGGAGCGGTCGACTTCACCGACGGATTCACCACCGCCGAGGAGGTCTTCCACCGCGACGTGTGGGACCTGCCCACCATGGCGATTCTGGCCGGAGTGCCGGAGGCGACGCTGCCAATGACTTTGCGGTTGTGGGCCAGGGCCTGCGGCAGCGTGGCGGCGGGGGACGCGGGGCGCGCGCTGCCAGCTTTCGACCAGGCCCGTGAACACCGGTTCGCCTTCGATCTGGCACAGATCCAGGTCTCCATGATGCTGCGAGCCCTCACCTCGGATTACACCCTTCCCGAGCTGGTCGAGTTCTCGGCCCAGTTCGCCGACGCCCTGGCCCGCCACCACCTCCAGGCCGCCGACAACCCGGAGCCCGACGCTTCGGACAGGGAGCCCTCCACCTCCGCTGCCGGACAGGAGGGCTGAGCCGTGGCCCAGTCCCTTCCTGCCATCTCCGCCCAGAGCCTTGAGATCCTGGGCGTGGAATTGCCCGCGCTCGCCGCCGTCCGGGTCGCCCTGACCGGCGGTGGCGGCGGGAAGTACCACGTCCCCCCATCCGAACTGCGGCGCTACTCCTACGGCGGCTGCCGCCACGCCCGGCCCGCGGCGGACGCGGCCACCTACCCGCTGTTCGAGGTGTTCGGCGAGATCTGCAAGAAGTGCTCCGTCTCCCTGCCGGACGCTCCGGACGCCTTGTGGCGGGCCGCAGCGTTCACCGCCGACCGGGCGGTGGCTCTCCAGCGCGCCCGGGCGGACCGGGCGGTGCGCACCTGGCTCGGCTACGCCCGATACGCAGCCCAGCAGCAGCCCGGGCAGGAGGAGCAGTTCGCCGCCTGGCTCAAGCGGGCCCGCACGGACCGCAAGCTGGCCAAGGACGCCCGGGCGCTGGCGCAGGCCCGCAAGGAACTGGCCGCCGGCTTCGCCGAGTTCCTGGCCGGGTACGCCGCCGACTGCCCCGAGGTCGACGCCTACAACGGCGCCCGTGATGCAGTGCGCCGTACGGCCGGGAGCGCGGAGCGGCGCGTGCTGGCCGAGGTGACGGCCGCGGTCGCCGGGAAGTCCGCACGGCTCCCGCAGCGCTACGAGTCACAGCCGCAAGTCGACGTGTGGCAGCTGGTCTGCGGGGTGTGGCTGGCGGCCCGCTCACGCGGGATCGGCGCCGCCCGCACGACCGGGCTGGTGCAGGACGCCGTGTCCCGGGAGTTGGCCGGGGCGCGCGTCGTGGACGTCACCCGCCTCCCCGCGCCGCAGACCCCGGGCGAGGGGTACGAAAGCCCGTCGGCCTGGGCCGATCATGAGCTGGCGGTGTGGTGGCCACGCGCGGTCACCGAGGCCTGTGCGCGGCTGGAGGCCGAGTTCGAGGCCGAGTCGGCGCAGACGGCGGTGCGGCTGCTCCTCGTCCACGACTGGCCGCTCACGAACGGCCGGGACGCCCCTATCGCCTACCTCGCCGCATCCCAGGTGCTCGGCCCGCTGGTCCCCTTCGGGTTTCGGCGCCGCGACTACTTCAGCGACATCGGAGATGCCACCGGCCCCTCCTACTCGGCGGTCATCGCCGCGCCCGGGCACATCGTCGCCAAGCTGGAGAAGGAGCAGGCCGCCCAGGGCGGGCACTACCCGCCCCGGTTCGTGGCCGGCGGGCCCATCACCGGCCGCCGCCGCACCGACCAGACCGCAGCTCTGAAGCTGCTGCGCACCGCCTTCCCCGTGCTGCCCTCGGACGCCGACAGCGGCCCGGCCGAGGTGCCGGCGGCCGTCGAGGAGCAGCGCCGCGCCCGCGCCGCGGCGAGCCACCGGCTCGAGCGCGGCGACGCCAACGAGCGAGCCTCCCGGACTGCGGCCGCGCTGAGCGACGGCTACGGCTGCTGGATTCCGGGCGGCAGCGAGGAGACCGCGTTCCTCAAGGAGCTGCACCGGTGGCTGGGCTGGCAGGTGCTGCGCCTCGACATGCGCTGCGGGCCCGAGGGCGCCGAAGGTGTCTGGGCGAGCCTGTACGGCACCCTCGACGACGTCGGGGAGGGGGAACTGACGCTCAAGCCCGGCGGGCAGCACCGCCCGGTCCGGGTCCCTCTCAACCGGGTGGTCGCGCTGGTCGGTGCACCTCGCTGGGACCGTGACCATCACCGGGAGGCCCCCCTGTGGAAGCCGTACGAGCCGGTTCCCGTCCCCAACGCCGCTTCCGTCAGCCCGGCACAGCGCCATATGCACGTTCTGCCCCCTGCCGGCGAAGAGGAGTAACAGGAGTCGCGCACTGCCGCCGGGGCGAAGGATAGTCGGCCGGGTCCTGCTGGACCGCCGTCCCGGTCGGACACGGATGGCGGTCCAGCCCGTGCTGGCCCCGTGCGCAGGGCGGGCCGGTCACTCGGCCGGTCTCCCCCGCGTCGGTAGTCCTGGCCGTGTCGGCGAGGTCAGAACGCGTCGGCCCCGGAAACGGTCTGGCGTCCGAAGCCTCCGAGGAGGCCGCGAACTCCTTTCGGTGGCCCGCGCGGCCTGTTGTTGCTGGCGCCGGCGGGAACGTTCCGGACTCGCTCGGGCCACCAGGATCCGCGCTGGTCTCGCGTCGTGCTCGAGCTCGCCTGACACGTTGCACCCGCGCGCTGCAACCCGGAAACGGGACGTGGCCTCCGAGGAGCTGCTAGGTCGGAGCGCCGGAGTCGATCTGGGCGGCCTGGCCGAGAGCGAACGGCGGCTACCGCACCGCGCGCACGCAATCGCGCCCGTCCAGGGCGAGTTCGCCGAGAGGGTCACTTCGGTGCTGTCCGATTTCTCCGGCCTGTGGCTGCTTGCCTGTTCGCCCGACGGCGCCCGGGTAGAACTCACTCCGCTTGGCCGTCAGGTAGCCAGTGAGCGCGTCACGCAGGCGGGCTACCTTGCCCGCCGGGAGCAGACCGCGGCAGGCGGCTCCCCGCAGGTCTCCTCTGTCTCGGGTCCGGGGGGCGCGGCGGCCGGGGCGCTGGCCGGGCGCGTCGGGGGTCCTAGGCGGGGGCTGCGTGTGGAGGATGCTCAGCTGACGCTCTCGTGCAGACTCGTACCAGTCTGAGACCGGGTCGGCTTGGATGGCTGTATGTCGCTCAATGATCTCCCTGCCGCGACCCGCAAGGCCATCATCGCCGAACGGCGCGAGGAACTCGCCGCGTGGTGGCCGCGCGCCGACGGCGCCGGGGCGCGGACCACGATCAAGATGTATCCGCTGTTGTACGCCGACAAGCCCGAGCACGGGCACGCCCTCATCCGCGCGACGGACGACGCGCGGCTCCGGAAGGTCGTGGAGGCGTTCGGGAAGTGCTGGCGCAGAGAACTCGGCTACGACTTCCCGCCGTTCGACGCCGACTTCGTCGACTACGAGGGGAAGCTCAACAAGGCCGAGGTGGTCCTGTTCGATGCGCAGGAGACGATGGCCACCTTCCCGATTGCGGCCGGCGCCGCGGGCCTGTCCACGGTGGAGGGGCGGCGACAGCTGGATTGGATCTGGCTTCACCCGTTCGAGCGCGGCCGTCGCCTCATGGAGACCGCGTGGTCCGACCTCGAGGGCGCTTACGGCAACGACTTCCTCATCCAGCCGCCGCTGTCGCACGCCATGCGCGGATTCCTGGAGAAACGCGGCGTCGACCGGGAGCGCTGGGGAGACAAGTCGAAGTAGCCGCAGCCCGGTTGGGGTACTCGGGCAGGTTCACCTCAGCCGGGTACTTGACCGCGCCCGAGGGTGGCTGCTCCGTCCAGCGTCACACACCGGGCGGGAGCAGTGCGTTCCCCTGCAGTGGTACTCAGCACGAGGGGTCCGCGGTGCCTTCCCGGTGAGGGCGGTCACAGGAGGGTGCTGTGCAGGGCGCAGTGGTCCCCCGCCCTCACCAGCCCCGCCGGCGGCCCTGATGGCCCGCCACGCAGGCGCGGCCACCGCGACCGGCGCCCGGCCGCCGACCACCACACACAGCACCCACCGGGCACCCGGGCTGCCCCTCCCGGTCCCCCTCGTACTCCTGCCCATGGCGCGGAACTTCGGCTACGTGCGGGCCGAGGAAGAACTGCTGTAGAGGGAGCGTGGGGGCGCGCGCTGTGGTGTCGTCGTCCGTTACCCCTTCAGCGGGCCTGGGCGCGCGTGTGGTCGCGGCGGCGGGGCCCCACACGCTGACCTCCCACGTCAGCGGGCCGCAGGGGGCCCTCCGCCCAGGCAGCGCTGCGAGGCTGCAGCCCCTGGTCTGCTTCGCGCCCTGCCCACAACAAAACCCGAAATCATAAACTCAAAGGGGATGCGCTACCGCGCATCCCCTTTGAGTTTATCAATATATTTGACATGCACGCCCACCGGCCGCTGCCAGGCGACAGCGACCTCGGCCGGGCCATCGCCGTCCTCGCCCGCGCTCAGCAGGACTCACTCTGGAACCGGCAGCAGCTGTCCAACCAGCTCCGTTCGCTGCTGCGGGAGTACTACCCGGCAGCCTTGGCGGCCTTCGACCCCTGGCGCAATGGCCTGTGCCGGCCGGAGGCCCGGGAGCTTCTGAAGGCGGCCCCGACGCCGACCCGGGCCGCCAGGTTGACCCGCACGCAGCTGGAGGCCGCACTCAAGCGGGCCGGCCGCAAGCGCGGCATCACGGCCGAGGCTGAGCGGCTGCGTGGCGTCCTCCGCGACGACTACGCTCACCAGCCGCCGCTGGTCGAGACGCGCTGGGCAAGCAAATGCTCGCGCTCCTGGTCCAGTTGGAGGCCGCCTGCACCGCCGCCGACGACCTCGCCGAGGCGGTCGAAGAGGCTTTCCCTCAGCACCCGGACGCTGAGATCATCCTCAGCTTCCCCGGCCTCGGCGTCCAGCTCGGCGCCCGGGTGCTCGCCGAGATCGGAGACGACAAGGCCCGCTTCGCGGACGCCCGCGGCCTGAAGGCATACGCCGGCGCATCACCCATCACCAGGGCCTCCGGCAAGAAGTCGAGCATCACCCGTCGGTGGGTGAAGAACGACCGGCTCAACCACGCCGGATACCTCTGGGCCTTCGCTTCCATCACGGCCTCGCCCGGTGCCAAGGCCCACTGCCGGAGGCGCCGCGACGACCACGGAGACTGGCACGCCGCCGCACAGCGCAACCTCTTCAATCGCATGCTTGGCCAGCTCGACTACTGCCTCAAGCACCACACCCTGTTCGACGAACACACGGCCTTTCCGACCGCTCTCGCCGCAGCTGCTTGACACGTTGAGCGCCTGAGGTGTCTACATTCCGCCGTACATGGCCGCGGACGGCTGGTACCTGCCTGAAGGCGGAACCTCGATGATGTTCCACGGCCGCCGGCACGGAGACGAGACGGACTGACCCCGCCTGTGGGTAGGAACGGACCACGAAAGCGGCGTCGCTGTCAGATGTTCTGACACCTCGTGGCCAGCCCGACGCGCGGGAGCGAAGACGACGCTGCCCGGGATGCCTCAGCTTCCTGGGCAGCTCCAGCTGGGTCACGCGGCGTGGCCTCGCTCCCGAGTTCCCGCTGCGCTTCCTGCTCGGCTCGCCCGCAGCTCGGCCCTGCAGTCCAGACTGCTGACCGCCCGCTGTAATCCGCGATCCGCTCACCCTCGCGGGCGCATTCGGTGCAGGGGCGGGTGTTCGAGCCGCCACGCGTGCGCATGACGGTGCCGGCCTCGGTGAGCAGGCGGTGCACGAACCCGTACGAGCGCCCGCAGCCGTACGCGAGGGTCCGGACCGAGGCCCCCCTGCTGTACGCCTTCTTCAACTCGGCCCCGAGCTTCGCTCTGGCCGGCCCTTTGACGTGAACGCGGCTTCCCAGCATGTCGGCTCCCTCTCCGTCGCATCGTCGGACTTGTGAACAGTTACTGGTGCCGCCCTGCGCTGACGTCACCCGGCGTTGACCAGTGCCGTCCTCAACTTCTCACGCGCAGCCCGGGGTTCGCCTCGGGTAGAGCTGCCGTGGCGAGGCTAACTCGCCACCCTCACCAGCCAGTTGCGTACACGGGGTGGCCTTGCGGGGATACTTTGCAACACCCCTGCCAACGACACCGCCGTGGGCAGGAAGGTCGCAGACACTGATCGGAATCGAACGCGAAGGCACCATGGGCCAGGACAACTACGAAGAGAACTCGATTCCTGACGGGGCCACGCAGATCCTCGTCGTCGCTCGCGAACATCCTCGGGTGATCGAGTTCCCCCGACGGTTCGCGGACATGCGGATGCGCAGGGACACGGCCGTCGTACAGTTCACGGACCCGGGCCACGCTCGTACCTGGCTGGAGCCTCGGTCGGAGACTTGGGACTGGTGCGAGCTGCAATGGCACACGGGCCCTCGGCTAACCATGATCGGTGCCCACGGCGAGTGGGCGAGGTGGGACGACGGACTCACCGTCTTCGGGGACCTCATGGGTCCGTCGGGGCTCGGTGACGCGGTCGAACGCGTCCATGACGACGACCTTCCCCATGTACCGCGGGGCACCGAGGCAGCCGGGCAGGCGGTGGCCATTCTCTTGCAAACCCCCCTTGCGGACCCATGGAGCCTCGCCGCCAGAGTGGAGCCGTACTTGGCGGCCGTACGCGTCGACAAGACCGTGGAGGCCCAGACCCTTCCGCCCGACGCGGAGCGTCCTGCCAGCTGGCACCGTCACACCTTCTACGACGCTGGCGACGCGGTGATCGGAAACCTGTGGACGGTCACCGTTGTGTGGGCGGGTGACGACCCCGGTGAGAGCACGCTGTACAGCGACGACCGGGAGCAGGCGTGGCGCTGGTACGACCAGCACGCACCCGACAGGCAGGAGTTGCTCCGGGCCGCGGTCGACCCCCTGTGCGCCGGCCGCTACGCGGACCACTGCGACGAGTGCGGTGCACGACACCCCGCCAGCCCGTTCGACGACACGTCATGGATCCCGGCAAACCTCGGCCAGGCATGCAGCCAAAGGTGCGCTGATGCAATGTCCGAACGGCCCGGACGCCACGCCGCTCGCTACCACAACTGGACGGCACCCGCCCCCGGCACCTGACCAGACCGGTCAGCGGCTCGGGCGCGGTGATCCCGGATCCACAGCGGCTCCAGGCAGTGGCCAGCATGTTCAGGGCGCGGCGAGGCTGCATCGTACAGCGGCGGGACGTACCGCACCGCCGTCCGACGAGGGCACGGCGACAGACGGCAGGCTGCCTGCGGTCTACCGAGCGCAGGCCACAAACCGGTACCCCACAACCCGCAAACGACCAGGTCAGCAAGCGGGTACCACAGCCGCACACCAGCAAGGACACGACGCCGGGGCGTCGGGCCGACGGCGAGTGTTCCGGGCCCGGCCCACGAAGGTCACCGGACGGAATCGGACACCACTTGACACCGGCGGACCCAGGCGGATGCAGGAAGAGGCTGGAAGACCTCCGCGATGCGGGCGGGCACGCCGCCCGAGTCCCACGGCCGGTCTGGTCATGTGGCGGCGGGCCGGCCTGTCGTCGGGGGCTGGACCTGGGCCCGTACGCGCAGTGCCTCGGCGTCCCGCTGACATACGAGGAGTCAGGCAGGAGTGATGTTCTTCGATCGCTGCCCATGGGTGCCGCTAGGCTGCATTGGCGACGTCGTCGGGCGTGGTAGAGATCCGTTGGAGGGAAGCGTGACGGCGCAGGCTCCTGACGGGCAGAGCAAGGCGATCCAGGAAGACGATCAGGAGTCATGTCGTGACCGAGGCTTCAGACGGACGGCGCATGATCTCCGCTCAGCAGTGGCGAGACGCGGAGCTGATCTGGGACTACCACCGGCTGCACCACGAACTGCGGCCGTGCTCGGCGGGGATCGGCCTGGGTAGCCACGATCTGGGCGTCGCCTCCCATACAGTGCGCCTTTACCAGCAGGGGCTGTTCCCCGTCATCGTGTTTACCGGCGGCAACAGCCCGACGACCAGGGCACGCTTCCCGCGGGGTGAAGCGATGCACTACCGCGCACACGCGCTGGAGCTCGGTGTGCCCAAGGAGGCGGTGTTGATCGAGCCGGATGCGGCGAACACCGGGCAGAACGCCATCTTCTCCCGACAGGTACTGGCCGAGGCCGGGATCGTGCCGGAGTCGGTGCTGGTGGTGTGCAAGCCGTACGAGGAGCGCCGCTCGTACGCGACGTTCAGGAAAATATGGCCCGAGGTCGAGGTGGTGTGCGCCTCGGAACCAGTGGGGCTGGCCGCTTATGCCGAGCGGATCGGCGACGCGAAGCTGGTCATCGACATGCTGGTGGGCGCACTGCAGCGGGTGATGGAGTACCCCGAGCAGGGCTTCACCCTCCCCCAGGAGGTCCCGGAGGGGGTGGCAGCGGCCTTCCGCCGACTGGCCGACGACGGATTCGACAGCCGCCTGCTCGCGCCTGACCAGCGCAGACCATGACGCGGCTGAGGACAGCGAGAGCACGAGTGCCAACGCTGTGTTCGCCCGGCCGGGCGCGCCGGGGACCTCAGCACGCAGTTCCGGGCTGGTTCTGGAGGGCTTGGAGCACTGATGCGGTCGGTGGAGGTGCCACCGTCCGTCCCGCCGGTCAGTACCGTCGCGCGGCCTGTTCGAGTGCGGCGCGCCAGCGAGGCGCCGCACCGGACGCGGTACGGCCCAAACGGCGTCTTTGCCCACCCCGGCCGCAGGCCGGGCGAGACCGAGGAGATCGGCACGATGACCAGCGGCACACCCCAGCCCCCGCCGCCCACCCGGTGCTCCAGCGGTGGCTCACCGGCGCCTCCCCCACCCATCCCGTACGGGCCATGGAAGCCGCCGCAGGGACGAACCCGGCTGTCCTCGCAGGGCTGGACGCTCTGGAGACGATGGCGGCCCCGCTCGACACCGCAGGCGCCGGCGACCCACGCTGGCGCAGCAAAATCGCAGAGTTCGGGCAGCTGACCTCGATGGGACAACTCCTGGAGATGCGGGCCGAGCTCGCTCTCGCCCTCGCTCTGGCCAACGCCGGGATCGACTACCGGCTCGGCGACACCAGGGTCCCGAACCCCGATCTCCTGCTCACCCGGTCAGGCGACGTCTACGCCGGGGTCGAGGTGACCGCCCGTGCGCCGCAGAACATCAGCGAACTCGTCGAGCACGTGGAGACGGCCAGCGCAGGCCGGTTCGACGTCGACCTCGCATTCGACCGCTATACAGCCAGAGATCGCCGACAAGGCCGCGGCGGCCGTGTGCGCCCAGGCCGACGCCCTCGGCGCGGGCAGCCCGGCAGTGGCCCAGGTGTTCCGGGCCGAGGACCCGAAGAACGCCGGGCCCGTGGAGATCACGGTCCAGGTCTGCCCGGGAAACGGCGCGGTGCGCTGGGAAGTCACCGCCGGGACGCTCGACGGCCCGCTGGGCGCCGCCGAGTACGCCGCGTTCGAAGCCGGACGCGGCGCGCAGAAAGCGGCCCAGGGTCGCTCCCTTGACGGCGCGCCGGTGCTCCTCGCGGTCGACGTCTCCCGCTACGGAGCCGCCTGGATGCGCCCTGGCGCCGTGTGGGCCCAGCGAGTCGCCGTCTGCGAGCACTTCACGCCCGACTATCCCTTTGCCGGGCTCGCCGTCCTGCGCCAGAGCCTGGAGCAGCCGGGCCTGTCCGACATCGGCGTCGGCCTCTCGCCCCATCTGCCGGCGGCCGACCGGCAGTTCCTTCAGGACCTGTGCACCACCCTCGGCTGGCCCTGCGCGTAGCATCTCGCCACCCGGCCTTGGACGGCCGTCCCTGCCGATGGTCATACCTCGACGTCAGCTGGCGGCGACACCGGTGCTGCGCCGCACCTGACTGTTCTTCTGTCACGCGACGAGGCAACGCTGGAGGGGGACGCCGTCGGCGATGGCGTGCTTCTCCAGTGGCAGTACCTCGTCGGTGCGGCTGACGAGCACCAGGCACAGGTCGGGGCGCCTGACGGCCATCTGCTGGTTGCGAATGTCGTGTGCCTGGTCCTGGTGCCGTGCGGTATCAGTCGGCAGGGGAGCGCACAGCGGGCCTGTGCCATCGGGCAGTCGGAGTGCGCCGACCCACTCGTGGACGATGCGGTCGACCGGTGTCCCACCGCCGTGTTCCAGAACCAGGGTGTGCTCGGTCCCGAAGGCATCGACCGCGTCGTGCCAGGTCTGCAGCAGTAGTTCCTCGACGGCCTGCTTGTCGGTGAGCAGGGACGACCCCGCAACGAGGACCACGACCGGCCTCAGCGTGCTGGGGACCCAGCGTGTGATGGTGCACGGCACGCCGATCACGTCGCGGATCCGGGCCAGGATCTGTGGGGCGCGCTTCATGGCCTGGTCCCGCCCTCAGGCCGATGCTGCCAGCGTCCACGGTTCCTGTCCCTGGGCGCCGAGCAGGTGCGGCTCTACCTGGTCGGCGAGGTCCTCCCCCACGATGTCGGACCACCGGTCCCGGATGATCCGGGGAACCGGTCCAGGGGACGGTCTGCACGATGATGCCTTGCACCTGCGCGCCGTCGGCGAGCATTTCGTTGATCCGTATGGTCATCCCACCGGCGATCAGACGGGTCTGCGTCCGCCAGGCGGGGCTCGAGCAGCGCACATGCAGGCGTCCACGGTCATCCGTCCCGACCGGCTCAACATGCCGGGCGACGTCATCGCCCACTGCCGTCGTCCACCATGCGTCAAGATCACTGAACCACTCCGGTTGTGCCAGGGCCACGCCTCGTGCCGCCCTCCTCTCACAGGTCACCTATGATCACGCACGTTTCGCCGGCCCCTGGGGGGACCACAGGGTCTGTCCGGAGCCCGGTCGGCCAGGGCCCGCCGTGTCGGTCATGCCTTCTACCATGGGCTGGTGCCCCACGAGATGACAGTGATCGATGCCGAGGCCTTCCCTCTGTTCCTCACGCTCGGCCCGAACCTGATGCTGATGGTTCCCGTCGACCGGCTGACCGTGCCAGGCCTTGACGAGGCATACACGGAGGCGGCGCTGGATTCCACTACCGGCATCCAGTCGACCGGTACTGCCATCGACGCCCGCTGGAGGGTCGAACCCGACCACCAGCACGTCCTGCTCATCCTCAACGGCCGCCTGCCCACGCCGTTCCGGCTCGCGATCCGCTTCACCAGCTCCATGGGCGAGGAGCGCGAGTTCTTCGTCCGGGTCGCCCAGCATCCCGGCCCCGTCAGCCTTTCGATCTACCCTGACAAGGCGGATACGGTGCGGGCGGCCAAGGCACTGGGCGACCAGGACATTTCCCTCTTCAGCAGCCTCGGCATCGGCGTGGAGTCCGACATCCCCAGCCGCACCCTGCTCCGCCTCAATCGGCCGCCCCGCACACCGTCCTGAGCTCCGGCCGACCCTGGGACGGGAGCTCGACGTCACGTTCACCGGTGCAGGCCGTTGCGTACATCGCTACCAGCGCACTCCTAGCGCATCGAGTGCCGCGATCTGATCTGCAGCGAGACGGTCGTTGCGGCGGGCGGCGCGCTGCCGACTGAGCCAGGCGTCCAGGCGTAGCCCTTCCACCACCGTCTTCGCTGGTACGCGGAGGTGCCCGTGCTCGGCGTGAAAGGCCTTCGCTGCCGCGAGCCCGCGGGGCCACGATTTCGCAGCCGTGGCTTGCCCTCCAGCGCTTTGCTCAGGCATCCGACGGGGGGGTGCGTCCCAGCTCATCGCGAGTTCGTCGAGCGCGTCGATGACGGCCTCGTCGAGCTCGCCGGCAGCCTTCGCTTTCCGCTGCCGGGACAGCCATGTCCCCAGACGCACCGCTCCTGCCCGTCCGGTGTACGGCACGTTCAGGTCGCCGTGTTCGGCGTGCCACTGTCGGGCTGCCTCCAGCGCGCGAGTCTGGGAGGGCAGAAGCCCGATGCGCCACACCATGCCAGCCGCCTCAAGGTCTGCCACCCGCTGCTTGGGCAGCACGCCCTTGCCGTGTTTGGCGCGCATCTGGGACACCCACGCGCCTAGCCTGATGCCGTCGGCCGTGACGAACCGCTGCGGTACCTCGGTGGTGCCGTGCTCCGTCGCATAGGCGATCAGCGCATGGATGTTGCGCTGCCAGGCGGCATGGCGGTGTTCCCAGGTCATGCCGAGTTCGTCCAGCGCCCGGACGCGGTGATCGGCCAGTGTCCCGGCACGGCGGTTGACGCGTTGTTTGCAGACCCAGTCGCCCAGCTGTCCCTGGTTGTTGGGCACGTCCAGGTTGCCGTGCTGGTCTCGCCACCGGACCGCTTGCACGTACATGGCCCGCCAGCGGGCCTCGCCCGGATCCCACTCCATGCCGATCTTGTCGAGGGCTTCGACGCGGTCCGCAGGGAGCCAGCCTTTTCCGTGGAACTGGCGCTGTTTCACAACCCATTGACCGAGGCCGAACCCGTGGGCGTCCTTGTGGCGCAGTGGGACCAGGAGGTCCCCTTTGTCCTGCCGGTACTGGCAGGCGGCGGCGTACCCCTCCCACCATGATGAGGTGGTCTGCCGGACCAGCATCAGCTGCAGCTGTTCCAGGATGGTGCGGGAGGTCCCCTGCGGCAACTCGATCGTGATCTTGTCGGGGAGCTGGGGGTTGAAGCCCGGGACGTTGCTGCGGTGCCGGTCGAGAGCGGCACCCAGGGGCTCGTCGTGCGCGCGCAGAGCGCGGACCACACGCCAGATCGTCTCGTAGTCGCCGGCGTCGATGTCGCCGACCCCGTTGTCGTCGCCGGGGACGATCAGTGGGACAACGATTGTGGCTGGGCCGGTGGACTCCTTGTGGGGGCGCAGTGCGCGGCCCACGGCCTGGATGATGTCGACCTCGCTGGACTTGGGGTGCGCGAACAGGATCCCGTCGATCTCCGGCACGTCGACGCCTTCACTCAGGCAGCGTACGTTCGCGACCGTTGCCCAGCTGTTCTCCGGCGGGGTCCGCAGCCCGTCGAGGATCTGTTCGCGCAGTGCGTGTGGCTGCTCGCCGTGGACGGCGGCGGACCGTGGGGCTTCGCTGTCCGGCCGGAGTCGGCGGACCAGGGACGGCAGGGTCCTGGAGAACTCCTGCGCAGCTTCGATCCGGTGGTGAAAGCTGATGGCGCGACGGACCCCGAATCGCTCGGTGGCCTGGAGCAGCGCGGCCTGTGCCACCAGCGTCTGCAGGCTTGGCGCGCCAGGGCCGTCGACGTACTCGCGTTGCTGGTCAGTGAGTAACTGCCGGGCGGTCTCCTCCCGGATCCCGACCACGTAGAGGTGGTAGTCCTCCAAGTAGCCTTCGGCGATCCCCCTGCTGAAGGGGTACGCGTACAGCACTTTGCCGAACAGGGCGGTGTCATCCATGGAGACGAATGTCCCGGCCTGCCGTTGCCCTGCCCCGGCGATGCGGGGAGTGGCCGTCATGTACAGGCGCCGCCGCGTGGGCAGGTACGACGCTGCGACCATCTTCCGGCCCGGCATCGCTACGTCGCCGGTCAGATGGTGCGCCTCGTCGAGTACCAGCAGATCCGAGGTGATGTTGGTGGCGTCCTGCGCCTTGTGCACCCGGTCGGCCGACATGTAGGTCCCGACGATCAGGCTGAGCCCCGCAAAGGGCAGCCTCATCCACTGGGCGATCACGGCCGGGTCTGTGGTTACCTCGGCGTCGATGTCCGTGAGGTGTGCGGGAGCATCGGCGACGGTGTCATCGGAGCACACGGCCAGGACGCGCAGCGGCAGCGCCTTCGGGTGCAGCGTCCGCCAGACCGTGATGGTCTGGGCGACGAGGGCGAGAGATGGCATCAGGTTCACGGCCAGGCCGCCGCCGGGCAGCAGGCGCATGGCCGCTTGCTGCCCGATGAGGCTCTTGCCGCTGCCGCACGCGGCGTGCAACTGGCCGGTACCTCCGTCCAGCAGGCCGAGCGTGATCGCTTCGACAGCCTCCTGCTGATAGGGACGCAGGGCCACCGGCGTGGGGTTGGTCATCGGGCACCTTCCGTCACGACAGCGAGGCCGACACCGGCCCAGCCTTCCAGAGTGGGGGCGGGCTTCGCGCTGCACCGGGAAATCGCGTCAATGACGGCCTGTGTTCGTGTACGGGACCAGGTGCGGGCCGCCTGGCTCAGCGTCTGGACGCCGCCACGCAGCACCTCTTCGGGTTCAAGGTCTTCGGCCTTTGCGGCAAGCAGCTCCCCGGGCGATTCCACCCAGGTTTCGTCGCCGAAGAACCGGTACAGGGCTGTGGCTCCTTCGCCAGGCACAACGACGGGCTCGTCACGCGGCGTCTTACGCATCGGTGCTGCCCTCGTCGTCCGCGAAGTCGATCCGGGCCCCGGTCTGGGCGGCGACGCGGGCGCAGACCTGCCGGTGCCAGGACGCCGCCCAACCGTGCCAGCCCTGAGACCAGGGGGTGCCGCGCACCCCGGCCTTGTACTCGTCATCATTGCGGTAGGTGATCAACGTGTCGTCGTCCGCGTCCTCCAGACTGGCGGCCAGCTTGGCGACGGCCGCGTCGGTGGCAGCCTTCAGCTCGGCGATCTCGGGGCGGATACGTCCAGGGATCGAGTCACGGCCCTGCTCCCACGAGCGCAGCGTGCGCGGGTTCACGCCGAGCTTCTCCGCCATCTTGTCGCCGGTCAGGCCCAGGTACTCGCGGGCGATCCGCACCTCGGCCGGCGTCAGCGGGTCCTCGTCGGCGAGCCCGTCACGCAGCTGCTTCAGGTAGTCGCCGATGCCGGGGACTACGGCAACGGGCGTGCGGGTGTCGTTCACCGTCTGCGTGACGCAGTCGGCCATGTCCTGGGTGATCTCGGCTGCGATTGCGTCCAGCCGTTGGTCGGTGGTGTCGGCGGTGATGTTGTACTCATTGGCCTCGTCGCCGTTGGTGGCGCCGTCCGTGTCCCACACGGCCACGATGTCGATCTCGTCGAAGCCCTGGGTTTCTCCGCCGACACTCCCGTACCCGCTGTTCAGGCCGAGGTGTTCCCTGATCTCCCCCTCGGCGGCCTGCGCGTCCTCGCCAAGCTCGGCGACCATGTTGTTGCCGTCCCAGACCTTTTCCCAGTCGGCGAGGATCCTCTCGGCAAGCGGGGCGATCTCCCGTATGACCCGGTTCGCTGCCTCGGCGGTCAGGACGGGGATGGTGTATCGGCGCTCGAATCCGTTACGGACCGCACCGGACACGGCGTTGCCGACCTCCGAGTTGTAATCGGCGAGCAGAGTCCCCTCGCTCAGATCCAGCTCGATGTAGGCGGGCTGAGCTTCGGACTGGCCGTCGTAGTGACGGTACAGCTCGGTGGGGTTGGTGCACTCGATGATGCTGACGCTCACGGCCGGGCCCCTTTCAGGGAAGTCTTGAGAGAAAGATCAGAGGGCGGCGACGGGGGCCTTGATACCGGCGAAGGTCGCACCGACCAGGTCAAAGGTCTGCCGCACGCCGTTATGGAAGCGAATCTCGAAGCAGCGGGCGCCCTCGTAGTAGCGGGCGTGGAGCTGACCGTCGGCGGCGTCGAACCAGATCTTCTCGATCACGGAGACGATCCCGCCGACGCGGCCGTTGGCGATGGAGCGGCCCTGGGACGAGGCGCCGCAGACGCTGCCGGTCTTGTGGTAGCTGGCTTCCAGGCCGGCGAACTCGGCCCAGTCGCTGATGTAGACGCGGTCCATGCCGTTCTTCTGCCAGCGTCGGCCGTCGATGGCGACGAGCGCCTCGGTGGTGAGGGCGACGGGCTTGGCGGGACGCATCATCTTGCCGATGGCGATCCGGGCGGCGAGGGAGGCGGTGTCGACGACCCAGCGGCCGGCGGTCTTGACGGCGGCGACGGCGCCGATGCGGCACCAGGCACGGATGATGGCCACGGTGACGCGGGCCTCGACGGCGGCTGCGATGGTGTTCATCTTGTCTCCGAGTCACTTACGGAGTGGGCTGGGGCTGCTCCCCTGCCCGGCAGCCAAAGACTACACCCTATTTTAGGGTGTGGCGCAGGAGGTCTACCGTGACGCGTCGTCGACTCGCCTCGCGCGTCGGGTTCGGAGTGCGCGAAGCGGTCCCGCTCTACGGATACAGCGACTGGGCGATCGCCGCGTTCGCCGAGGAGTTGGCGCACTGTGGCCAGTGACCGGCTCGGGTACGGGTCGCGTCGGCGCCCAGGCGATTGCCTCCGGCTCCACCCGCCTGCGCCCCCTGATCGCCAAGGCCGCCGAACAGCAGCTGCGCCTGGCCTTCACCGTCCGACTCGCAAAGGCCGACTACCTGCATCCCTCCGGCAGCCGTACCGACTCACCTGGCACCCGCCGCGACGTCGTCCAGCGCCCCGACCACACCAAGGAGCGCTCGTCCGGTTTCCACGAGCCACAGGCGGCTTCGACGCCTTCGACTTCGTTCGCCGCGTCGACGCGGCGAACGGGGACGTCACTGCTGCCATCCACCAGTGGCTCGTGGAAACCGGACGAATTCGTGAGGAAGCCCAAATCATCCACCTTGAAGTCCGCACGTGGCGGTCTCGCTGAACCAAGCCGTCAGCAGACGCCCACGCGTGCCGGGCCTGCGCCGATCCCCTCCAACTGCACACGTCTGCGAGTCGGCTGCACACCGCTGCCTCGCGGGCAGCCGCGCGGTCGGCGTTGGTGCCTCCCGCCGCCTTGCCACACCACTCGGGTACGCGTCTCGATACGATGCCGCCCGGGGTACAGCCGTTTCCACCGTCACTGCACGTGCTGCCAGAGGGTCATGCCACGAGCACGGGCGAGTTCGACGAGCGGGAGCTTCTCGTCGTCCCTGGCCGCGAAGACCACGCACAGATCGCGATGCTCGCCCACCAGCCACTCGTTCCGTCGGCAAGACGCATCTGGATCGCTCTTGTCCACCGTGGCCGGGTACACCATGGTGTCGACGCGCAGTGGTACCGACAGATCAGCGTCTCGGACACCCGTTACCCATTCCTCCACCATCTGGTCAGCCGCCGTCTCACCGGCGTGCAAGAAATACAACTGGTGTTCAGGGCCGACTGTCTGCGTCGCGTCGTGCCACACGTCCATAAGCACGTTCTCCAGGGCCTCCCGGTCGGAGAACTCGGGCGACGAAGCGATCAACACCCAGACAGTGCTGAGGCGGCTTTCCGCCAGCCGGACGATGGTGCTGTCCGGCAACATCGCGCGCAGGCGGGCGAGAACGACGGGCGTACGCCGGGCAAGCAGATCACGGGCGTGAGCCGACTCGGCTTCGGTGACGAGCCCCTGGCCCCAGTCCATAAGGCTTTGCGGGCGGACCGCGTCGGCAAGATCTCCTCCGACCAAGTCCGCCCATCGCCGGGTCACCTCATCGGGAAGCGGGCGAGGCTTCAACACGGCAATCCCCGCCATCGCGGGAATGCCGTCGGGACGTTCCTCATTGAGGCGCTCGGTGACACGAGGTGCAAGAAGCCTCATGTTGACGGACCAGGCCTCACTGGAGCACAGCACGTGCAGGCGGCTGTCGGAGGAAACGCCGACGGGCTGGACATGACGGGCCACGTCGTCACCCACGACGGGGTGCCACCATTCGGCGGCCCGGTCGAACCAGTCCGGGCGTTCCAAGTCCATCGGCATGACCTTCCAGTACGCGGAGCTGCGGAAACCATACGGTTCGGGTTTGGTCGGGGCACTCACACAGCAGGAGCGCACCGCTGGCAGCGTTTGTAGTTCCGGCCGCCCTTCGGCCCCGTCCGCTCGGCGATCCACGCCCGGGCTTCCTCCGGGGTCATGACGTCGAAACGTGGATAGCTGCGGGTTCCCTCGAAGTCCTCCCCGTAGTGCGGGTCGACGGAGTGACTGAAGGCGTTCAGCGCCGCCACGTAGGTCTCGCCCGTCGGCCGGGAGTAGTCCGGCGGCATCTCACGCCTGACGACGGAACACGAAGTCTCGTGGAGGCCTTGCCGGCCTGCGGCGAACGGGTACTTCTCCGGCTGCTGTAGCCGCTGCCAGCGGTCGTCCGCCCCATCCAGCATCGCGTCGAACCACGAGCGGCGTTGGTCGCACATCACGCATCCCCCGGCCTCCCGGCAGGCATTGCGGAGCTCGTCAGGGTCTTCGGACTCCCAGCAACGGAGTGTGTCGTACAGCAGGTCGGCTGACTTCAGCAGGACGCTTCGTGCATCGTGCGCGGTGACCCGCCCGTCGCCGATCCGCTCCAGGAGTTCCAGCACGGCCGGCAGCTCAACGGTGTAGCCCCAGCCTTGACGGATGGGGCCCCGTCGCTCTTGCGCGAACAGCTCGCCGAAGCCGAGTCGCACGGCTGGAATCGTTCCGGTGGCGAACTTCAGGTCCACCGCGGCGCCGCCGCGCGAGAAGTCCGGCGCAGGGTCGGGATCCCAGAATTCCAAGTCGTCGGCCGGACGGGCGGTTTCAGCGGGGTCACTCATCCGGGGCTGGGGCACCAACTCCCGCTGTGCGACCGGCTGACGCCCCGCGCGGCGTGACCGCTTCTTCTGCTTTTTCTTCGGCACCTGAACTCCCGCCTCTGCACGTCTACACCATCAACTACTCGACCGGCATACAGTCGGTCGCTGCGGCGCGCCGGTTTCATGCCGGGGAACAGGCGGATGCGCTCGTACAGTAGGCCGCGTCGGTCGACCGCATGCTCTCGTACGCCCCAGGTAGCGTCGGTCAGCGTCACCATCTCTATGTACTCGTTGCCGCCATGGGTGCAGGCGAAGGTTTCCTCCCACGGCGTGACGTCCTCGGTACCGCCCGGCAGACGCATGGTGTGCCCCCTCCTCCCCGGCCAGCGCGGTCTGATGAAAGAGACCTCGGGACGGGCCATTCACGACGTAGGCCGAACCGCAGAGGGCGGCGTGTGCCTGAGCGCCAAATTGTTCGGCGGTGGCGGGTGGTCGCTGGGCAGGGACATGGTCGAGGCCTTGGGGAGAGTGCCGGTCAGGGGTTGATGGGCGGGTGGGGCGTCTGCCAGTGGCGCACTGCGGGAGGACGCACCCTCGGCAGTGGACGGCTGGGCCGGACCGAGACGGTCGGCGACCCGAGCTGGTGGCGGCGGTTCTGGGCAACCGCAGAAGATGCACTGTGGCCCGCCTGGGGCGGCTGGTCAACGGGCGCACCGGGGTGGTGCCGACATCCGGTGGTGCGGGGTCGTGACAGCTCCCTGGCGATGACGAACGCCGCATGGACCAGGTCCGCAACGTCCTGGAACGCCTCATCGGGGGACCGGTAGTCCAGTTCCTGCACTGCGTGGTTCAGCGCGGTACGGGTGTCCATGAGTGCCGCGTGTGTGTACGGAGGGCCCGGTACAGCCCACAGGCTCTCGGGCCCGCCCTCGGCCGCCTTGACGTTGGGCCTGCCGACCCGGCGACTGCGGTTGCACAGCAGGCAATGGCCCCACCCTTGCGGCGCCTCGGTGTCCACTGGGCCGCCGGGATGCCGGCGACACCCGGTCGGGCTGCGCGACGGGGCCAGATTGCGAGCGGTCAGAAAGACATCCCACAGCGCGTCTGCGATGTCCTCGTACTCTGTCGGATCGGCGGGATCCGACAGATAGCGCATCCGATCGTCGACGCCGGGCAGCCTGTCGTACAACTCCCGCATCAAGAAGGGCCGACGCGTCGGCACTCGATACGTAGAGTGTTCATTCTCGTACACAGAGTAATAGATTAGAGGGTGGCAGCGCCGGTCCCGCACCACAGCACCGGCGTCTCCCGCAAACGAGGGAGCCGTCAACGGACAAGCCCTGCCCCCCGTCACCCGCCTGGAAATCTTGGCGCAACCCGGCGGCGTCATGCCGTTCGCGAGGGTGCAGGCCGTCGCGCCGGGGGGGTGTTCGAAACGGTGCACGAAACCCCGGATAGATCTGAACCTTGACCACTAGGGCTCAGGTCCGCTCTTCCGTTCTTGCCTCACCTCATGATGGGCTGCCCGCCTGCCCCGCTTGCGTGCGCATTTCGGTGCGGGCGATCAAGGGCCGAAGGCCAGTCCGTCGTCGAAGGGGAGGGCGGTCCACCGCCCCCTCGGGAGAGAGAGCGCGTGGGCACCGGGGTGTCGATGAGGGTCAAAGTCTTCCCACTGCGGCGAGATGTCGTCCGCAAGCGACGTAGCAGCGGTGTGGTGACGGGTGCAGTGCTGGGCCACGTACTGGTCGGTGAGGTGGTCAGGCACCTGTGTGGCGCGCACCCAGAGCAAGCCGCCCCTGGTGGGGAGCCCGAGCAGCGACTCCCGCCAGGTGGTGAGGCCCGGCAGCTTGGTCACACAACGCGCACCACTCTGGTTGCGGATCACGCAGCGGATGCTGGGGTGGCCGGGCATGAACATCAGCTGACCGCTCAGCAGGTAGATCTCACCGGGCTCGGCGTCCGGGGTCGTAAGCTCGGGGGACTCCATCAGGTCCTCTCTGACTTGGGGCGACCAGAGCCGCCCTGCACCAGTCTGTCAGCTTCCTCGACCAACGTTCCCGCAGATGCCAAACGGCGTTCTGACCGTATAGAGGTCACTGGCGTTGAGCTGGGGAAACACCATTTCGTGCAAGCCCCGCGCCGGGCGCTCCGCCGCCCTCAAAGTTTCCGTTGACAGCCCGTCGCCTCCAGCAGGTTCAGGAGCTCGGCCACGAAGGGCGACGCGTCGGTCGACGGCTTGCGCACGGTGTCGCCCATCCGGACCACTCCGATTGCCATGCGACCTCCCGTCAGGACGGTCTCCGTCGGCCGCTCGTCGCTCAAGTCGCCCGTCACCGCATTCCGCCCCTCGGTGCTGGCTTGCACCTGACCACAACCGAAGCTCCAGTTTATCGGCCCGTCCGGCACCTCGGGTCGGCGTCCCGTTCTCTTGGGGACGTCTTCCGCGAGCCGTCGCTCGTCACCGCACGCCCGATACCCTCGCGTCCGGTGAACCCGCGCAGGAGAAGCGAGGAGCGATCGCACTGTCAGCTACTGCGGTTCTGCGATCGCCCGCGGCCAATCTGGTTCCCTGTGCCGGTGTTTCCGGGCGGCGGAGGCTGCAACCTCGATACGGTGGCGGGGTGCGGATGGATCGTGAGCACACCGCGTGCAGGTTCGTCGTCGTGGGCCTGGAACTCGCTCGCCAAGCCGGGCAGTTCGACGTGACCGGTGTCGCGGCGCTCGCCGTGCAGGGTGAGGGCTGGGCGCCCCAATGGCGTGTGCACGCACGCGTGGGCCCTGCGCCGCAGTCACCGTCGGCTCCTGTATCGGAACGCTCCTCCGTGGTGTGGGTGGAGTCGGCGGCGGACGCGCTCGCGGCTGTTGAGCGGAGGCTGACGGCTGATCCGCACGTGGTTGTGGCCCGTCTCGGCCAGGTCGAGGCGGGGATCTTCCGCGTTCACCGGGCGTCCTGTCCGAGGTTGGCGTCCCAGGTGATCTGGGACGCCCTGCGCCTTGCGCAGATCGCCTGTCCCTCGGTGGCCGAACCCTCGGAGTCCGCGCTGGCATCTGCTCTCGGTGTGGAGCTCCCGGGCCGGCAGGCGCCGCTCACCCAGGCGGTCTGGGCCACTTCCGAGATCTGCCGGCGGGCCATGGCGCAGGGCGTGACCGCCGGCCGGTGGGCAACCTTGCGCCAGATTGACGATCTTGTGGGCAAGCGGCCACCGCCGGTCGAGGCCGAGTACCTGCCTACGGCTCCCGTGCAGGGGACCTTGTTCGACGGGCAGTGACCGCGCACTGGGACGCACCTACAACGGCGGTCGCTCGTCTTCAGCAGGGCTCACGGAACACTCTCCTTTGGCTGAATTCCCGTCATTCCCGGGCGGGCCTGGAGGCCGCGTCGATAGGGTCCCCGGGTGCTCTCAGGTACCAGCTCTGCACTCCTGTCCCAGCCACGTTTCCGGCTGCTCGCGTCGGCTCGCTTCGTCTCGGTTCTCGGGTCCAGTTTCGGACCGATCGCGCTGAGCTTCGGAGTCCTGGCGCTACCCGGCGCGTCGCCGGGGGACCTGTCGCTGGTACTGGCCTGCCAGGCTCTGCCCCAGCTGGCGTTCGTGCTGTGGGGCGGTGTCCTCGGAGACCGCGTCCGCAGCCGCTTCCGTCTCGTCTGCGTGACCGAGACGGCGGCCGCCGCCATCTGGGCGGCCCTGGCTCTCATGTTCGCCCAGGGCGGGCCGGTGGTGTGGATCGCGCTCCTCGCGGCGCTCGGCGGGGTGACCAGGGGCCTGTTCTCCCCGGCCCTCGAGGGCGTCGTCGTGGACGTGGTCCAGGATCAAGGCCAGCGGCAGCAGGCCAATGCGCTGCTGAAGGTGTCCGTCAACACGGCCCGCCTGATGGGCATGATGCTCGCCGGCGTCGTCGTCAGCGTGGCCGGCCCCGCCATCGCCCTCGCCTTGGACGCGGTCTCATTCGCCGCCTGCGCCCTCCTGTTCGGCATCCTGGGCCGTTCCACCCCCGACCGGCCGGTGCGCTACAAGACGTCGGCGGTGCACGATCTGCGCGAGGGCTGGCAAGAGTTCGTGCGCCACGAGTGGCTGTGGGTGACCACAAGCCAGCTCACCATCGTGATCGCGGTGGTCAACTCGGTGGCGGGCCTGCTGGGCCCCATGCTCGCCAAGGTCTACCTGGGCGGGGCGTGGGCGTGGTCACTGGTCATGGTGGCTCAGGTCGCGGGGCAGGTCGGCGGTGCTGGGTGGGCAGCGAAGCTGCGCCCGGCCCGCCCGATGCTGGTGGCGACGCTGTGCACGGCGGGCGCTGCTCTGCCGGCGCTCCTGCTGTCGCTTCAGGCTCCGCTGCTGGTGGTGCTGGTGGGCGCGGCCGCGTACGGGGTGATGTGGGACGTGACGATGGTGATGTGGCGGACCTGCCTGCAGCGTGAGGTCCCCGACGACGCGATCTCCCGCGTGTCCTCCATCGACCTGCTGGGCTGTCTGGCGGTGGCGCCGGTGGCGCTCGCAGCCGTAGGTCCGCTCGCCTCGACGTTCGGCCCGGGCCGGGTGGCGTTCGCCAGTGCGCTGTTCGTTCTGGCGGCCGTGGGTTGCGCGCTGGCATCCCGGGATATCCGCACCCTGCCCGGTGATCCGCGCCCGCAGCAGGAGACCGCGCCGGTCACCGCGGGCGCCGCCTGATCACGGCGGAGTGCAGGCCGTCGGCTTGCTGTCGGCCCGGGCGGTGAGGACGGCGAGGGTGTGACCGGGACTCACCGGCAGGACCGAGTGCGCGAGCCAGCCGGGGGCGAGCACAGTGAGGCCTGCCTGCGCTTTGAGGGTGACTGCCCTCCCCCAGGGGAGTCCCGGCACGCTGGCGGTGTCGCAGCCCGCGCGCGGGTCGTGCAGGCACAGGGCGCCGGACCGGTCGTGCGGTGGCTGGCCGTCGACGGCCAGGTAGCACCAGGCGGTCCAGGCCGCGTGTCCGTAGGCGAGGGGAATGCGGTGGTCTGTGCCCCAGATCTGCGCGGACACCCGTACCTCGCCGGCAGCCTCGTGGGGGAGCGCGGTGTGCGCGAGCGCGGTGAACGCCGATCGGGCTTGGGCGACGTCGAGGATGCCTTGGAGATCGATGTCCCGGGAGCCGTGGCCGGTGCGGTGCATCTGGGCGCGCAGCTGGTCGTGGTCGAGGACCGGCTGGATCGTGCCGAGCCAGACGGGCGTGCTCCACAGGTCGTCGACTGCGGCCTGGTCGGCGGGGACGGGTAACGCGTGCACGGTGGTCATGGCCGCTCCACGGTGACGTTGAAGGCGATGCAGAGCCGTGGGGTTCGGGCGGTGTGGGGGGCGACGGCGTGGCGCAGCCAGGAGGGAAATGCGATCAGCAGGCCTGGGTGGGGTTGGACATGCTGCAGCATGGCGTCGTCGGGGGGCGTGGTGGCGAGGCGGGCAGGGCGGGGGTCGAAGAGTTCCAGGGCTCCGCTCGGGCGGACGTCGGTGTGCAGGTAGTAGACGCCGGAGACGGCGCTGTCGTGATGGGCGTGCGCCTCGTGGAATCCGCCGTGCCTGTAGTGGACGGCCCAGCCGGACAGGGTCAGGGGGGTGTCGGGGCCGGCGTCGGTGACGGCGAGGGCCGCGGCCTTGATCCAGTCGTTGAGCGCGGCGATGGCCGGCAGGTCCCAACTCAGGATGTCGGGAGCGGACTTGCGGGCGTTCTGCACGCCGAGGGACAGCGAGGGGTCGCTCTGCTCGCGGGCAAGGATCTGCTGGGCGAGCGTGTGGGTGTCCGGGCCGGTGGGCGTAGTGCGCTGGTAGAGCCGGGTGGGCCACAGCTGCTGGGGTGCGCCGCGTACTCGCCATGTGTCCAGCGATGCTGTCAGCGCGCTCATGCCAGCTCTCCGGCGTGGGTGTAGACGGAGATGTGCTGGGTGGAGGTGACGGCGAGCGGAGTGTGGTGCCAGTCGGCGTACCGGTCAGTGAGGGTTAGTCCGGCGGCTGCGGCGAGCAGGTCCAGTTCGGACAGGTGGACGTAGCGCAGGGTGACCGGGAGGAGTCGGGTGCCGTTCTGGTCGAAGCGGATTTCCTGGAAGCGGATGATCTGTTCGATGGGGTCGTGGGTGTGGGCCGACAGGGCCAGGTGGGTGTCGGCCAGGTCGCGGATAGCGAGCTGCTGGCGGCCGGCAAGGAGTCCGGGGGCACGAGGAACGGTCGCCTCGATGACGAAGCGTCCGCCCGGTGCCAGAGTCTGCGCGACGCGTGCTAGGCACGCTGCCTGCCGAGGCTGGGTCATGAGGAAGAAGAAGCTGGAGAAAGCCACGTAGATGAGCGGGAACCGTTGCCCGCCCGTGTCGAGTTCCGCCATGTCACCGAGCTGAGTCTCGACGGCCCGGCCGCCGCGGTGGCGGTGCAGCTCTTCGAGCATCGCGGGCGAGGTGTCGAGGCCGACGACCTTCACGCCGCGGTCCGCCAGGGCGAGGGCGATGCGGCCGGTGCCGACGGCGAGCTCCAACGCTGTACCGCCACCAGCGAGTGACGCGAGGAAGTCGGCGGCCGGGCCCGGATCGCGTCCTTCGTGTTCGTCGTTGTAATGGGTCGCCCACCGGTCCCACAACTGCTGCTGAAGTGCACGAAAGTCGGTCACAAGGCCTCCCAGGAGAGTGTTCTCTCGTCGAAGCGGGCGTGGTGCCCGGGCCGGCAGGCCCGGGCACACTGGCCGGTGGTGGTCAGCCGTCGGTCTTCG
Organism: Streptomyces sp. NPDC044064; assembly: GCF_056434245.1. Lineage (NCBI taxonomy): Bacteria > Bacillati > Actinomycetota > Actinomycetes > Kitasatosporales > Streptomycetaceae > Streptomyces > Streptomyces sp. NPDC044064. The sequence continues at coordinate 183,682 of NZ_JBWKFN010000009.1, forward strand.
GGGCGAGCTCGGGGTCGAGGAACTGCTTGCAGGCGCGGATCGTCCCGCCGACCTCCTCGGTGCCGACGAGCTCTCCGACCTTGCCGTCGTCGTCGGCGATCCCGCCGCGGGTCAGGGTGACGGTCACGTTGGCGGTGAGAGCCATGTCCTCCTGGACGGCGCCCTCGTGCATCGCGGCCGCGCCGACGAGGCCCTTCTTCACCAGGTCCATGACGTGCTCGACGTCGGCGGTGTTGAGCGCGATCCCCGAGATGTTCGCTCGTTCCTCGGGGGTGGTGTATCGGGTCACCGCCTCTTGCTGCGGTCCGTCCATGCCTGCCTCCCTCTGCTCAGTGGGGGTGGATGCGGTGACCGTAGGGCCGCTGCCCGGCGTAGCCCAGACACAATTCCCCCCTGTAGCAATGCATTTGATGCATTTTGCCGGGCGGACGTGCAATTGCGTCTGGGGCGCTGGGACTCCACCCCGGGGCCGGGGCGGGTGATGCTCGGTGGGTGCCCGGTCCGCTCGCGGCCGGGGAGAGGGAGGCGTGTTCATGCCTGCGACCCGCACCACGCACCTACCGCGGCTGCCGGATGACCAGGCGGTAGCGCAGCTGCTCCGGGCCTTCTACGGCACTGCGCGCGCCGGCGGCCTCGACCGTCTCGCGGGCGGCGGCGGCCCACTCGGCTTCGACGTGACGACGGCCCTGCAGATCCAGGTCCTGATCAGCCACTACGAGTGCGACGGGGTCGTGGAGAGCGGCTGCCACCTCGGGGACACCACGGAATTCTTCGCCCGCGCATATCCCCACCTGCCCGTGCGCGCCTGTGACATCGACGCGGCACGGGCCGCGTTCGCACGCGACCGGCTGGCTGCGTTCCCAGGCGTCGACGTCCGCCACGGCGACTCAGCCGATCTGCTGCCCGGGTTCCTGTCGGGGATGCAGCGTCCCTTGGTTTTCCTGGACGCCCACTGGGGGCCCGCCTGGCCGCTCGCGGCGGAACTCGGCGCCCTGCACTGCGCGGTGGGCGTCATCGACGACTTCGCGATCGGGCACCCGCGCTTCGGCTACGACACCTACGACGGTCGGAACTGCGGGCCGCAGCTCGTCGCCGACACTCTTCCCGACCTGGAGCGGATGTTCGTGGGCCACGTCGAGGCCGACTACCCGCTGCCGTGCCTGCAGACCGGGCGGCGCAGCGGCACTGGCTTCGTCGTCCTCGGCCTCGACGACGCCCCGCTCACCGGGCATCCCTGGTTCGCCGAAGTCCCGCTGCGTCCGCACCCGCTCCTGCCGTCCTGGACGACTGCGCGGGAGGGACAGTGAGCAGCGCGGTGGTGCTCAGCAGCAGCGTGCGCGACGTCGCGGCGGCCGACACGTGCGCGCGTGCGTGGCCCGTGGCGCGCCGCCTGGGTGTGACCCGCGTGGCGGAGACCACGTGGCTGGACCGGATCGGCATCCCCGTATTCAGCGCTGTGCGCCCGCACGCCGCCATCGTGGTCGTGACCGCCGGCAAGGGCCGCCACCGGCTTGAGGCACAGGCCGGCGCGATGCTGGAAGCCGTCGAACAGGCGGTTGCCGAACTCTGCGGCCCTTCCACTCCCCTGCGCTGGGCCTCCCCGCGGACCATCACCGCCGAGAACGGCGTGAAACTCGGCGCCTGGTGCCCCAGGCCGGACCGTGCCGTCGACATCGACGAGCCACTCGCGTGGATCAGCGTGGCGTCCCCCGACGGGCAACGGGAATTCACTGCCCCCGCCGAGCTCGTCCTCACGCCCTGCCCCCCGGAGGCGAGCAGCGGCTTGTTCGGCTCCACGACCACCGGGCTCGCCTCGGGCAACAGCCGTACCGAAGCCGTCCTGCACGGACTGTGCGAGGTCCTCGAACGCGATCTCACCTCGCTGATGAGCGTCGCCGACACCACCCGCCTCATCGCCCCCGACACCCTGCCGCCTGGCCCCGCCCAGCTGTACGAGCAGATCCGCCGGGCGGGCCTTGGCGTGTGGCTGCGCTGGCTCCCGGCCTACGGCGGGCACTACATGGCCTGCCTGATAGACGACCCCGACCGCGCGCACCCCCTGTACTGCAACGGCGGTAACGGTTTTCACCCTCTGCCGGAGATCGCCGCCGTGCGGGCCCTGTCCGAAGCCGCCCAGTCCCGCCTGACCTACATCCAGGGCGCGCGGGACGACCTGACAGACAGCTACGCCACCTACGCGGCGATGAGCGCTGACCAGCGGGCGGCCTGCCGGGCCCAGTTGCTCGAGCGCTACGACCGCGCCGAGCCGGCCAGCTCGTTTCCGCCGAGCGCGTCCGAGCTCGGCGTCCGGTCCCCGAAGGCGCTGCTGGAGGACCTTCTCACCACGACCGAGGCCGCCGGTCTCGGGCCGGTCGGCGTGCACGACTTCGCGCCACTCGCGGCTCCCTTCCACGTGGTGCGCGTCGTGGTCGCCCATGCCGAGCACTTCACCCCCCTCACCCGCCGGTTCGGCCGCCGCCTCGTCGAGCACGCCAGGAGCCACCGATGACCCGACCACCTGGCGACGCGCTGGTCCAGTTGTACGTCGGACCCACCGGGCACGGCCTGCCTGCGGAGCTTCTGCACCAAGACGATGTCCAGCTGCGGCCACCGGCCCGGCGCGGGCACATTCACGCGCTTGTCACCGGCGAACCGCCCGGCCACATCGTCCTGGTCGACGGGCGCTACGACGATGTGCCCGCCGTCGGACACCGCGAGCTCCTCGACGCCCTGGCCGCCGGATGGACCGTGGCGGGACTCGGCTCGATCGGCGCCCTGCGCGCCGCTGAACTCCACCCCCACGGCATGACCGGCTACGGGCAGGTCTTCACGCATCTGCTGACCATCGAGGCGCCCGACGACGAAGTCGCGCTCCTGCACGGCCCCGCCCCCGACTACCGGCCCATCACCGAGGCACTGGTCGACCTGCGCGCCTTCGCCGAGCACCTCACCCAGACCGAGGTCCTCGAGCGGGACCAGGCCGCCGAGACCATCCGCCTCCTGGCGGGCCGATGGTTCGGCGACCGGTCGCAGCCCGCCTTCATCGACGCCGTCCGTACGACCGCCGGCGACGCGGCGGCCGCGGCGGCCCGCGCGCATCTTCCCCGCCTGCCGGGTCTGCGTGTGAAAACCCAGGACCTGCGCGACTACCTCATGGAGCGCCCATGGACACAGGCACCCACACCGTCCCGTTCGTGCCCGCCCACTGCGGCGGCTGGCCCTTCCTCGACGACGATCACGCCCCGCAGCGCCTGCTGACAGCCGTGGCCTGCGTCCGGCTCGCCCGACGCGACGGCCCGCACCGCGCTCCCCGCCCCGACGACCTCGCAGCCGTTCTCGAGCCCGGCGAGGCCCTGCAGATCCGCGCCCTCGACCTACCCCGCCCCCTGCCCACGGGCACCCTCACCTCCGAGCAACAGGCGGCAATCCGGGCCACGGTGGATGTCATCGCTCACGTCGTTCCTCCCTGGGCTTCTCTCCTGCGGGCGCTGCCCCTCACCTATCTCCCGATGCCGGCCGGCCGCGCCAGCGTCAGCGCCTCCTGCTTCGCCTGGCCCCAGCACATCCTGTTCGCCGACGCCGCCTTCGACGATCCGGCCGTCCTCGCGGAACAGACCCTGCACGAGACCTTCCACCAGTGGCTCTACTTGTGCGAGGAGCTCACCCCGCTGCAGCAGCCCGGCTGCACCCAGCGGGTCACGCTGCCCTCGGGCACCAGCGACCGAAGCCCCGCCGAACTCCTCGGCGCCGCCCACGTCACCTGCGGCCTCGCCCGCTTGTGGCCACTCCTCGACGTACCCGGCCCCGTCCGCGACCGACGCCTCGCGCACCTTGCCGCCTACACCCGCGGCTGCCGCGAGCTCATCGCTGACAACCGCCCCTACTTCACCGCCGACGGACACGCCCTCGCCGACCGGATCCTGGAGGCTACCCCATGACCCCCGCCCCCACCCCCACCGCACCCCCGTGCGGCGCGTTCTGGCACACGCCCCTGTACACCCGCAGCGTCGACGACGGCCCGGACGTCAACGACGCCCTGCGCACGCTCATCCTCGACCACACCCATACCTCACCGATCTCCCAGGTGGGTGTGAAGAACGCCAACAAGACCTCCTCCGACGTGCTGCGCTGGCAGCACCCCGCCATCGACCAGCTCCGCAACTGGATCACCGAGGCCGCCTGCGCGCTCAACGACCACGTCGGCGCCGGCCACGACTCGACCGGCCAGGACGCGCCGATGATCGCCGAGGCGTGGGCCGTCGTCTACCGTCCCGGTGGCCTCCACCAGCTCCACAGCCATCACGATGCCGCTTGGTCCGGGGTCTACTACGTCTCCACCGGAAAGATGCAACAGGGCACCGGGCTCCTGCAGTTCGTTGACCCGCGTCCCGCCGCGTCCGTCCGCGAGACCGAACGCACGCCCCTGCACACGATCGCCCCGGAGCCCGGGCTGCTGGTCGCCTTCCCCGCGTGGCTGCGGCACTGGGTCACGCCCTACCAGGGTGACGCGGAGCGCGTCGTCATCGCCTTCAACGTCGGCTTCCACCGCGGCTGATCTCGTTCCGAGCTGAAGGAGTGCCCATGTCCATCACCGGCTTGTGGCCGACCCCCGTTCACACCGCCCTGCTCGCCGAGGGCGACCTGGCCCGTCTCGCCGACGATCCCACTCAGCTCCCCGTTCTCCTGCCTGCCGGGCATCCCGGCCGGGACGTGCCGTGGACCTGGCGAACCGAGAAATGGGACGGCGGATTCCACGCTGCCCTCCGCCACGGCACCGGAACGTGGTTCGCCCTCGTCGTCCTCGACGCCCTCGCCCACGCCACCGCCGAGGCGTCAGGAGCGCTGATCCTCCACGACCCACGGGCCGGCGCCGCCAATGTCGGCCTGCCCGGCCTGCCCTGGGGCCGTCCCGTCACCGTGCCCACCGTCCCCGGCACCCTCGTACTCGTCCCGGGCTGGCTGGCCTGGCAGATCGCCCCCGTACACCTCGACGAGCACCGCACCGTTCTGGCCGCGGACTCGGCGTGAAACGCTCCCGACGGATGGACGATCCCCTACGCGGCCACACCAGCCGAGTCGGCCGTGGCCGCGTGCCACAGGCGTTCGAACCGGCCCGCCGTCCGGCCATCACGGTCCGGGGCGAGCCGGAGGGTCCCGCCAGGCTCTTCCGTGACCGTCATGGTGAGGAGGGCCTCGCCGAGCACCACCAGTGCGAACGCCCCGCCGGGCGCCACCCGCGCTGCCACGGCCGAGGGCAGAACAGCGACCTTGGCCCCGAGGCTCTCGGCCTCACGCAGCCGCGCTTCCTGCTCGCGCATCACCTCGGGGCCACCGATCGGGCTGTTCAGAGCGCTCTCTCCCAGCAGCACCCGCACGGGCCTTGGGACAAGCTGGGCAAAGCGCTGCTGGCGCAGGGCCAGCAGCCACAGCCTCCGCTCGCGTTCCGCCTCCCCTGCCGTGGCGAGCAACTCGCCGGCGTAGCGGCGGGTGCGCAGGACTGCCGGGATCACGCCTGGCGCGTACACGGCCGTGAGCCCCGAGGGCTCCATGTCAAGGTAGTCGCGCAGAGCGGCGTCGGTGACGTCGGCGAAGGAGTGGTAGCTGCTGCGGCCCATGGCCTGTACAGCCAATTGCGGCACCCGTTCACGTGCGGCGGGAGGCGCGTCGTAGAAGTCAATCAGCCGGTTGGTGTCCGCCAGCGCGGCCCGGTGACGTCCCGTTTCGATCCGAGACAGCTTCGACACGCTCAGATAGAGCGCACTCGCGACCATGTGGAGCGTCAGCCGACGCTCGGCGCGCAACTGGTGGAGCTCGTGGCCGAGCAGGAGACGCGAGACCGTCGCGCTCGGCTGGATGTCGTGGACCACGGACAACGCGACCCTCCGTACCATCGGCGGCCGCCGCCCGCAGCGCCGGGCGGCTGTCCTGCCCAGCCAGGGTCGAGGCGCGCTGCGGCCGATTCCAGACGAAGGCCCTATAGGACGAGCACGTATCGCTGACAGAACGTCAACGATCGTTCTACGCTGAGTGCGCCATGTCGTCCGCCCCGCTGAGGGGGTCACCGTGCGGCCCAGCGTCCCCACCCGATTAACGGTTCCTGAGGGTCTTTGGCACCGTCCCGAGATCGCACAGGCCCTGGTGAAGCGTGACGCCGGCGCGCTGTTCCGGTTCTTCCGACAGCACACCGGTGCGAGCCAGACACAGCTGGGCAGCCTGACCGGACTCAGCCAGTCCGACGTCTCGGCCTTCGAACGACACCTTCGCCAGGCCACGAGCCTGGACGTTCTCGGCCGCATCGCCGCAGGCCTGTCCATCCCCGGGGCGCTGCTTGGACTCACCGCCGACGGCGCGAGCGCGGACGCACGCCCCGGGCGCGAGCAGGGCACTCCTACCCCCGGCAGCCCGGACGGACCGGCAGGACCCGATTCGTCCGATGGGAACCAGCAGGCGCTCGGCGATACCGTGGCCTCAGTCATGCATCTGGGAGGCGCGGACGTGGATCGACGGCAGTTTCTGACGGCGTCGGCGGCAATCGGCCTCGCCGCGCTCGACCTGCCCGACGCCGAGGCACTCACCCGCCGTGTGAACCGGCCCGGGCCTGTCGCGGTCGGCATGGGCGAGGTCGCTGCCGTCCGGACCATGACCACCGAGCTGGGGAACGCCGCCTCCGAAACCGGCGGCGGTCACGCCCGCCACCTCGCCGTGCGCTACCTCACCATCGACGTACGGCGCTGGCTCGACGGCAGGTACACAGATCCAGTGGGGCGTGAACTCTTTGCCGCGACCAGCCAGTTGGTCCAGTTAATCGGGTGGATGGCCCGGGACGAAGGTCTCGACGGTCTGTGCCAGCGCTACCACCTCTACAGCTACCGGCTCGCAACGGAGGCCGGCGAGCATGAACTCGCCGCCACTGCCTTACGCGGCCTGGCCGACCAGGCCATTGACCTGGGCCACACGCCCGTCGCCGTACGGCTCGCCGAGGCCTGCGAACAGCGCGGTCGCAAGCTGGACAACCCCAAGGCCCTCGCCTACTACCGCAACACTTACGCGCGGGCAGCCGCCGCCGACGGTGACCGCACCCGCGCCGCAAATCTGCTGAAAGCAGCCGAGAAGGCGATCGAGAATGCACCAGTGAAGCCGGGCGAGTCCTGGGCCAGCCATTACAGCCACGGCCGGTGGGCGCACGAGGCGGGCATGATCCACGCTCGGATGGGTAATCTGGCCGCTGCAGAAGCCCATCTCCACCAAGCGCTCGAGACGTACGGCCTCGATAGACGCCGCACGCGCGCGATCGTCCTCGCAGATCTCGGCCACGTCCAGCACAAACGCGGGAACACCAGCGAAGCCCTCGCGTCCTGGCACAGCTTTCTCGACTGCGCGGAAGGCGTGCAGTCCGTGCGCATCAACAATGGGATCACCAACATCCGCGCCCGCCTGCCTCGGCTATCGAACAGTCCAGAAGGTCAGGCTCTGACAGAGCGACTCGCGTCTCGAGCCTGACTACGACAACCGGCCCTGTAAACGGGGCTACGAGCAGGACTCGACGGCCAGGCGCCGCGGCCGCCGACCCCACGACCTCCACACCACCTCGCCCTGCAACAGCTCCCGCCGCCAGCGGCTGGTGTACCGCCCCCTCCATCCGCTAGGACCGGGCATCACCCCGTTCGTTTCCGGAGCCGTCGCAGCCGAATTGCGCGGGTCGGCTGCGCGCTGTCACTAGGGTTCCGGCATGGCGGAGAAGGAACATGCGATCAGCCCCGCGCGCATCACCAGGATCGGCGACGAGGTGCAGGCAGTCTGCCCCCGCTTCGACGCTCAGGCGTTCACGCGCGAGGTGCTCGCCGATCTGCCGCGGTTGGAGCTGAAGGCGCGCATCGCGCGTACCAGCGAGGCGCTTCGGTCCCATCTTCCGGGTACCGCCGCGGAGGCGGTCGACGTCCTGCTGCGTTCCCTGCCGCCCACGCCCGAGGCCGCCGGGATCACGTAGACGTACGATCCAAGCTGTGACCGGCCAGGCAAACGTGAAGTCTGGGCGGTCGTCACTTGCCCCCCTCGGTCGCGGCCTGGTTAGCCAGCAGCGCTCGTCCCTTGTCGGCGATGGTCTTGACGGTGGGCTCGCTCAGCCCCACACGTCGGGCCAAGACCGCGTTCCCACCGCGACCGAACTCGTCGACGGCACGGGCGTAGGCGATCTGCCGGGCCCGGGTCTTCTCCTCCGCGATCCGCTGCGCGCCCTCGGCCTCCTCGGTGGCCCACTGCGCCTCCAGCATGCGGCCCTGCGCGTTGCCGACCTCCTCGGCGCCGTCCTCGTAGCCGTACACGCCGGGAACGTCGGTGAACTTGAACGGCGCCTTGCGGTCACCCACGACCCATTCGCCGGTCTCCTCGTCCTCGTGCTCCTCGTACTCGTCGCCGATGCCGGCCGCGGTCGCCTGGACGGTCTCCTCGTACAGGGCCAGGGCCTCGTCGAAGGAGTCGGTGTCCTGCCAGTCGTACTCGGCCGGCTCGTTGGCGAGGACGGCGAAGCGGTGCTTTTCCCCCTTGGGCTGGTCGGGGGGTTCGCCCTCCCGACACGAGAAACTTAGCACCCCCCTAAGACCAAAAAGCAAGGGGGGTGCTAAGAATCGACTCACTGCCCGCGCAATCCCGGTTCCGGGTTGCACACCCCGCACATCTCCACCGTGATCTTGTCGTCCTCCAGGGCCAGCAGGACTTCCTCACGCTCGAGGTAGCCGACCTCGCCTTTCCAGATGCTGCACCCGCCCCGATGCAGCACCGTGCGCTGGCCTTCCCGGGTCGGCTCGAGTTTCCACCGCATCTCCGCGTACGCCCGCGCCGCAGCCCGCCTGTCCCGCTCCAGCTCCGCTGGGCTGATGCCAGGTGGCGGGTACGGCGGAAGTACCCGGGCAACCTGCTGAGCGAGCGCGTCCGCCCGCCCCGGATCCCCCGCCCGACGGTGCGGTCGCCAGGGTCGGCACCAGTCAGTCCGGGCCCAGAACGTGCACCGGCCCGAGACAGGTAGAGCGGGCGCCCGCCACGGACCACGCTGGCGCGAACCCCGCTCACTGCTGGCTCGGCCGGTGCACGGTGATGCCACCACGCTCACAGCTCAGCGAGCAGGCTCCCGCCCGTCCGCCTGGGCTCGGATACTGAGGAGAGCTGGCTTATCAGCCTCTGTAGACGTCTTCGTCAACCGGCGGTTCGTCACCGACGTATTCGTAGGGGTCGTCATCCAAGAAGATGATCTGGTCCAGGTCACCCAAGTGCATAAGAAGTTTGCTGCCCACTTCGAGGTCGCAGGCTGCGCAGTGAAACCCATAGGGGTCGAGGTAAAGCTCCTCCGGGCCGACACTGCCGCCGTGGACGTGGACGACCTTCACTTCGCCAGCCACCCACCCCTGAGAACCGCAGGCCGGGCACTCCCTTGGTGCTTCCCGGCTCATGGTGATCATCGGCTGACTGGTGATTGCCGCCAGAACCACATCACGCTCGTTGTGTGCCATGTGCCCGAAGCGCTGTTCGAACAACGAACGGGCCTTGACCAGTAGGGCTTCCGCCGCGACGCGTTCCTGTCGCACCTGCTCATCGACCAGCTTGTCGTGCAGGACGCGGTAGGGGCCCCAGTAGCCGTTCGGATCGACTTTCAGTTCTTCGAGAACTGGGTCGACGAGGCGCAAGCAGACCGTGAATACCTCTTCAGCTTGTGCCGCGTCGTGTATCGCGCTGTGGGCAACCCCATTGCGGGCGTCCGCCAGGGGCTCGAGGGCCTTCTTGTCGATCGGGATCTTCCGGGGAAGGAGCCTCAGAACTCGCTCATGGGCTTCAGCGAGGCCGATGGTCTTGACCTTGGTCAGGGGAGCTGCGTGGGAGCCCAGGCCCGTGGCGTGGAGCAATGAGTCGAAGTGCCGGCCGTCGACGATCAGAGCCGGATGGATTCCAGCGAGGTATGCCTTGAGCAGGTGCTCTGTACCGACTCCGGCGTGGTGAACGGCGAAGTCGTAGCTCTCAGGCCCCTCGACAAAGGCCGCCAGCGCCGCATTCATCCATCTTTAAGATGAACTTCTCAACTGCTCTGAATCCATGGCCGAGACGATAGAGCCGCTGGACCCTCAAGCGCTCCGGGATTAGCCACCAGCGACGGCGGCACCGACGGCGATGTCACCAGCCGCGCCACCGTTGCTGCGCACCGACCCCATGGTCACGCCGCATCCACCGACACCCCGCCTGCGCGGGAAGGTGCCGCGGCCGCGCGCTGGCGGGCGGCATGCAGTTCGCCCAGGCGCTGGCGGAGGAGGAATTCGGCGGTACGGCGGCCCGCCGCGTCAGCGGCTTCGTCGGCAGCAGCCTCGGCGCCTCGGCCCCGGCGCCGAAGGCACGCCTCGTACGCCGCATCAGCCTCCGTCACCGCCTCCTGCGCCTCGAGCAGTCGACGCAGCGCGGCCGCGCGCCGCTCGTCCCGGATCTGCTGCGCGACCTGCGGCGCAGTGAACGCTGCCCACGCCGGATCGGCGTCCGGACCACAGGCCCGCTCGCACGCCGCCGCCAGCAGGGCGCGGGTGTCCGACTCGCACTGCCGGGTGAGCTCGTCGACTGCGGCCGCGTCCAAGAGGTCAGCTCGCACGACGACCGCCAAGTCAACTGCCTCCCGCACCAGCTCCTCGGTACGCCGCCGGTAGGAGCACACCGGGCACAAGCCTGCGGATTCGGGCAGCCCGCAGCCCGCACACGGCGCTTGCCTACGGGCCAACTCCGCATCCTCCTCAAGGGCACGGCGCCGCGCGATCGCCTGCTGACGTTGCTCAACCTCAAGCTCTGCCCGGGCCCGGCGGACCTGCGCCCGCTGCTCCTCGAGGACGGTTTCCTCGCGCAGGCGCCGCTCGGCCTCGGCCCGGCACACAGCCGGATCGCCGTACGGCATCTCGGCCTCGACCCCGGCTGCAACCCGGGCCCGCAGTGCACGCCGCGTGTGGACGATGGTTCCGCAGGTCGGGCAATCGGTGCCGGTGTCCAGGCGGATGCCGTCGTCACACCTCAGGTCGGGGCAGGCAGGGCGCTGGACCAGGCCCCGACCGAGCAGCCAGCCCATCGGATCGCGCACCAGGGCCTCGCCCCCGACCTCCTCCAGCCGATCGGTGAGCCGGGCCGCGAGCACGCGCGGTGCTGCTTTCGGGTCCACGATCCCGGACAGAGCCCCAAGAGCCCGCTCAACAGCGCGAACGGCCACAGCCTGCTGACCCCCGAGGAGCTGCCTCCACAGGTAGGCCACCGGAGCCAAAGCGACCTGCAAACGAAGATCGCCAAGGTCAGCCACCCGCTGCCGTTGCTGCTGTCCACCAGCACCATCCACGACCGTCAGCCGCGAACGGCTGGCCGAGCCCTCCGTCGGCAATCCCCCACCCGGACTATCTCCCCGGTTTTCCCCGCAAAGCGGGCCATCCCTACCAAGCGCCCGGTGGGACGAGGCAACCGCGGCCTGGTCCTCGTGCGCGTACACGCTCTCCGGCTGACCACAGGACCCCGAATCGGCGTAGCCGGAAAACCCAAGACCATCAGCAACTTCAGAAGGCACCTCAGCCACAGAAGAGTGATCAGCGTGAAGGGATGCCGTAGTCGCGAGGTCTCCCTGATCAGTCCCGCAGCGCTCGCGTACCTCGTTGACCTGCGGTTTCGTCGGCGGCGGAGAGTCCTCACTAGGCCATGCCGTACCTGAGAGGTCACCAACATAGCCATCAGCAGCATCCGTGCTCCCCTGGCGGCTGCCGTGCGCGGCCGCAACCGCCGGCACCACCAGCCGCGCCGCCTGTCGCATGCCGGACACAGTCTGCCGCCGCGGACGCTCCACCAGTCCGGTGCCCTCCAGCCGCGCCAACACCCGCTCCGCCTGCGACAGCGAGCTCCCCAGTAGCCGGGCCAGAGTCGCTGCCGGTCGGCCGTAGCGCTTGTTGACCCGGCCACCGCAAAGCCGCACCCGTCCCGTCTCCGCCGCCTCCAGCACCAGCAGCAGCAGGGCCAGCCGGTCCGTCGCCGCACCATGCCCCGTACGGGCCCCCAGCAGCCCGGTCGGCGTCACCCGTCCATCCCGGTGCACCCAGCCCGGCGCCATCAAGGCCTCCATCAGCCGCAGCAGGGTGGCGAGCTCCGGCTTCGTCAACCGCAACGGGTGCCCGACCTTGTTCTGTGCCTCCCACATCGGAAGCACACGGCAAGTCAGGCCCCAGTCCTCGCCGAACTTGCCCGTCAGCGTGTCTACGTCCACCACACCGGAACGCCGCAGGCCCGGCACGACGGCGTGCCGAACCCTGGACGCCGACAGCCCCAGCCACCGGCCCAGCTCACGAGCCCGAATCTCCACCACGCCGGTCTCGGACGGCGTACGCGCAGCCAGCACCACCACCGCCAGCTGCACCGCGTCCGTCGCCTCTTCAAGGCCCGGACTGTCCAGCAGCGTCCGCACGGCGGCCGCAAACCGAGCACGCGCATCCTGACCGAGCGCCAGAGGATGCCCCGGACCGCGCCTCACGGCCGGCCCCGGCATCTCCGGCACCGAGTGCAGCCAACGACGTCGCGACGACCGGCGGCGGGCGGCGGGAGCCGCGACGTCGCTCACGTGGACACCCTGACGAACCGCGCAACTCGCTCCCCGCCTTCCGCCGTACCAGCCCGCCGGCATGGCGAAGTGGCCGACTGAAAGGGAAACTGTGACCGGATAGACGGCACAAAGTGCGCCAACCGGGCATGGATGGGCTGACAAAGGGCAGCACGATGCTGCAACATGAGTCATGCCTCGCTTCGACATTGAGGTGGGCATAACGAAGGCCTCTTTGGCACTTCGTGGTTCGCTGCAGAACCAAGATCGAACTGTTCGACCGGCCGCTAACCGGAAGGACAGAACCTTCGGGAGGGCCCGCTAAGCCCACCCGGTGGCAGATGGGACGCCATCAGCCGAGGTGACCGCTAATCACCTGGGTGGCCGGGCGTCCCGGCGGCTCGAAGACCCGTTCAACGGGCGCCGCCGCAAACAACTACGACATCTCGCCCCCTTCCGGGGCGGAGGTGTACCCGCAGCCGGGTCGGCGCGGGAAGTCAACGAAGGCACCCAGCCGGAGCGACGTACGAGTCATCGCTGCCACGGCGGGTGCCTTGGTGTGTGCCTGTCGGAGGGTACGGGTACCCTGCTCCATGTCGAGACCTTCCCTAGATAGGTCTGCGGCCGTGCCCCGGAGCACCACCTCGCGGGGCTTAACCATGTCTATATGGATCTTATTCAGGGACACGGTACCGCCCTGAGATCCCACAAAGACACCCCGGTACCGCTCGTGTCGCCAATGGGTGAGCGACTCCTGACGGGTCACCAGAATCAGTCAATGACCTGCCCCGCTCCACACGCAGGGCACCGCGCGTGCATCATGAGCGGTATGCATGCGACGCAGAAGCCTAGGCACGACGATCCCCTCGATGTGGAGACCTTCGCTCGCCCTGAGCAGCAGCGCCGCTACATCGCGGCCATGAACCGCATCGCCGCAGACCGCGACTCCGATACGCCGGTTCGGGTCTACGTCAGCGCCAGCCCCAAGACCGTCAACAACTCCAACTGGCAGCGCTGGCTGAAGCGCATCACGGAGGACCTGCCCGAGGGCGTCGAACTTCTCCACTACCGCTCGGCCTTCGAGGAAGGCTCCTACGACTGGGACACCCTTGCGGACCAGCTCGACGGCCTCGTCGTCATCGGCCGGCCTAAGCGCCTCGGCAGCCGCGTCCACGTCCTCGGTCCCGTAGCCCGCCTCGAACTCCGCTCGCTCGTCGCGAAGAAGCCTGTCCTGCTTTTCACCCATAACCTCGGGCTCGTCCCAGTGATCGACTGCAGGAGCCAGGTCATGCCCCCGTCCGACGCGCCGAGGCTGAAGTTGATTGCTCCGAAGCGCTGGAATCGCCGCTCGGCCACGCTCAACGCCGCCCTGAACGCCCTCCGGCCAACCGGCATCACCAGCCAGGAGCCTGAGCCGCCCCGAGGCCCGGGGGCTCACCTGGTGGTTCCGTTCGCCGTCGGGGCGCGCTGACAGCTGATGGCGGCATCGTGGTACCCAGCGCTTCGGCGGTGTCATCGAGTCCCGCCTCCGTCAGGCAGTGCCGTGTCGTAGTAGTAGGCGAGCACGGCCTCGGCTCCCGAGCCTTGTGCGGTGGCTATGCGCTGGAAGCGCGCAGACCGAAGGTCGCCTGCGATTCGAATGCGTCGGTGCTGCTGGTCCGGCCGGCAGTAGCCGTCCTCGTCAGAGACGAGCCCAGCCAGTGCAGCTGGCTTGTTCCCGAGATTGTTGAGCACTGATGTGACGGAGTAGATCGTTTTGGCCCCGTCGTGGCCCTTCACCTCGACCGTCCAGCCCTCGCCGTACGCTGGCTTGGTGATCGAGGCGTGCGATACGGGGACAAGTCGTACGCGAGGGTCGTCCTCGACTTCGGCTGCCTTGTATCTGTCGGTGGGTGGGCAGAGGACGTGCAGTGTTGTCGTCACATTCGGGTGAGCTCGCAGCCAGGTGCCGAGTGGGCGATCAGCACCGAGGACGTACGTTCGGCCTGTGAGGTGTTGCGGAGTGGCGCGCCAGAGTGGTGGAGCGGAGAGCTCGGCGGGAGCCGTTACCCACCCCACGTCGGTTGGTTCGAGGTCGGTCACGCCTGTGGCGACCACGATGGTTTCCGCAGTGAGCACGCGGCCGTCGGCGAGGGTGAGTTCGGCTCGGTCGTTGTGTCCGCTGGCCTTCACCGCTCGGCCTTGCTCGACGGTGCAGCGGCCTGCCTTCTGCAGGCGTTCCAGGTCCGCTGCTAGTGCCTCGGCGAGCTGAGGGCCGGTCGTCCAGTTGCCCGGTACGTTCCCCAGGGCGCTGATTCGGTGCAGCTTGCCCCCTACGGGTCCGGCCTCCAGCACTGTGGTCCGGAGGTTGAGGCTGGCTGCCATGACCGCGGCCGCGACCCCGGCCGGGCCGGCGCCGACCACGAGGACGTCGGTGTCGCATGACCGTGCATTCATGCGGACGCTCCCTGGGGTCCGTTGATGCGGGACAGGACGGTTTCGCTGGTGACCAGGTGGTTCGCGCTGATGTTCCGTGCTGCCATCAGGAGCGCCGCGTCGTGGTACTGGGCTCCGCCGGTGGAGGCGCAGGCGTCGGTGACGATCCACGGCCGGAACCCGTTGTGGTAGGCGTCTCTGGCCGAGTCGTAGACGCATGCGTCCGTGTCGATGCCGCACAGCACCAGGTCGGTCCATCCCGCATCCCGAATGAGCTTGGCTCCCTCGGGTGTAAACACGGAAGCCTGGTCTTTGTCGATGACGGCGGTCGCATCGTTGGCGAACGGAGCGAGCTCGGCGGCGAGAGCCTGTTCCTCGGATGAGCGCAGCCGGGTCCATCCGGTGATCGTTTCGTACGGTGAACCTGGTTGGTTGTGGAACCGGGTGAACACCACGGGTGCACCAACTGCCTGCCAGCCCTCAACGAGCCGCACGATCGCGGGGAGAACATTGCGGCTGTGCCGGTTGACGAAGCCCTGCTGTACGTCGATGACCAGCAGCGCTGTCGAACGAGGTTCCACCCAGTCCGCCTTCCATATGTCTGTTATGGGTTGCTGTCTCGCAGTGCATCCTGGGCGGCGCGGAGCCGATCAGGAAGTTCGCTCGTGGCAAGGATCGCCTCGCGCATCACCCGATGCTGGGCGGTCTCCGTCGGCCTCGCCGTCGTCAGCCGGACGTACACGCCGCGCAGGAAGCGCCACCCGTACGCCGGGGGCATCACCGGGTCCTGCCCTTCTTCGATCATGCGTAGGATGTGCGACGACAGCGCCCACAGCGCCTGGACGTCCAACTCCAGGGCAACGATCTGGCTCGTCGTCAGGGCACGCTCGTCGGGATGCGGGTGATAGGACACCCCAGACCAGCCGGCCACTCCTCTCGAGGTACCACCGTCGAAGGCCACCGCTTCCGGGTGCGCCCAGCCCTCGCGGAACTTCGCGTCCTCAACACCGGCTCCGAGAGGCCGGATGTTCTGCGGATCTTGCCGGTTGACAAGGACCGACGGCGTCGTCAGCAGCTGCAAGGCAGGATCGAGCCCCGTCTTCGTCCACGAGTGATCACGCAACTCGTACACGCTCAGGACGTACTCCGGGTCCGGCGAGGGGCCAACCGCCGCCCCGGCGGGGCTGTGCTGCTCCAACAGGTGCGTCATGCGCTGACCGGCCCAGGCTCGATCCGTCAGGTAGGACCTGTATCTCCACAACGCCAACTCGGTCAGCGTTTCGACGCGTTGGTGCTCTTCCACGAGCGCTAACGCGATCCCGCATGCGAAGACGTGGACTGTGGAGGCGTGTGCCGTCCGGTGCTCACCAGGCAGAACCCGCTGCTCAAGGCCTCCCGGGCCCGACGGTCGGGGCGCACCAGCAGCGTAGAGCGATCCGAGCTGCTCCCCCAGGTACACCGGCAGGAACTTGTAGGAGACAACGGTGCACGGTGCTGGCTGGGCCAACTCAGCCCCTGTGGCACTAACAGGTTCCCCACGCTGTGCCGCCAGCCGGAAGCGAAACGCCTCCTGCTCTTCCGGCGTGCACCGGGCAAGCGCCGCGTCGAGAATCTGTGCCATATGGGGACGGCACTCGCGACTTGGGGCTTCGCGCCAGTGAGAGACCGTCCGGGGACTGATGCCGAGGTCGTCAGCGAAATCGCGGACGGACTGGCGTTTCACTGACCGCAGCAGCAGCCCCTCTTCACCTGTCCACCGATCCACAGCGATCACTACACACCCCCAGACGGGTCCTTGAACAGGCAGCAGAGGCCGTATTGCCACGCTAAGTCCACACCACTGCTACGCGGGGGCATCTCGCTCACAGTCCATGCGCCTGAAGCTAGTTGGCAACGGAACCAGCCATTCAGCGATCGATCGGTAGCCCCCATGTCGTCAGGCGTCGAACTCGTAGTCGAGGACGTACGAAGCCGAATCGAGTGTCATCTCGTTAACCTCGACCACGCGTTGGTCCTCGGCGAACGCCGTCCTGCAGATCTTGAGCACAGGACGCTCGAGGGACATTTCCAAGGCGGCTGCCTCTTTGCTCGTAGGCAGAAGGCCTCGAAGCTCCTCGCGGAAGTGCACGGGGGCGTGCCCAAGATCGGCGAGTCGCGCGTACACCCCACCCGGCCCGGTATCCGCCTGAGTGATCGCCGACCCTGCCACAAGGCTGTACGGCAGGTACGACGTCGCGATCATGACCGGACGTCTGTCGAGCGTGTAGCGCCGCGACCGTGCGCAGGCGGTTTCCTCGTCTCCCAGCCCCAGCATGCGCTGGATGTGAGCCGGGGGGATGAGCTCTTCAACGGCTACTTGGTCGACATCCAACGGTCGGTTCTCGTCTGCGGCCCAGATGGATTTGCCGCTCCCCCACTGATCTCGTGCCAGGCGCTGAATGCCTCGTCGCCGGATGGGATGGAAGGCCTGAACGAAGAAGCCGGCCCCCTTCCGGGACTCGGCGAGTCCTTGGCTCGTGAGCATGCGGAGTGCTCGGCGGGCGGTCATCGGGGACACGCCGTACTGCGGCGCGAGGACGTTCTCCCCCGGCAACCGGGCCCCAGGGCCATACGTGCCCAGTTCGATCGCCGCCTTCAGGGCGTCAGCGATCTGCAGGTACTTGGGCTGCTCGTCGCCCGATTCATCCGCCATACGACTCCTCACCTCGCTAGCGATCCTAGGCGCCTCGATGTCTAGCCCCAGCGTCGTGGCGGCCCCGGTCGCTGATCTGTGACCCCTTAGCCGTATTTCGATATCGAAGCTCTTGACTTCGATAGTGAGCATACCCTCTACTGGAAGCAGCTTCGATATCGAAGTGGGGAGGACCGGACTCCCGTCTCGGCGCGCTGAGTTGACGCCGTCTCGAGACCGGACCTCCACCCGGAACCGCCGTAGGCGGGCCGATAGGGAACGGACGCGAGTCCCCGATCCCGACGTACGACCAACCGCATAGCGCAGCCTGCTCGACATCGCTTACATGCGGCGCCGGGGTGACCGACCACCGAGTCGACACGATGTCCCCCGGCGGGTTTGAGCAGGGCAGCCCGACAGCAGTTGCGCTGCCTGTCCTCCACGATCCGAGCAGCGGGTTCCGCTGTACGGCTCCTGGTTGGCAGGGAACGCAACCCAGTCACTCCCCCGCCAAGGAGCTCGTCTTGCGTGTCAGCAAGCTGCCCCCGTACCGGCTCAGCGACTTCCGGCCCCAGCACGTCAACCTCCGGGAAGGAGAGGTTCCGAGTCTCCGTTGCCCGGAGTGCGAGGGCTGGCACTCGATCAAGCGCAGTCTCCTGACACCGCACTACCCGCAGCCCGGGAAGCGGTGCTTGGGAAGCGCGCGGCGCATCGTCTTCGACATGTCCGTCGAGGAGTGGGGTGCCGCTCTGGTCGAGGGTGCCCTTGAGGCCGGTGCCCGCCGGAGCAAGCAGCAGTTCCACAAGCCGGCCCCTCCTGCGGGGCAGCCGATCCACCGCATGTCGCACACCGCGCAGATGTCGCCGCTCGAACGTGCGCGGCAGGCGATCGCCCGGCACCAGGCCGCCTGCAAGATCTGCAGTGGCGGCAAGCGGTGCCGGATGCCGCGGACCCTGGCCCAAAGCGCGGCAGGCCGTGCGGGATTGGCGGCGCTGGATCGTGCGCTGCAGGCGGTCACCCGTCACCGTGTCGCCTGCGCCGACTGCAAGAAGGGCCAGTACTGCCCGATGGGCTTAGAACTGGCCGAGCGGAAGGCGTGGACGGAGCGGACCCGCGAAGACGTGGTGTGTCAGCAGGTCCGCGAACAGCGAGAAGAGCAGAGCTGGGAGCGCGGCCGCGACCGCCGCAACTCCCGCCGGCGGGCGTCGGACTGGCGTCGCGTGGAGCTCGCCGTCCGGCGCACCGACCGCGAGCGCGCACAGCGCCCGGCGGACACCGACTCCCCGAACAACCAGACCAGCGTCCCGCTGGAACCGATCCACGTCTCGCGATGACACGGAGGGGCTCCATGGAAATCGTCGCAGCCGGCACGTACGACTTCGATCTCGACGTCAGCTTCCCGACCACGGTGAAGACCCCGTTCGAGCTCCCGGCCGGAATGGCCAAGGACTTCGAATCGACCGTTCACCGTTGGGCGACCGGCGAGATCACGCTCAAGTTCCCGGTCGGGAAGGGCGCCCTTGGCAAGTGGCTCACCGCGGACACTTTCAAGGAGCTGGCCGGCAGGGAGTTCACGGTCACGCGGTTGGAGCTGAACCAGACGGCGCGGCCGGAAGTACTCAAGGACCAGGTGGTCCTCGACTACATGGACTGCTTCCGGGTCGCCACTGCGCACGTGAATGCCTGCGGGGCCTGCCAGAACAAGCAGTACTGCGAGGCGGGTGAGCCGATCCTCTTTCACTTCGCGCAGGCGCAGGACGCCTTCCAGCAGCGCGAAAGCGTCCACCTCTGATTCCTGGCACCGTACGGCCTGCGTTGCCTGTGATCGCCGCCTGTGTGACGTGCGGCGATGGCAGGGGGTAGCAGGACCTTCTCAGGTCAGCAGTCCCGCTTGGTTGGGCTCCGCCAGGGGAGGCCAACCCAGTCGTGAAAACCAAACAACGAGAACGGCCCCGGGGCGCATCCCGGGGCCGTTGTCGGTCGCTTGTCGTTCATCGCGTGAGAGGAACACGACCTTGCTGGAGAACATGATGACATCCCGTCCGCCGATCAGTGCACGGGGGGACGGGAACTCGAGCCAGGAGGACGAGGAGCTGCGCCGAGCCCGGGAGCTGGACCAGAGGGGTGGGACGCGGTGACCGCCACCGTCTACGGCACCGGCACCCTGCACGCCGTGGCCGTGGACGAGAGGCCGTCGCTTCGCCATTCGGTGCCGGGCCTGGTGGTCCACGAGTACGAGCGCGGCTTCCGCGCTGACCTGACGGCGTCCCGCGAGGCCGTCAGCGGTGTTCGCGCGCTGACCCGGGAGGCGCCGTCGATGTACGGCACCGACCAGAGCCTTGCCGAGTCCGCCGAACTCGTGGTGTCCGAGCTGATGGGCAACGCGGTTCGGGCGAGCAACTCGAACGAGGCCGTGGCGCTGGTCGTCGAGGTGCACGCCGATCAGCCGGGCATCGAGGTGATCGTCCACGACACCGTCCCGGGGGAGCCGAGCCGCGGTGAGGCCGCGCTGGACAGCGCCGAGGCGGAGTCAGGCCGGGGCCTGGGCATCCTCGACGCGCTCACCGACGGCTGGAGCGTCGAGCCGTCGACGGAGCCGTCCTTCGCAAAGATGATCAGGTGCCGCGTCAGCCGAGCTGAGTAGCACCGCCGCTGTACGGGAGGGCGGGCGCGAGGAAGGTCAGCTCCCTCCGGCGCTGCCCTCGCGCCCGACGGGGCCGGAGATCACCACGCGCCCGCCCCCCATCCGCTCAAGCGGACTCAGCAAGTTCCCCAACCTCTTGAGCTGGCCTCCTGTTGGCCGGCGCTCCCATCGACTCAACGGAGGAATCCCATGCTGCACTGGTCGCGTACCGAGGACACTCGCACGGCTGACCACGGTGATTGGCGTATGCGCGCCGTTTGCTCGCCGGAGGACCCCGAGCTCTTCTTCCCGATCGGCAACACCGGTCCCGCGCTGCTGCAGATCGAGGAGGCGAAGGCCGTGTGCCGCCGCTGCCCCGTCATGGAGCAGTGCCTGCAGTGGGCGCTCGAGTCCGGCCAGGACTCCGGCGTCTGGGGCGGGCTCAGCGAGGACGAGCGCCGCGCCATGAAGCGCCGCGCCGCCCGCAACCGTGCCCGCCAGGCCAGCGCCTGACCGCCCCGCCACCTGCAGCCCTGCGCTGCCCGGGCCCCACCGGACCAGCCCTCGTTGGCCCGGTGGCGGCGGAGAACGCAGGGACCAGGCCGCGCCAGACCCCGGTGCGGCCGCTCCCGGACCCACACCCCTCCGAAACCCCCAGGGAGATCCCGATGGTCGCGAACACCCCGTGCAAGCACACCCCGCTCTGCCCGCATGCCGGCAGCCCCGACCGTGACGCCGCCCGCGTCATCTCCAGCCACCCGGAGCAGGGATGGAGCCTCCTGTGCAACGGACTCCTCCTCTTCGAGGACACCGGCGAACTGCTGCCCGACGGGCAGATCATCGCCCCGCACCGGCCCACGCCCGCCTTCCAGAACGCGGTCGGTGGGCAACAGGCCTCGCTTCCCATCCGCCTCACGGACACCCAGATGCTCATCGGCGGCATGACCGGAAGCGGGAAGACCAGCGCGGCCGCGGCGCACCGGCTCGCCCTGGCCACGGAACGCGACCGGGCTGACGGTCCTGCGGACCACCCGTCGGTCTGACGGCTGCCTCCCCCGTCCGTCCCGGCCCGGTGCCGGTACGGACGGGGTCGAAGAGAGCCGGACAGCCCGGACGGCACGGCCACCGTGAAGGGGGAGCACATGCTCCGTGTCATCACCAGCAGGACCCACCGCCAGTTCCAGGAAGCGGTGACCGAGGCCGAGAAGATTCCCGGCCTCGAAAGCGAACTCGCCGACCTCCGCCAGAAGTTGGAAGCGGCACAGGCCCGGCAGACGGCGGCCGCGCGCACGGCCGAGGACCTGGAGGACGCCCGGCAGGCCGGGGCGGAGATCGCCGCGGCCCTCACCCAGCCCGACGCCCTGCAGCGGGAGGCCATCCTCAGCGTCGCCACTTCTCTCGTGCGCCACGCCTCGGGCCTCGGTCTCGATGTGAAGCGGCTGCACAGCGGTAAGCCCTACAGCACCTCTCCCGCCTGCATCCCGGTAGCCGCTCCGGACAAGGACGGCCTGGACGCCGCCGACACCCACCGGAAGCACGCCCGGATGCTCGCGGCCATGGCGACCGGCAAGTGCGCGGCGATGCGCCGCAGCGAGGTCGAGCCGCCCGAGGACATCCTCCAGCTCTGCTCGAACCTCAGGGCCGCCGCGATGAACCTCTCGGTCTCCGAGGACGAGATCGACGAAGACGCCCGCGCCTGGGCCGCACTCCTCTGATTGCCACTCCCCGAAGATCCGACCACGGAAGGGCATCCGCCATGCCGATCGTGCTCACCGTCGTCCTCGCCCTGGTGCTGGTCACCGGCGCCGCGATGATCCTGACCGCCAACCCGAAGCATCCGCTCTCCCGGCAGTTCCTCGGCAACGACCCGGTCGCCGAGCAGCCCCCGGGCGACCAGCGCTGACTGCGCCCTGGGGTTGCCTGTCGTCCCCGCCGACCAACTGGGCGGGAACGGCGGGGAGCTGCAGGGACCATCCCCCGATCCCGCGCTCCAAGGCCGGGCTCGGTACGACCACCCCCTTCGTACCGAGCCCGGAGTAACGCTCCCCTTCGCGCCCTGAGTTTCGTGGCCGCCCTGCAGAAGCGGCGGGCCGTTTCGTGCCCGATCTGCCAGCACTCCCCGACGCCGTCGGCCGTCATGCGGTCGGCGGCCGTCCAGCACGGTCGGCTACGGGAAGGGACCGGCCCGCTCAGGGCTCCCTTCGACTCCACCGACTGCCGTTTCGGGAGCAGCCGTCCACGTTTCGGGAGCGGCCCCCATCGTTTCGTGCACACCCTGAACCGCCCATTCCGGAGGCCCCCATGTCGATCACTGACGTGCCGCAGATGGCGGCACGCGAGACCCCCGTTTCGCACCCGCCGACCCCCGCTTCGGACGCACCCGGCTTCGCTTCGGACGCGCCGGACTTCGTTTCGGAGGGGGAGGAGCGGAAGCCGATCAAGACCGACGGCACCCCGTCCGGCGGCCGGCTGACCCGCTCGCAGAAGTTGACCGCGGGACTGATCGTTGCGGCTGCGCTCGCTCTCGCGGGCATCGGCCTCTATCTGTCGTTCGAGCACGTCGCCTCGTTCGCGTACGAGGAACTCGACTTCGGCTCGCTCCGCAAGGGCCAGCTGTTCGCGGTCGGCGTCGACACCGGAATCATGGTGATGATCGCCGTCGACCTGCTGATGGCCTGGCTCAAGCGGCCCATCAGCTGGATCCGCTACCCGGTGTGGCTGCTCACGGCCGCGACCGTCGTCCTCAACGCCGCCTCCGGCGCCCCGCGCGACCGGGCCTGGGAGCTGCTCGACTACGTCGCCGCGTTCGCGCACGCCGTCGTCCCGGTCCTGTTCATCATGGTCGTCGAGCTGGGACGCACGTCCATCGACCGTGTGGTCCGCCCCAGCGAGCAGGAGGAACGCGACTCCATCCCGCTGGACCGGTGGCTGCTTGCCCCCGTCCCGACCTGGAAGATCTACCGCCGGATGCGCCTGTGGGGCATCACCTCCTACCCGGAGATGATCCGCCGCGACCAGGACCTCATCGCCTACGAGCTGTGGCTCAAGCGCAAGCACAAGGGCGACCTGTCCCGGGCCACCGAGGACGAGATGCTGCCGATGACGATGGCGCCGTACGGCTACACCGTCGCGCAGGCCCTGGCGATGCCCGACGAGCAGGACCAGGCAGCGGAGGTCCGCCAGGAGGATGCCGAACGTCGGCGTCTGGAGGCGGACACCCGCCGCAAGCTCGCCCAGCTCGACGCCCAGGAGCAGCAGCTGCGGGCCGAGGGCAAGGTCGCGGCCGCGCAGGCCGAGATCGACGGTGAGACGGGCCAGGCGCGCGCCCACGCCAGTGCCAAGATCAGCGCCGCTGAGCGGGCCGCTGAGCTGGAGAAGCACGAGCTGGAGACCGCCGTCATCGCCGAGGCCCGCGCCCGCCAGGCGAAGGCCGGGCGCGATGAGGCCGATGAGCGCGAGGCTCAGGCCGCCGCGGATGTGCGCGCGGCCCAGCTCGAGGCGCAGGCCGCCGAGATGCGGAGGGCGACGGAGGAGGCCGACCGAATCGCCGTGGCGGAGGCTCAGGCGATCGAGACGGCGACCACCGCCGAAGCCCGCCAGCGTGAGGCCGAAGCCGACATGGCCACCGCCGAAGCGGAGTTGGCCGCCGCCGAAACGCGCCGACGCGCCTCCGAAGCCCAGCGGCTGGCGGCGGAGGAAGAAGAGCGCACGGCGGCTGCCCGGGCCAACACGGAGGAAGCCGGGCAGCGCGAGGCCGAAGCCGCGAAGACCGCCGCCGAAACGCGGCTCGCTGCCGCCGAAGTCGAGCGGCGCGCGATCGAAATCGAGGACGCCGCGAGGCTCACGCCGCGCGAGCGTGCGGTCCGCAAGGTCGCCCGGATGGTCATCGCCGCAGGCGGCAACGCAGACCAGGTACTGCTCGCCGACATCCAGCGCGAGACGGCCGTGTCCTCCACCGACACCGCTTCGAAGTACCGCCAGGAGGCCGCCGAACTCCTCGCCAGCGGGTACACCGCCGCGTAGTGACCTGCACGAACTCCTTCGACGGTTCCACCGGCCCCCGAGATGCCGTCAACACCTCGGGGACGCGGTGAAGGCGCCGAAGCGCCGAGTCCCACCCTCTCACCCAACCTGCCCGTCAGGAAGGTGAATCGGTAGGTGACCAGCACAAACAGCAGGCGGGTGATCTGGCATCGCAGTCTGCGAGCCGCTTTGCGGCTTTGACCCCGCCTGACCCAGCGATCGAACGGAGGATCACGGAAACGTGGGCGGAACCGCGGTTTGGACAAGACAGATCGAAAGGGCGGACAAGCGGTCGCCCAAGGAGGGCGCGACCAAGCGTTTGGACCGGCTGCGCGGACTGCTGAAGGAAGCCAATCCGGAGGTCGCCGATCGCGTCTGGCGCGAGGTCGTCGACACCCTCCAGCGGACCACCGACCGCCACTCGGCGCGCGGATCCGCGTACTGGACCAACGAGATCAAACGGGCGGACAAGCGGTCACCCAAGGAGGGCGCGACCAAGCGTTTGGACCGGCTGCGCGGCGTCCTCCAAAGAGTCGATCCAGTGGTCGCCACCCGCGCCTGGCGCGAGGTGAGCGACACCCTCCAGCAGATCACCGTTCGTCACACACGGTGATCGTTCACCCATTCATTCACCCCGGGGAGAGATGAACTCGACCCGCCCCTACACGCGTACGTACGCGCACGAGGGCGGGCGTTCACTCCCCCGGTTGCAGACCGTGAGGGGAAAGCGATGGAAGTTCTGCTTCTCGCGGCCTGCGCGTGGCTCGTGCACACGGCCGGCGCGCAGAGCGAGCAAGCGAAGATGGGGCTGTCCCCGGCACAGCGGGACATCCTGAGGGAGCGGACGCGGCACGAGAAGGCCGTGCAGAAGATCGCCGACAAGCATGGGGGCTCTGCGCCGCCCGAGCCCAAGTCGGGCGTCTCGCCTGGGAAGGAACCGCCGGCCTCGGAGCACGATCGGGTGCTCACGCTGCCGGAAGCGTTCCGTTCGGGCTACCGCGGACACACCCGCATCGAGCGGCTGGCGACCCCGATGGGCCGCCGCGCCGGGGGGTGGGCCGCGCAGGGCGTCGGCTGGGCTCAGGACACCGGCCGGGGCGCGCTGCGCGAATACCGCAGGCGCCGCAAGGCCCGTGGCCACGCTGACCCGGCCCCGGTGCTCGTGCCGCTGCCTCCCACCCGCCCGCCGGACGTTCCGCCGATCCCGAAGGACCCGCCGAAGGTGGGCGCCGACAGCGGCGGCGGCAAGGGCGTCTCCCTGGAGCGGCCCAAGGAAGCGACCGAGCCCCCGGAGCCGGAAGGCGCCGTGGAACCGCCTGAGGGGGCCACAGAGCCTCCTGCAGGCGGCGATGGCTCCCCCGGTGCCACGGAGGCCTCAACAGGCCCTGAAACGCCGCCAGATGGGGCCGGAGTGGCGCCGGTGAAGGGGCCCGCGGCTCCCGCCACGGAGGCCGCACCGGCTCCCGAGGAGGCCACGGCCGGGCCCGAAACCAAGGAAGCGGCGGCCGAACCCGAGCCCGTCGCCGCCGAAGCCGAGGGCACCGCAGAGCCGAAGAGCTCCGAGGAGCCCCCCGGCGCAGCCGAAACAGAACCCGCGCCGGCCCCGGCGGAGCCGGAAGCCACCGCGGCGGCACCCGAAAGCGCGGCGGCCAGGCCCGAAAGTCCGGCCGCCGAACCCGAAAGCCCGGCGGCGGCGCCCGAAGGCACCACGTCGGGACGGATCCGAGACAGTGAACCGGCTGCCGCCGGTGGAGGAGTTGGGCGCATGGCAGCAGAGGTGACGTACGAGTCCGTCAAGGAGGAGAGCGACGAGCTCTCCCTGATGTGCGAGGAGGACCAGCAGGTCTGCGATCGGATCAAGGACCGCGCCGACCGGGAAGTCGGGCGCGGCGACACACTCCTCGCGGAGATGGAGGCGACGGGCTTCGGGAAGTCCCTCCAGGCCTGGGTCATCCGCTGCCGGGAGGACTACCAGGCGATGGGCAGCCACCTCACCAATTTGAAGACGGACACGATCGCCCAGGGCGAGGCCGTGGTGAGGGCCAAGGCCCTGCTGATCGCCGGCCAGGGCGTCTACTACAACATCGCCCTGGACATGGAGCAGGTCGCCGAACGCGAGGCGTACGTCAGCGACGCGGTCGACTCCGAGGACACCTCCGCACACAACGAGGTCTACGAGACGAGGGGAGCCTGACCATGAGCGCAGGCAAGGCTGTTGGTTTCGTCACCGTCGCCGCCATCCTGGCCCGGGCGACGGCGTACGGGGTCCGAGCCACCATGACCAAACGGGCCGTCGAGCGGCTGAAGAAGCGCTACCACGACCGCGCCGACTCGGCCCGGTACCTGTCCGAGGCGATGGGCAAGCTGACCGTCGACGAGCCGACCACGGTCGGCTACATGCAGGTCTTCACCCTGTCAGAGGCTATGGCGGACGACGTCGCCGGCATCGTCGGCCGCGCCGACTCCCTGCAGGCCAACGCCCAAGGCCTGGCCCAGGCGACCGAAGCGGAGCACGGCCGGATGCGGGAAGCCAACCGCACCCACACCGTGCCGATGGCCCAGGCGAGGTTCATCCAGCCCCGCTAGGCACCAGACACCCACCCCCCTCCTTCGAAGGGCGGGACCGCACGGTGCGGTCCCGCCCTTCGTCTTCGCTGAAAACGGGAGAAGAACCGGATGGCCACGACCACATCAACCCAGGAAGAGACGGAAGACAACGCTCCCCAGGAGCTGACCGGACTGCGTGCGCGGATGGCCCAAATGCACAACCCGGGCCTGTATGTCGGTTCCGGACTCGGCATCGCCTCCGGCTGGCTGTCCGGTGACCCGCTACTGCTCACCACCCTCGGCTCCACCGGGATCGCAGCCAGCTGGGCCGTGCTCGGCATGAACCCCGGCCCGTGGCGCTGGCTGCCCGGCCAGGGCGAGCCGTGGGAGTGGATGTGCCGCAGCAGTCTGCGCGGCTACCGGCGCAGGGTCCGCCGGATGCGCCGCCGCCTGGACGGCGACCACGCGTACGGGCCGTCTGTCGGCTCCGAAGGCCTGCTCGTGCCGACCATCGGGATCGCCGACGGCTGGCGCAACCGCGACGACCGTGCCGCCCTGGTCCGCGAGGCGAAGGCGGAGGCCTTCCGCTGGCGGTCCGCGACGCTGCGCGCCATCTGGGCCCGGGCGCTGCCCGACTGGGAGCGCGGCTGGTGGCGCCGCTACAGCCCCGTGGAGATGGCGGTGCGGGCCGGCCCCCTGGCGGCGATACCCGCCAGCAGCTACATCGACGTGCCCTGGTGGGCCCGCTTCCTCGTCGCCTCCACCGCGGCAACCTGGGGGGCGCGGGTATGGGACGTGCCCGGTCGGGGGACGCCAAAGGCGGCCGGGGACCCGGCCGGCCTCGACTGGTACCTGGCCCGGTGGGCCGAGTGGATCGCCTGCGACCAGGGTCCGCTGGCCGCGTCCAAGCTCACCGACGTCCACCTGGACGAGGACAAGCTGACCGCGATCATCGTCTCCACCACCGCCAAGCCGGCCCTCGGCGTCGGCCAGGACGCGGTCAGCATCGCGTTCGAGGTCCCGCCACGGGCGGTCAACATCTACCGGCCCGACGACATGGCCGCCTCCCGCGCCAAGCTCTCCGTCCGGCTGCGGACCAGGACCTCCGAGCTGGACATGGACGACCTCGCGGCCGTGTGGGAGGAGTACACCCCCTACCACGGCAGCGAGCTCTACGACCCCGAGGAAACCGAGTACGGCCGACGCTTCAAGCTGCAGATGCCGCGCCGGGGCTCCTCGGTCGCCGACGTGCAGCCGCTCGCCATCGCCCAGGCCCTGGACATGGACGGGCAGGACGCCGTCTCCCGCCTCCACCTTCGGGTGATCGACGCCCGGCGCATCGAGATCAACGAGATGTCCACCAACCCGCTCCAGGACGGCGTCCCGCTGGACCCGCGCGCCCTAGTCATGGACGACCAGGGCTACGTCATCGTCGGCAAGGACATCTACGGCGAGCCCGCCCGCTGGCGTCTGATGATCCCCAACGAGGGGAAGTTCGGGCTCACCGGCCGCCAGGGCATGTCCGCAGTGCACTCGTTCTCCTCCGGCACCACCGGCTCGGGCAAGAGCTCACTGGAAGAGACACTCCTGATCGCCCAGGTGATCAACAGGATCATCGGGTGGCTGGCCGACGGCAAGTACGGCGCCGGCTTCGCCTCCTGGACCCAGGTCCTCGACTGGCTGGTCAAGAGCCACTACGGCGCCATGCTCATGGCCCAGGCCTCCGTCGACGTCGGCAAGTTCCGCTTCTCGACCCAGATGAAGATGCAGTGGCAGGACGCCGACGGCTACGTCATGAACGGCCGCAGCTTCTTCGTCCCCGACGAGCCGTTCGCACCCATGCAGTTCACCGCGGACGAGTTCAACGAGATGGTGATGGACCCGGCCAAGGACCACGTCAACCCGCTGCTCGCAAGCGTGTCCAACCTCGGCCGCCAGACCCGGTCCGCCGGCATCGGCGCCCGCATCTACGTGCAGATCCCCAACCTCGACTCCATCGGCACCAACAAGCACGCCAACGCCATCCGCGACATGCTCCAGTCCGGCAACATCGCCCTGTTCCGCACCGCACGCGCGGACATCGACGTGATGTCGCTCGGCTCCAGGACACCGAAGTTCCGCCTCGAGCCGATCCCGGAGACATTCCCCAACGGCGCCGGAACCGGCGGACTGGGCTACATCGCCGACGGCTCCGACCAGTACACCCAGTCCCGCATGATGTTCCACCCCAACCCGGTGCGCATCGCCCGCGAACTGCCC
This sequence comes from Streptomyces sp. NPDC044064, assembly GCF_056434245.1. Taxonomy (NCBI): domain Bacteria; kingdom Bacillati; phylum Actinomycetota; class Actinomycetes; order Kitasatosporales; family Streptomycetaceae; genus Streptomyces; species Streptomyces sp. NPDC044064. The sequence goes on from NZ_JBWKFN010000009.1 coordinate 212,806, forward strand.
CGCCCGACCCTCACCCAGGCCGAGGCCGACGCCATCGCCGCCATGAGCCCCGCCGGCATCGCCTACCTCCGGCGGGACGAGTACCGGCACATGGACGCCGGCGAGGAAGAGGAGTTCCTGCGCGACCTGGTCAAGCACGAGCAGGAAAAGCGCGGCAAGAACACAACCGTCGTCGACCTCGCCCCCGCCCCGGCCATCCCGGCCGACGTCGACACGGACGTCGAGGACGACGACCTGGACGACCTGGTACCGCCCAGCCGATCCGAACTCGTCTGGCACGCCGTCGACCGCGGCGCCCGCCGTAACAAGCAGATCGCGGAGGTCACCTCCCTGAAGCCGCCCAACGTCGCCAACGCCACGAAGCGGCTGGAGCGGCTCGGAAAGCTCACCCAGATCGACCGCGACTGGCACACCGCCGAACGCCTCGACGCCTGACCCCCCACCCCCTTCCCCCTTTCACAGAAGTCGGAGATCAGCCATGACGTTCGCTCTCACCTCGTCCGGACTCGCCCTTCTCGTCGCCGCAGGCATCGCCATCTGGATGAAGAAGGACAGCAGCTTCCGCAAGCGGGAGGTCGCCGTCGTCTCGATCTTCTGGATCCTCGTGATGATGACGCCCCTCGGCACGTCAACCGTCGAGAAGGTCCAGGAGATGTTCGGCCACGGAGCGGCCGGGTTCAGCCAGACCGTCAACAACGTCTCCTCCAAGTAAGACGACGCCTGGCAGGGAGGCGGCCCGCTTGGTACGGCGGGCCGCCTCCCTGCGTCTTTCCACGCCTTCGGCCGCACAGCAAGGAGTCACATCCCCATGGACCACCACCGCGAACACGGGCGGGAGTTGACGGCTCAGGAAGAGTTCGAGTCGATCAGACTGATCGCCGAGGGGCTCAGCAGCAGCACCCCCACCGCGACCCGGTACCGCGACATCACTCCCGCGCCGACCGAGCCCACCGTGGGGGACGCCGTGCCCTTCGCCCAGGACGGACGGCCCCCCATGTCCCAGAAGGCCACCGACCACGCGACCCTCGTGATCGTCTACACCTGGGGGTCGCTGCCGGTCGGCGGAGCGATCTCCTTGGTCCTGTGGCGGCTGTCCAGCGTCAGCCCGATGCAACTGACCTTCGCTGGTCTGGGCGCCGCCGGAGTGTTCATCGCGATTGGCGCCGCCGCCCGGATGATCGGACGGGCCTTCCGGGATGGCGCCTCCGCCCTGCCGGATCACACGGTCAACCAGTACACCGGGACCGTCTACGTGCAGCACACCGAACTGCACACCAGTACCCGGGGCTTCGGCAGGACCAACAACCAGCTCACCGACGGCAAGCAGTAACCCAGCCCGCCGGAAGACCATCTGCTCACCACGCTGACGTCTGTCTGTCCACTCCCGAACCCGTCACCGGGGCCGGGCGGAGAGCCGGAACAGCACCACCGATCCAACGCCCAGCTCTCGCCGTGCCCCGCCGGCCGTCTGCTCGCGGTGCTACCAACCGCCCTGCGCCACCCGTGAAGAGAGGCGAACCCACCATGACCACCACCCCCAACGAAGCGAACCACCACGAGCATGCGCCCTGGCGGCGCCGCTTACACCAGGCCCTCGACTGGCTGAGCCGCCGGATCCGCCCGGCCGGGACGAAACTGCCGCAGCTGTGGCGGCACGAAACCGTCCGCCACATGGCCGTCAGCGCCTGCTTCACCCTCCTCGGCGCCTGGCTTCTGAGCCAGGCCATGCCCCAGGTGCCCGGCTGGGCAGCGGCAGTCGACGGGACGGTGGCCACCATCGACAACCCCGTACGGCACTACCTCGCCACCCACACGCAGACACTGCCCATCACCGCCGCTACCACCTACAGCATCTGGAAGGCCATCGGCATCGCCTCCTTCGCCCTCGGCTTCTTCCACAACGGCCCCGCCCGCCTCACCTGGACGGTATGGGGCGCCGCCACCGCGATCATGGTGTGGTTCGGAACTCCCGAACCCTGCCGCCAGGTCGCTGCCGGAGTCGCCCTCCTGGCCTGGGCTGCCCTGTCCGGCCTGGCACTTCGCGGCCTGCGTATCCGCCCGGCCGCCTTCGTCCACGTCGACGTGCACAACCAGGCGCCGCCCGCACCCGAGGTGGAGGTCCGCGCGGAGATCCGCATGCCCCGGCCCGAGCCGACCCAGTACCTGCCCTACGTCCTCCAGTACCTGCCGCCGTCGCCGAACTGACGTCTCCCTGTCCGCCCTTCGGACCCCCCGGTCACCGAGTTCGTGGGCGGGCAGGAAGCCGGAACAGCCAAAGCACCACCGCTCCCCTCACACCTGCCGGTTGCCCACCAACCGGACTCGCCCGGCACCGCTCAAAGAGCACGGTCCGGCGCCCCCTGCGAAAGGACGGAGATCACCGTGGGAAATGCCCTGTACGAGGTCGTCCTCGGCGGCCGGACGATCCAGGCCGGCTATGCAGTCACAGCCCCGTGCGACCGCGACAACTGCACCGAGACCATCGACCGGGCCTCGCCTACCTGTGCGGCCAGACCCCCGGCGGCGACGAGCACGGCTGCGGCAAGTACTTCTGCGGCCGACACCTGAACGGGGCCAATCAGTGCGAGTCCTGCGCCCAGCTCGCCGACGACCTGAACCGCTGGACCGACCAAGCCACGGGCGAGGAGTACAACCTGCGGAACACCTTCCTGCCCGAAGGCGAGCCGTTCCGGCGCGAGGGGCTGGTCTGGAGACACCGCGGCCAGTTCACCCCCGACGGTGTGCCGCTCCTGCAGCCCCACCGGGCGCTGGACGAAGAGACACCCGTCGACGGCCCCGTGCACGCCGTGACCGACCAGTCCTTCACCAGCGACTACCTCGTCGCCGCACAGCAGCGGCAGCAGGCCGCGCCCGGGGCCGGATGAGCGGGCAAGGGACGCGGCGAACACCCGGCCGAACCCCCGCACACAGGAGTCGCCTCAAGTTGAGCTTCGAGAAGATCTACGTCGAGGAGTTCCCCCATCCTCTGGGAACCCTCATGCGCACGCGTGGCGACGGCGTGGCGACCGTAGTGGCCGATGAAGGCGATTTCGTGTTCCTGACCTGCTGCACGGCGCACTACGCCATCGGACAGGTCAACGGGCACTACCCGGCGGTCAGGAACGGACGGTTCGTTGGTCCCGAGACCCCGATCGAGCACCCGACCGACGACGACCTGGACTGCCCCTTCTCCGGGCAGCTCGCACTGGCCGCTGATCAGCCGGATCACGCATAGAACGCGCCGCGCGGCCGCCACCCGGGCAAGGCGACACCGGCGCCCGGAGCTGCACACCGAGCGACGACCGGCCCATCTCATCGGCTGCGCGCCCGGACTCCACAAAGCCCTCAGACGCCCGGAAGGGATGCGCGAATGTTGTCCACCGCCCAGCTCGCCCTCCTCCCGCCCTGCGACCAGACCCGGCACCGCATACAGCCGTGCGCGAACAGTCCCGACCTCTCCGCGAGCACTGTCCTCTACGGTCCCTTTGCTTCCGGAGCCCCGCACTACCCGTCAGCCGCCAGCCCCCAAGACCACAGCACCGTGGCCCCGAGGCTGACGCTGTACGAGATCTGGTGCCTGGCCGGCGCGGCGCGTGGGATGACCGATGAGCAGACCGCCGCGGCCTTGCGGCTCGACCCACTGCAGGTACGGAAAGCACTGGAGAATCTTGGGGACTTGGCCGGGGTGAGCGGCCGGACAGCACGCCCGGCGATCGTCGACTACGGCTACCGCGCCGGGCTGCTGTCCGGGCTCGCCGCCGAGCCCCGCACCTGTCTGGGAGCCTGGCTGACCGCCCGGCGGATCAACGTCTTGCAGCTGGTCGCCCGGGGCACGCCCGACCAGCAGATCGCTGAGATCGTTGGGTGCACCCGGAAGGCGGTGACCGCCACTGTTCGCCACCTCGTCCAGGGATTCCAAGCCAACGACCGCGCCCACGCCGTGGCGTTGGCGCACCAGCAGGGGTTCCTCGGCGGGCCGCTGATGCCGCTGCCGACGCACCGGCCGGTACGACGCTTCTCGCCCCAGGAGGCAAGGATCGTCCGCGCACTGACAGCCGGCCAGACCAAGCAGCAGATCCGTATCCGCTGCGGCCTATCGGCCCGAGCGGCCACTCAGCTGCTGTCGTCGGCAAGCCGCGGGCGTCACGCTTCGACGGGGTTACGCAGCCGTGGTTGACTCAGCGCACCGCGGCGGCCTGCTCACCTCTGGACCAGCGCCAGGCGCATGCCCACCCCGTCTGCCCGAGCGGCACCACCAGGTCCTCATCGGCATCGCGCACGGCTTCACCGACGCGGAGATCGCCGACCACCTGCACGTGGCCTACGACACCGTGAAGACGGCAAGTCGGCAGCTGTTCAGCGCCCTCGGCGCAGACACCCGAGCCCACGCCGTTGGACGCGGCTGGCACTTCCAGCTTCTGAGCAACGCCCAGGCCACCTCGACGCCCACAGGGCGCGGACCCACCGGCCCTGACGCTTCCTGATGGGCTCAACGGTCGGCAAGCTGACCACGACGATCACCACGCCCTGAGCCGTGTCGCCGTACGTCCCGTCGGCCGCGACTCGAGCATCCGGCGCGCTCAACCGTCATGGTCGCGGGCCGACCGTGATCCCGACCACGGCAGCGCAAGCAACGCGTTGCCTGATCGTGACCGATGGTCGGGGCCGATGGTCACCCGCCTGGTCGGGGTCATGATCGGCCCGACCGCATGGACCTCACACCCGGGTCCACAGCCGCGCTCACCTCAGAAATCTCCATCGCCCTCCCGGACGAGCACGCCATCATCGCCGGTCAACGCGACGAGCGCCACGGCCTGCTCAGTCCTCTCCCGCAGGCCGCCTGATCTCAGATCGGGCGGCCTGCCCGCGTTTCCAACCCGCTCCCGGACTCCCAAGGAGGAGAACCTCATGCGCAAGAACCTGCGCACCATCCCGCCCCGTACGGGCGCCATCGCCGTGGAAGGCTTCGAACTCGCCGTCATGCTGACCGCCGCCGGAGTCGGCGGCTGGGTCGGCTACAACGCCCCGCACCTCACACCGCCCTGGGCTGCCGCGGCCGCTGGCGCCCTCGGACTCGTCCTCGCCTTGGGGGTCAGCACACTCCTCGACTCCTTCATGGCGTCGCTGCGTGCCCTCACCCGCACCCCGTCCTCTCCGTCCACGCCGGCGTACGGGCTGACCACGCAGGAGCAGGAGGAGGACCTGCCCGGCAACGCCGAGGAGCTCATCGACCGCCTGGCCGAGGCGGCCCGGGCCGGTGCCGCCCACCAGGCCGCGCTCTACTCCGGGAAGGTCGACGCCGCACACAACCTGCTGGACAAGACCCAGCGGTGGGTGGGCATCGACGGCACCGGCGCCGTCTTCCCCCTCGTCGACGGCGCCTACCTGCACTACCGGAAGAACGAGGGCGGCGACTACCCGACCCACGAGTACACATTCGTCGTCACGGACACCGAGGACGAGCCGGTCCCCGTCACGTCCATGGCGCAGGTGCGTGACCTCCTGGAGCAGCACGTGCAGGTCAGCCGGGAGCTGCGGGAAGCGCCGGTCAGCGCCTGACGGGACAAGCTGACGCCACCACCACTACCCGAGCGATCGGCCAGCTGGCTGCCCCGAGCCCCCCGCACCCGACCAGAGAGATGAGGAGCACCTCCACCATGACCGAGCACAGCACCCGGGCCATCCGCTTCGCCGCCGCCTACGCCCTGATGCGCATGGCCGCAGACCTCGGCGACCACTGGATCCAGACGCACCACCAAGCCGTCACCAAGGGCCAGCACGACGAGAGCGAGGACCAGTCCAGCCGCGCCGGGCGCATCGCCTGCACGGCACACGTCGCCACTTACACCGCCACCCAGGCCGCCGTCCTGTACGCCGGATCCCGAGCCATCGGACTGCGCCTCAAGCCCGGCCGGGTCGCCGCGGCACTCGCCCTCTCGGCCGCCACCCACTGGTGGGCCGACCGGCGCATCCACCTCAAGGCCCTTGCCAACGCCGTCGGCAAGGAGGACTACTACAACTTGGGCGGCCCGCTGGGCGGCAACTACGCCCTTGACCAGGCGTTCCACCACACCGTGGAAACCGTCGCGGCCGTCATCGCGGCATCCGAGCGGTGAGGGCGGGGGCGATGTCGCACGCAGGCCGGCGCATCCGCTCCGGCCTCCCGTGGGCGCGTGAGCCTGCGCCCATAGTCATCCAAACGCGGCGCCCGCCTCCAGCCCCAGATCGACGTCCGGCCCCAGATCCACATCCCGGTGCCGACCGCCCCCGACCACGACGGCCTGGACGACGAACCGGACAACGTCCACCGGCTCCAGCACTGACCCGACGACACCACTCCCGCTCGCGTCCACGTCGACGCGCCCTGGATGGGCGCACCCGAACCCGAAGGAAATCCGATGAAGGACCAGAAGACCCAGATACGGGTCGGCACCTACCACGGACGCCACAACGGCACCCAGGCCACGGTCACCGCCACCCGCGACGACACGCGTCCCGAGCCCTACGCCTGGACGTGCACCTGCGGCGCCTCCCAGAGCTTCCCCACGCAGTACGGCCTGGACCGCAGTGCCTGGCGGCACACGCACCCCACCCGCTGGGACCAGCTGCGGCAGTGGGCCTGCTCCGCATCCGCACCAGCTGACTCTCATCACCGACAACGCTCCGCCGCGCCTGAGCTGGGCGCCCCGTTCCTCGACCTGCAAGGAGATCACGTATGACCTCGCCCATGCCGCTGTACACGGACCTGCCGGAGAGCGCGCTGATCGTGTTGATCGGTGCCTCTGGGGCGGGCAAGTCGACGCTGGCCGCTACCTGGCCCGCGAGCCACGTCCTCTCGCTTGACGCCCTGCGCGAAGCGGTGAGCAACGACGCGGGCGACCAGGAGGCAACCGACGACGCGGTCGACGCCCTGCACCTCCTCCTGGAGCGCAGGATGGCCCGAAAGCTGAACACGGTCATCGACGCGACGAACGTCACCAGGGCCGCCCGGGAACCGCTGGTTGCCGCCGCCAAGCGGCACGGCACGCCCGCCATCGCGGTCATGGTGTCCACCCCGGCCTCCGTGTGTCTGGAGCGCCAGGGCTCGCGGCCAGCCAACCGCACCGTGCCCGACGACACGGTCCGCGCGCAGCACAAGGCCATGGTTCACTCCCACCCAGGCCTGGCAGCCGAGGGCTTCAGCGAGGTCGTCTTCAGCGACAGCCTCTACCGGCTTCTGCCCTACCTGCAGCGGCTGAGCGAGACCTGGAACGCCGACCTCGGGCTGGAGGGCGGCGACGGCCTGGGCGACCTCCTGCTCGTACGCCGCTTCTTCGGGCCGGAGATCTTGCCGCTGTGGCAGTGGAAGCCGGGCTCCGACATCGCTGGCGGAGACCGCGTTGCGGAGATCCGCCTCAGCCAGCAGTACCTCACCCTTGCCCTGCGCACCGACGTCGACGGCGAGGGCGACTACGGGTTCGACGCGCTGGTGCCCTGCCCGTACGACGACGAGTGCAGCGGCTACGCCTGGGTGCCCGTCTACAGCATTACCTGCCTGCACCGCGCGCTGACTGGCAAGTTGGACGGCAGCGAGGACATCGTCTGCACCGTGCACGGCGGCATCGACGACGTCGATCAGGAGGCCGACGACCACAACCAGGACGATGATCCCGCAGGCCGCGCCGACCTCGCAGCACAGGCGATGGAGGCGATCCGCGGATGAAAGTGAAGCGCAGGCGCACCGCCGCCGCGGCCGCAGTGCTCACGTGGACACCTACCAGGGGCCCCGCGTCACCAACACACCCGTGGTGAGCCTGATCCCGTCGCAGCCGGTCCACGGCTACCACTCGCCCGGGTCCTACCAGCACGTCCTGCTGAACACCGCCACGGGCGAGCTGAGCTTCCACGAGAGCACCCAGTACCGGCCCCACCTGGAGGGCCGTCAACGACGTCCCGCGCGAGACCTGGAAGCGATGGCACCCGGGCAAGCTCTTCCTCCCCGGGTCCGAGCCGGCACCTGGATCGAGCGCGAGGAGCGGCACGCCGCGCAGCAGGGGGTACGCCTTCGGCACGAGGGACGCCGCCTACAGCCACCGGGCCCAGCTACGCGAGCAGGAGTGGGACCGTCTCGCCGTGGTCGGCGCCGAGGTCGACCGGTTGGAGAAGTACCTCGCCGAGCGTCGGCAGTTGGCCAGCCGCGCGATCGACTGGGCTGCAGCGACTCCGACGTCGCGGGACGGGTCCGCGTGCCACAGCAGGCCGTGCACGAGATGTGCAAGGAAACCGGCTTGCACGACCCCGAGCAGGCGTGACGCCGGACGCGGACACCGCGTCGGCCGGAGCCATTCAAACCGGCTCCGGCCGCCGTCCCGCCCCACCCCGAAAGGACCCGATGAGCACCACCGACCCCTTCGCCCTGCTGCGCGCGACCGCCGCCGTCCAGCGCCTGGACGACAAGCTGACCGTCCACCTCGGCGACCGGCAGCGCGAGCGAACGTACCTGGTGCACCGCGCCGCCCTCTCCGACCGCGCCGTGCCCGCCCTTGCTGAGGTCGAGGACCCCACGATCAGCAAGCAGGATGCCGAGGACACCGCCCGCCGCCTGCTGGAGCACGACCGCGCCCACGGCACCAGCCGCGGCCCCGTGCCAGCCGCCGACGCCCGATGGGACACCGACACCCGCGGATGCGCCCGCCAGGAGCACGCCGCCGCCGTCCTCGACGAGCATGCCGAGGAGCACACCCATGCCTGAGCCGCGGCTGCACATGAGCCCCGAGGTCCGCGTCCTGCTCGGACCCGAGGGCCTCGCCCGCGCCGCCGAGGTCTCCCTGGCCACCGGCCAGTGCGTCACCTGCCGGCAGCCGCTGAACGGCACCGTGAACATGGTGGTGCGCACGGGCGGCTCCTACACCCACGTCGTCTACGTCCACGACCGGTGCGGACCCTCCGAGGTCATCCAGATGGGCCCCGGCTTCGCCCCGGCCGCGCCTGCCGACGGCTACGCCATGACGATGACCGCCGTCGTCCTTGACCACGGCGGCGCCGACCTGCCGGTCCTGGTCGCCGAGACCGTCGGTAAGGCGTACGTGGTCAACGACGGCCCCGGGGAACTGACCAACGTGGTCGTCAGCCACCTGCTGGGCCAGGGCTTCCATCTGGTCACCCGGCTGCGCCAGGCCCCGCCCCAGGTCGCCGAGTGGATCGGCGTGCTGCTGCTCGGGCACGGCCCGGCCGGCGAGGACGGGCTGCTGGTCCTCGACCCCGAGGGTGGACAGTTCTACACCGGGGCCGTGGACCTCCCGGACGGCTGGCTCGCCCAGGTCGCCCGGTACGGCTGGGCCGTGCTCTACGTTGGCAACGTCGGACGGCCCGACCCCCGGAACCGCGACAGCAAGGCCACCACCAGGGCACTACGCGCCGCTGCCCAGGCTGGGCAGCTGGTCGGCGCCCGCATCGCCATCGGCACCCCTGCCCCCGCCCAGACCTAGCTCTCTCCCGCCCGCCGACAGCGCGCCGAGGACCGACCAGGTCCCGGCGCGCTGTGCTACTGGTCACCGGGTTGTTTTGAGACCCCTCTACACGCACCTAAGAAGCCTCGCACCGGTCCGGTACCCCTCGCAGAACGCTCCTTCTGACAGCAGGCTTACCTAGCCCCGTCGTCCCGTCAGGCGGGCCCCCGCCGCATGCGCTGCCCGCCCCGTGGGACGCACCCGCTGATCTCTCCGCAAGCACGGTGACCACCACTGAGGAGGCGTCTAGCCTCACCGGCACGGCCTTCCCCCGGCCCCTACGAGCACGGGCCCCATTCCACACGAACCACGCAACCGATCCACCGACTTGGAGTGAATCCCGCATGTCCCGGACCACCCGCATACCGCGCACAATCGCCCTGTTGACCGCGACCGTGGCGCTGAGCGCACTGGTCGGCTGCGGAAGCTGGGGCTCGGATACGACGACAGTCGTGGTCGACCACGGCACCGTCACCGAGAAGAGCGGTCCCGCACCCCAGTGGGTGGCCGCCACCTCCGACAAGTACGGCACGGTCTGCCGCCACGTGCCGGTCCAGAAGGCCGCGTGGAGCTCCCAGTTGAGCGCCAGCGTGCCGCTGAAGCCGGGCCCCAGACCGGCCGCGCCAAAGAAGCCGGCCGCCCCTCAGGACACGGACTCCGGCGCGGACACTCCCAAGCAGCCCAAGCGTCCCAGCCTGACCAAGCCGAGCCCTCGCATGGCGCCCAAGGCCAGGACGCCCGGCCACCCCCAGGGCTCTACCAAGGAGGTCTGCGGCCGCGGGGTGATCCGCAAGGGCAGCGCGGGGCACTGGAGGGAGAGCCAGCGCGTGCTGAAGCTCAAGGACAGGAAGGGCACCACGACCCGATGGAGGGTGTCCGAGACCCTGTGGCAGCAGGCCGAGCTGAATAGGTACCTCGACCTGCGCAAGACCGGGACCTGGTACCACCGGATCTGACCACGCCACCGATAGCAGGGGCCGGACCGAGACGAGGGGTGATGCGCACCCTCCTCGGTCCGGCCCCTGCGCATTGGGCGACAGCCCGGCACGGCGCCCGCTCCTCCCCTCGCAGCCTCAACGTCGCCGGCTCCGAGAGCACTCAGCGCCGGTCCCCTCCGCGCCTCGCCCGATCTGCCACCACCGCCGGGCTGCCAGGCCCCAATCAAGAGGAACGTGCCCTTGAGTACCAAGACCAGCCGATTCGATCGGTTATTGATCGATGACGGCCGTCACTTGCCGACCTACGTCATCGACGAGGAGGCCTCCCGGGCCGCAGGAGAGGCCCGTTGGCGCACCACCTGCTCTTGTGACCGGATGCCCGGTCACGCGGCAGGCAACCGCGAGCAGGCGCTCACCGCTCACCTTGCCCATGTGTCCGAACGACTCGCGTCAGCCTCCTGTCCGGAACGGCTCCCGTCCGGCGCGCGTCGTCCTGCTACTGCTCGCGATGCTGGCCCTCTGGGCCGCGTGCTACGTCGCCGGGGTCCTGTTGGCCCAGGAGACAGACCTCACGGGCGCGGTCTCCAAGGCCGTACTCGCCGGAGCCCACCTGACGGGCGTGGCTCTGGCCTTCGGGCTCATGGTCATCGCCCGACGCTTCATCGCCCCGACGCGTGCATGACGCTCACGCGGCGGGGGGGGGGGGGGGGGGGGGGGGGGGGGGGGGGGGGGGGGGGGGGGGGGGGGGGGGGTCTTCCGAGCAGAGGAAGAGAAGGAAGGGCGGTGGAGGGCGAGC
>NZ_JBWKFN010000009.1:224037-296934 GCF_056434245.1 Streptomyces sp. NPDC044064
TTTTTCTCCCCCTCTCCCCCCCCCCCCCCCCCCCCCCCCCCCCCTCCCCCCCCCCCCCCCCCCCCCCCCCCCCCCCCCCCCCCCCCCCCCCCCCGCGTGAGCGGCACAGTCGCGCGATCGTTCCCCGCCCCGACAGACTGAACAGGACATCTTCTGTGACCGTCACCGACTTCGGCCCCGAACTGACCCACGACAACGCTGAGGCCAAGTGCTCCCGCTGCGGATGCACTGACAACTCGCCCTGCCCCGGCGGCTGCGTCTGGGTCGCCAACAACTTCATGGACGACCTGTGCAGCGCCTGCGCCGCCGAACCGGAGACCGCGGAGCTGCGCCGCCTGGTCCTGGAGCTGGGAAGCTCCGCCTTGCACCGCAAGACCGAGGTGATCGCCGCCCGCAGCAGTAAGCCCAAGGCCGCCGAGGACCTGCTCGCCTACTCCTCCACGACATTCCTCAGCTGCGCCGTACTGCGTCTTCTGGAACTGGCCCTGCGCCTCGACCCCAGCGGCGCCGAAACGGTTGCCGCCGAACTCCACGAGCTACGCGACGACGCTCCCCACGAGCTCGACTCCTTCCTCAAAGGCCACGCCGACGCCATCGGCATCGAGCCGAGGGCCTACTAACCCGACCCGCGCCAGCCCCTCACCCACCCGTCCTCAGAGGGCATTTGATCTAGGCGTATTGCCCTGTATGCCCTAGTAGGTTCCTCGCCAGGTTGGCGTGGTCTCGTCCGTTATGCGCTTGCTGAGGTTGTCGATCGAGGCGATGTGGATCATGGCCTCGGAGCTGGTGGTGAGGGTCTCGTAGTCTCGGGCGAGACGCCTGTGGAGCATGATCCAACCGATGCTCCGCTCCACTACCCAGCGCCTTTTGACGACGTGAAACCCGCGGATGTCTGGGTTTCTGTTGACGACTTCGACGTCGATTCCGAGGCGGGCTCCGTGTTCGATGACGGCGTTCTTGAAGCCGGTGTCGACCCAGCTCTTGGAGATGGTCGGGTAGGTCTTCTTGGCTTGGTCGAGGAGGCGTATTCCCAGGGCGTTTTCCGAGAGGCTGGCGGCGGTGACGGTCACGGCGAGGATGAGGCCGATCGTGTCGGTGAGGATGCCTCGTTTCCGGCCGACGATCTTCTTCGCGGCATCGGTTCCCTGGCTGGTCAGGGGCACGTTGGTGGAGGTCTTCACGCTCTGGGTGTCGATCACGGAGGCGGTCGGTTCGGGCTTGCGCCCCTCCTTCACGCGGGCGAGTCCGGTCAGGTCGTAGTTGAGTTGGGCGAGGATTCCCTCGTCGCGCCAGGCGGCGTAGTAGGCGTAGACGGTGCCGTGGTTCGGGAAGTCGTGCGGGAGGTATTTCCAGGGGATCCCTGTGCGGTTGATGTAGAGGAGCGCGTTGAATACGTCGCGGAGTTCGACTTTGGCCGGCTGTCCGGTAGGCCGGCGTTCGAGGCGGGAATTTCGCCAGGCCGTCAGTGTCGGCTCGATGAGGGCCCACCGGGCGTCGGACAGGTCGCTGGGGTACGGCTTGCGCTCGCTCACGGCACAGCGTGATCATGAGCGCCGGAGGGATCGGTTCCGCGAAGTCAGGCGGTTCCGTGGCATTTTCAAACCAGACGGGTTTCCGGGCATGGAAGCGCATGAGACGGACAGCCGAGTGCGCGGCCCGGAGGAGAACGTAAGATTGTCACCCCGGTCGAAGGCCCTCAAATCGGGGCACGATCAAAACCCGCATACCGGAAGAACCCTATGTGAACGCCCACTCAGAGGTCGTTTTCTCCCGATGTTTCATCCCGGAATTGGCGTTTGATCCTGGGCTGTCGGGTCGCGCCAGGAGATGGTGGCTTCGCCGGTGAGACGGCGGGCCATGAGGTCGGTCATGGCGAGGTGGATCATGGCTTCGGAGCGAACGGGCAGGGTCTCGTAGTCGCGGGCCAGGCGGCGGTGGAACATCAGCCACCCGTAGGTCCGCTCCACGGTCCAGCGTTTGGGCAGCGGGGTGAATCCCCTGGTCCCGGGGTTTCGTTGGACGATTTCCATGTCGATGCCGAGGGTGGCGGCGTGCTCGACGAGGTGCTGGCGGTAGCCGCCGTCCACCCAGACTTTGCGGATGGTGGGGTGGGCGGCGGCGACCTGGTCGACCAGGTGGGTGCCGGCGACGGAGTCCTGCACGCTCGCGGCTGTGACCAGCACTGCGAGCAGCAGTCCGAGGGTGTCGGTGACAATGCTCCGTTTGCGGTCGACGATTTTCTTCGCGGCGTCCGTGCCCTGCCCGGCGGCCGGGACGCTGGTGGAGGTCTTCACGCTTTGGGCGTCGATCACGCACGCGGACGGCTCCGCGCGCTTGCCCTCCTGCTGCCGTAACAGCCTGCGCAGTACGCCGGTGAGCTGGGCGAACACGCCGTCCTTCTGCCACTTGGCGAAGTAGCCGTAGCAGGTCTCCCAGGGCGGGAAGTCGTGCGGCAGGTAGCGCCACTGCACCCCGGTGCGGTCCACGTACAGGATCGCGTTCATGATCTCGCACCGGTCGTGCTCGGGCGGGCGTCCGATGTTCAGCGCATGCCGGCGACGCTCGGCCCGCCAGGCGCTGAGCACCGGCTCGATCAACACCCAGCGGGCATCGGACAGATCACTCGGATACGGACGACGTTCGGCCATGACCTGGACGTACCGCCGGTCAGGGGCGTGCGCCCAGGCGTGCACCGCAAGCAGCGGAAGCACGGACCACGCGACGGGCGTCTTGGGATGAGACAGGCGTAAGCCGCACCCTGTCCCAGCGGTCACCCCGTGCGGCGCATCCGCCACGCCCACTCCACCAGGCCCGCCGGGATGATGACACCCGATCGAAAAGCCCTGGATAAAGCGCACTTCACAGGTGAAAACGACCTCTCAGTACCTGTTTCTAAGCCGTCCGCGCTGATCAGAGGGTCGGTTAGGCTCGCGGCAATATCGATCTTGCTGAGCCAGGGGAGGCCATCGGTGTCGATGACGACGTTCGACGAGAGCGAGCGGCTGATATGGGCGGGCCAGGGTGCCGGCTACGCCGGAAGCTTCGCCAAGCTGTGCGCCTATCCGGTGCCGCAGTTGCTTGATGCCGCCGAGGTGGGGCCAGACGCGCGGGTGCTGGATGTGGGGACCGGGCCGGGGACGGTTGCTGCTGCCGCGTGTGCCCGGGGGGCGACAGTGACGGCTGTTGACGCGGAGGCGACCATGGTCGAGCTGGCGATGCAGGCCGCACCTTCGGCCGACGTGCTCGTGGCCGCTCTTCCTGAGCTCCCCTTCACGGATGGAGAGTTCGACGCTGTCGTGGCCAACTTCGTGCTGAACCATGTGGGCCAGCCCAAGGTGGCCCTGGCCGAGTTGCGCCGTGTCGTGAGGCCCAACGGTTGGATTGCGTTGACGATATGGGCGGTGCCCCCGGCCCCCGGACAGGCTTTGATCGGCCGTGCGATTCAAGCCGCAAGCGCAGTGCGTCCACCGCATCTGCCCGCAGGATTGGCCCCTGACGATGAGTTTCCCCGTGACGAGAGCGGCCTGACGGGGCTGCTGGAGGCGGCAGGGCTTCGCGAGGCTGTGTGCGAGACCTTGCGCTGGGATCACCGCGCGAGCGCTGAGGAATGGTGGAGCGGTCCTGCGAGTGGCGTGGCGTTCGGCGGTCAGATGGTGCAGAGCCAGACCCCTTTGATCCGCGCCGAGATCAAGCGCCATTTCGATCTGTTCAGCTCTGAGTTTGCTGGTGAGGACGGTGTACTGGCGTTGCCGCATGCAGCGTTGCTCGCTCGTGCGCGTCGCTGACGTGGTCGGCTGCTGTCACGCAGCGGTCAGATAGGAGTCCGAGCCGACAGGGCGTGCCTTCTTGCTGGGTCTCCGGGTGAGACGGCGGGTCATCAGGGTGATCGCGGCCCAGGTGATCAGAGTCTCGGACAGCCTGCTTGACTTCCCCACACAGCTGGTGACGGCCACGTGCTCCTGCAGACGCTGTCACAACAACAAACGCTGGGAGCGCAGCGCCCACCTCGAGCCGATCGACCAGCACATGCACGAGGGACAGAAGCAGGCCCACGCCACCGCCCGGCTGACTCCCAACCAACTCCGTCTCCTGGTCCTGGGCCAGGAGGAGGGCGTCACAGCGACTGCCAGCGGTCATAGCGTCGCAGCTTCGCTGAGCCGACCTTGGGAACGGACGATTCGACTGCAGCACTGAAGCGCTTAGGCACCAGTGGTTCGGCAACCGGAAGAGGATGGCGACCTCCTCTTCGGTCCGCGGCACGGGGCGAGGTCGTCCGACGTCGGTTTGTGTGACGTGGCAACGCAGACCCCTCGAGCTGGAGGGGGCGGCAGGCGCCGATCTTGGGTGCGCCTGAGCCGGGCTCGGATCACGGCCCAGGCGCACATCTCGTGCGGCTACTGGTGCTGGAACCACCACACGATGCCTGCCGCGAGTGCTGAGCCCAGGGCCCAGCACGCGCCGCGAACCAGGCTGAAGAGCGCGGCACGGCCCAGCTTGCGGACGTTGGGCATGGTCATGTTCATGTGTTCCTCTCCTCGGTGGTCTCCGGCCGGAGGGGCCGACAGGGATGACCGTGCCGCGTGTGGGTGGGTGACTGTCCGAAAGGGCGGGCACTGCGGGTGAACTGCCTCTACTCTCCTGGTCATTGACGCGCCCGCCGTGGCTTGATGCGGGCAGGCGGGCAGCCGCAGGCACACGGAAGAGGTGGCGTGAGTGGAGTCGTCCAAGGCCCGTGAGCTGTACGACGCGCTCCGGGCCCTGGAAGGCAGAGCCAAGGCCGCGTACAACAGGCATGCGGTTCAGAGGTATTCGCGTCGTGCTCTCGCCCGCGCGGTCGATGGCCATGAATCAAAGTTGGACAGGCGCCTGGCGGAGTGGCTGCACGGCGAGTGGGAGCGGGCGAAGACTCCGGACCCGAGCAGCAGTGAACAGCTGATCGCCGTGGTCCGACAGTGGAGCGCATGGGCGGGTGAGCGGTTCGACGAGGGCCGGTGGCGCACCCTGTTGGATCAGGCCCAGCCGCCCCGCTCGCCTCTCACGTCGGCGAAGGTGCCAGAGCGAGGACACGAGGCGCACACCGCCTGGATCGAGCAGCACGTCCTTCCGGCACAGTTGCTGGACAGGGAAGACGAACTGCGGGAACTGACCGCATTCTGCAGCGGGCCGGACCTGAGGGGAGCCTCCGGGTATGTGTGGTGGCAGGCACCCCCGTGGGCAGGTAAATCCGCACTGGTCTCCGACTTCGTGCTCCGGCACCGCCCGGACGGCGTGGAGATCGTGTCCTACTTCATCACCGATCGCCTGGGCCGCAACGACCGGCAGGGATTTCTTGAGACGGTGACGCGGCAACTGGCAGCGATCGCGCAGCGGGATGGCCGAGCTGCAGGAAGCCGGCCGGAGGACTTCCCCGACCTGTGCCGTGCCGCTGCGGAGGCGTCCCAGGACCGAGGTCGGCGCCTGGTACTGATCGTGGACGGCCTGGACGAGGACCAGGGAGCCGTATCCGGCGGACTGAGCATTGCCGCCTTGCTGCCGAAAGTCCCACCAGCTGGCATGCGCGTGGTGGTCACGGGCCGGCCAAGCCCGCCCGTGCCGGACGACGTTTCCTCGGACCACCCCCTGCGCTCCGGGAACATCGTCCGCCCGCTCGCTCCGTGGCCGCATGCCGAGGGCCTCAGCGCCCTGGCCCGACGCGAGTTGCACCGGCTGCTGGACCATGAGCACGTCGGGGTCCCGCTCCTCGGGCTACTGGTGGCGGCCCGAGGCAGTCTCACAACCACGGACCTGGCTGGCCTTGTCGGCGTGCGCCCGTATCGGGTCGATCGACTCCTGCGCGGGATCACCGGCCGCAGTTTCATACCCGGCGACCATAGCCAGATCCTCGTGTCCGACACGCAGACCGCCCCGCACCTCCATGCCCTGGGGCACGAGGAACTGCGCCAAGAGGCCCTGACCGCCTTGGGCGATGTGACGAACTTCCAGAGACAACTGCGTGATTGGGCGGACGGCTACCGCGCCCAGGACTGGCCGTCCGACACCCCGTCCTACCTGCTCTACGACTACCCGCGCATGCTGCACAGCGCTGGCGACATCCAGCGGCTGACCACGATCGCCCTCGACCCGCACCGTCAACGGGCCCTGCTCGAGCGCGCCTCCCTGGATACCGCGTTCGCCGACATCGAACTGACCGCCCAGACGGTCCGACACCAACGCCCCGACGACTTGGTGGAGTTGGCGGCGCTCGCGGCTTTCTCGGCCATACTCGCCGAGCGGGCGCGGGCGCTGCCCCCGTGCGTCCCAGTGGCGTTCGCCCGGCTGGGACACGCTCGTCGCGCCATGGATCTTGCGCTCGTCGCGCCCTTTCCCTCGGAGAAAGCCGTCCGCCTGGCGAAGGTGGCCCGTGTGCTGGTCGGCATCAGCGACCCGCACGCCGGCGAGGCGGCGGCGGAGGCCGCACGCTGGGCCGAGCGGGCCCGCCGCGAGAGTGCACCGCCAAGCGGGGATGAGCAAGACGCGGAGGATGCCATAGGGGAAGCGGCGGTGGCGCTGATCACGGTCGGCGAGCTGCTTCAAGGACGCAAACTGCTCGGCACGCTCGGAGCATCGGCCTCGGCCGGCGACGTGGCTGGGTCCACCGTGGTGGCCCAGGCTGCCCTCGCCGCCCGGCCACACAACCCTGCTCTGGCGGAGGAGTTGCTCGACCAGGCCGAGCGGTATGCCGAGGACCTCGCCGAAAGCTCTCCGGCCGATCCGAGCACCCCCGTGTCAGCGTGGTGCGCCGTCGCCGCTGCTGCCGACGGCGCACAAGCCGCCCGGTTGCATGAACGGATCAGCCAGTACGCCCAGGCGTATCCCTCACGCCTGCGAGCCTGCGCCGTCTCCGCGTCCGCGGCCGCTGCCCTGGCAACCGTCCGTCCACAGCAGGCGCGCGCCCTGGCCGAGCAGGCGGCGCGGCGCTTGGAGGCTGCGCTGGGCGACCCCCTGCGCTTGTCGGCTGACGACCATTCCGATCTGGTCATGCTCATTGCCCCCATGCTGACCTCAGTCGTACGGGCCCTGGTGAGCACCGGCTCGATGGACCGTGCCCGCGCGCTCGTGTCCTGCGCGGCGGTAACCAGGACGGGCGCCCTGAAAATGGACGCTCTCGCCGGCGCCCACGCGGTGATCGCCGAGAGCTGGGACGATCCGGAGGAGGAACCGTCGGCGCAGGCGCTGGCCCGGCAGGCATCCAGACTTGCCGACGACGGCCAACCCGAGGAGGCGAGCCGGCGGCTGGACCGGGCGCTGGAAGCCCTCGGTTCTCCCCAACGACCGGGCCCTCGGCAACGGGAGACCTGGCTCGTCTCGTTGTGCGCGGCACTGGCGGCCATCGGCCGAAATGACGACACCGCGCAGCTGGCTCGGAGTCTGCGGGACCCGGCCGAGCAAGTGCAGGCGCTCGCTGCGGCAGCCACTTCCGCGGCCGCGGCCGGGCATCCTGACGATGCGCGACGACTAGCGATCGAGGCCGCCGACCGTACCCGGACCTTGGAAGGCGCCAGCAACTTCTCCCTCTGGGAGGGGGCTCCCGGCAGGGATGTGGCCGACGCACAAGGCGCCGCCGCACAAGCCCTGGCCCACGTCGGCGAACGCGACCGTGCGCTCTCCCTCGCCGAGGAAACAGGCCCGCTGAAAAGCGACAGAAGGCAGCGGGCCCTCGTGGCAGTCGCGGCCGGACTGCGCTCCTACGACCCGGCCACCGCCGTGGACCTCATCGACCGCCAGCGAGAACGCCTCCGGGCCCCGGATCCACACCGTGGTTGGAGCGGGCGCATGGCCGAGCTCGGCGAGCTCTTCGCCGCGATCGCCGATGCCGACACCGCATGTACTGAGCGCCTTCACCAGGCTGGCGAGCACATGGTGCTGAAGATCCACGAGTCAGATGCCTGGCTGCATACGGAGGACCTCCTCACGATGCTCCTCCTGAGCGCCCGAGACGATCTCGACGACGCCCGCAGCACACTGGCGGGGTGGGAGAAGAAGTCGACGGGCGGCGCCCCGTGGGGACTGCCGACCGGAGCCATCGCTATCGCTCACGCGGCACTCGGCAGCTATGACGCTGCACGCCATCGTGTAAACCGCCACAACGTCCCGCACGACCGGGCCGAGGCGTTCGCCGCTGTGGCCGGCTACCTCACCCGGAGGCCAGCTGGTATCCGGGCCGTCACGGCATCCACGAGCACCGCCTTCACCGAGACGTTCCGAACCCTTGCCCTGACACAGCTTCCGCCCGACACGACGGAAGCCGCGCAGGAGGCACGGCAGTTCACAGCCGACGCGCTCGCAGGCGACGGCTGGCACTACGCCCTGCCGGTCCTGGCCCACATCGCCCCGGACGCTGTCGAACGCGTGAGGAACATCGTCTTCACTCACCGCCATCTTCCACTGCCGAAGGGCTGACCAGACGACGAGACCCTTCACCGGTCAGGCGAGGGCGTTCGCCGGGCGGTGACCGCCTCCCCTGAGAGTCGTGGGGATTGCCAGCCAGGCAGCGGTCCCGTCCCTACCGCGCCTCCAGCTTCGGGTCGTACACCTCGGGCTGGATGCCGAGCTCACCTGATTGAGCGCCCCGGAGAAGATTGAACTCAACGCGCAAGGCCGGGCATCCAGGCACAAGGCCTCTCGGGTTCGCCGCCAAAGTGCCCCAGGAATCCAGGAACCCGGCGGTTTTCCGTCGCCGGCGACTCGATGATCCGTGCGCACATCCCCAGTGGGGACCAGGTCGTGATCCGCGCCCAGCCAACCGTAGAGAACGCGGCCGCGATGCTCGACAGCGAGGCCACCGTGAACGGCCTCAAGCTGGACGGTGAGAGCGCCTGGCTGGTGCCGGACAACGACGCCTTCGCTCCTATTCGAGCCGACCAGGCGACGATTCTGGGAAAGGTCGTCGCCGTGGTGCGCACTTTGTAAAGGCGCCCCGCCGACAGTTACAGCCGCAGCCTGGGCCCAGCAGCTGAGCTGACCTCCGCAATGACCACTTCAGGGGCTCCGTCATTGAGGTGGGCAGGGACAGTGTCCCTGCCCACCAATTTCTCAAAAGCACAGGTCAGATACCTGATAGCTACCGCCGCCTGCTGTCATCAGGGACAGTCAGGGACAGAGTTTCCAGCAGCGGGGAGGGCTCGCCCCGAACGCGGGTACTCCAGCTCAGAAGAGCATGCCACTCTCCGACGGCTCCTCTTCTGGTCCGGTTGCAGCAGGAGGAACCGGGTCCTCGACTCGAGGCAGGGACCTTCCGCGAGCTCGGTCAGTCAATGAGCCCACTACTCTCGGCCGGACTGTCCGCGGGTCGACGGCCTCAGTGGGTGTTGAGCCTTGGTACCAGACTCCCTCACCATCAGTGTCCCCCTCACTCCGGTCTTGTGGCTTCACGTAGAAGACGCGTCGCTCATAGCGACCAGAGCCTAGGGCTGGTGGGGGGTCAGCGTCCGAACTCAGGTTGGCGTATCCGACGATGCGAGCATCCCAGGTGATCCGTGGGACTCCGCGTCTCCTCTGGGTCTTTACCAGAGCCTGGCGGACGTAGTCGTACCTCTCCCAGGCGGTGGGTTCCCCCTCGACCCAGACGATCTCCACCTCGTCGGTGATTCTCTGCGCCAAGGTTTCGGACATCGACGAGACTCCTTCCTCGGGCACGGCCTGCTGGCGGGGGTTGGGAACAGAAGGCGAGGAGGGACGGCATGTGTCCCTGGACCTAGAACTCTGTCCCTGCATGGAAAACACCAGGTCGGACGGCATATCAGCAGACATCGGAGGGCTCACAGGGACTCTTAGGGACAGATTCTCTAACTTGTCGAGAGAACGCGAAGGTATTTGAATGGAGTGACATATACAGGATCTGTGTCCCTGTGTGTCCCTGGGCGGGGGGCCACCATGCCGATGACCAGGCGTTTTTCCCTCGGGAGGCGAAGGAGGGCCTTTGTCCCTGGCTCATCGTTGTGTCCCTGCCGTTTCAGCCCCGGGTTGGTTCTCTTCCATGAGACCAATACCCACGTAGTGGCGACGGCCGTTGCTCTTCAGCATGTCTTTGGCGCTCATCATCTTGGCCAGCCGTCTGATCGCACTGCCGAACTCGCGAACAGGAACGGCCCGCATGCCGGCGGCGTTGCACCAGGCCTCGTAGGCCTTCCGTAGTTGGGCCTGCTCAGCCCGGTACGCACTGTGTGGGCCCAGCACGCAGCACTCGCGGACAAACTGGCCAACGCTGTCCTCACTCTCTTCATAGTCCTGGGTAGCGAGCCGAACTGAGTCAGGGCCAGCCAGCTTTCGGTCATCGCCGTCGAAGTACGCAACAGCTCCATCGATGAGCCACTGGAGAATGCCAGGGCCCTCGGTGGCGAGCATGCGCGCTGCGAGGTCCTCTACAACGTCCTCGTCCCGGACCCTTCGTGCGAAGAGGATGATCCGCATGCGGCGCCAGAACGAGTACCCACCCGTCTCCACGGTGGGGCGGTGATTGCCGATGAGCCAGAGTTTGTGGGTTGGGTCGAAAGTGAAGAAGTCCTGCTGCATACGGCGGGCCTTGATTCTGTCTCCCCCGGTCAGGAGCTTCAGCTTGGCCTCGTCAAACTTGGCACCCGGGTCGATCTCGCTGCAGAACACCAAGCGGCGCCCTTGCAGGTCCGCCATCTCGGTCGGGTGATTCGGATAGAGCGGAGCCATGAGGAAGTTCGGTGGGGCGGTGTCCGCGTAGTCCCCCAGGAGGGCCAACAAGACGGCCACCAGGACGCTCTTGCCGTTCAGTCCCTCACCGAATAGGAAAGGCATGATCTGGGCGTCGACGTCACCGGAAATGCTGTAGCCGCAGAGCCGCTGCAGGTACGCGATCATGTCTCGACCCTCAGGGGTGTCCCCGAAGGTGTCTGTGAGGAACTTGTCCCACATCGGAGTCGGCATACGGCGTGGCCCCACAGTGGCGGAACGTGTGTGAGCGCTATCACGCCTCGGTTCCAGGAGCGCTCCGGTTCGTAGGTTGACTGTGCCCCGCGGTGTGCACAGGGCGTATGGGTCGGCGTCCAGTTCGTCCGACTCAAGCGTGAGCTCCGGCAAACTCTCCGCGGCCTGGATGACCGAGCGAGCACCAGCCATGCTGAGAGACCTCTTCTTGTGCCTCTCCAGCTTCCTGTCGTCAAAACGGATCGATGCGTTTGACCGCGGATCAGGGAACGGCATCTGCTCAGCCAACTGGAAGACAGACTTCACAACGGCCTTCACCTTGGCGTCGAGCTGCCACCGATGGCCAGCCCACTTGTACCAGCCGTGCTCTGGGACGAACCGATAGTCGTCGCCGTACACACGAAGGAAGAGGTTGGCCATGCCCCAGTCAGTCAAGGAAGTCGGGAGCAGAACCTCCACGGGACCACGCTTAACGGAGGGCTCAGCCCCAATCAGCGCCTGAGCCGAGGCTGTTGCGCTGTAGGACTCCGGAACCCGGCTCGTCGGCACAGAACTGCTCGTGGTGCTCATCAGCGGTCTTTCGGAGTGAGGGGCTGGCGCTGTCCTGCGGCCAGTCCGGATTGGATGATGCTGCGTGCCTGCCGCTCGCGCTCTGGACGGGCGTGGAGCGCGGCCTTCAAGAGCGCGGTCTCGGCCTCGGCCGGGCTGCCGATGAACCCCGCAGCAACGAGCCCGCCGAGGGTATAGGCGGCCCGGTTCACCTTGGTGTTCCAGCCGCTGCCTTCACTGAGTGATGCGCAGTCTGCCACGTAGCCCAAGGCGGTCGCCGCAACCTTCGCCGCCCACGCGGAATCCGTCGCTGGGGAAGCCGTGGCCATCCGTGCCCGATTGGGAACCTGGGGGCGTCTCTGTGCCGGAGGCCTGGCCGAGAGGAGATGTCCGGTTTGCTCAAGCGCGCCCGCCAGCCATCCGGGCAGCCGAGCGGGCCGTTGGCAAGAACCCACCGGCTCGTAGGTTCCGGCAGCGACCTGGGTTCCAGGCGCGATGATGTAGCCGCCGTAAGCGCGAACGTCCAGCTGCCACCCCAGCGCTACCCCATTGACGTTGCCGCCGGCAGAGCACCGCCAAGTGGTTTGCCGAGGTGTACGGAAGTACAGATGCATCCCGCCGCTCGGCGTGCGTACGGCCAGCGTGCGCTCCCCGTCGGTGAAGTCCTCGCCGTCGAGGGCCTGGCTCAGAACCCGGAAGGCGTCCAGGCCGTTGCGGACAGCCTTGAGCAGTTCTTCGGGTACGGAGAAGGCAGGCAACACATCCGAGAGTTCCGAAGGCGGTACGTCCGCGTGGCAATCGAGGTCAACCACCAGGAGCTCAGCCGGCCCAGTGGAGATTCCGACGCCCATATGCGGGCTTCCGCCCCACCACCGGTCGATCAGCGAGGGCTCTCGCGTTGCCGCATGAAAGCCGTGACACCACAGTCCCCGACTCAGACAGCGACACTCCTCCACCGAGTGTGGAACGTGATTGGGGTGGCCGATGCGGCAGCGGGAGCACCCTGGCATCGGGATCTTCCCCATGGGCTGCAGGGGATGCACGGGCCAACCCTGGCGCGCGCACCGGCGTGCGATGTCGATGGAGTTGGCAGCCCTCATCGAAGTGAGGGTCCTGCCGTGCCCGGGAACCGAAGGCGGCTTGCAGTCGGCCTGTTGTGGCACTGGATGAGATGGGTTGCCGTCATGATCACCAGCTCTTGAATGTTCGACGAAAGAGAGAAGGACGGATAGTCGACCTGGCGAACCGGTCAGTCCGAGATCTGGCTGGTAACCTCAAGGACACCAAGCGGAGGCCCAGCCTGCGTGAAGGCACCCTCACTGTTTCCGGCAGATGGGGGTGCCTTTTCTTATGCCACGAGTACCCCCTCGTCTGCGGCACCCGGAACCGCCAGAGCCCACTTCCCCAACGGCAGCAGCACCAGGTGCTCGACAGCCCCCCCGGTGTGGATCCACTCGGAAACGGCCTCAAGGGCGGCGGTGGCCTCGCACTTGTCGGGATGCACGACGATCGTGGTCCGGGCATCGAATTCGCCTGAGTTCAGCAGGCCCCGCACCGTCTCGATCAGCTTTCGATCCCGCTCTTGTGCTGCCGCGGTCCACTCACCAGCCTGAGCCCGGCGATTGGTCGAGCGCGTAGCGCCAAGAGCATGAGCGCATCGGGCCACCACCACGTCAGCGCCAGTGAGCTGTCGCGCTGACGGCAACAGGCCGATCCGAGAAAGATTCCGAAGAGTCTGCCGGCTGACGCCGGATTGCGCGGCAACCCAGTGCTGCGACCGGGGCTGCCGCAGCGCCGCCACATCGATCATCAACTATCCCCTGGTAGTCGAAAGCCACTCGGCTCCCAGAAGCGACCTCGGGGAACCCCTCGACGGCCCACACACGTGCGGGCAGCGACCCCGGGTGGACGAGCCTCGACCACCGGAGCTGCGACCACACTTAACTCCAGTCCCAGCACCGTGGTCAAACACGCCTCACCCGACACGCCGCAGATGAGCAGATTAGTGACCGCCTCACGCCATATCTGCAGGTCAGGCAGATCGCCTCAAGGCGCCCCCGAAGCCCCAGGCATGCGCCGACACCACCCACCACGGCGGACGTGTCCCTCCGCTGTGGGTGACCCTCGGCCAGCACTACCCAGTCCAGCTCACGCCCGGCCTAGACTGCGGTCAACGATCACCGCTGCCGTACGTCACGGAGGCCCGAGAACTCGGCATTGGAGTACCCCTTCAGCTGCGTCTCGGCCCGGGCCGACCTCATCGCAAGGGGACACCTACCTGTGCACAAGCAGATATCACTCACTCCCCTCCAACGCTGTCTCATCGCAGTCGTGGTCGTGGGTGCCCTGCTTGTCGCCGGCATCGCATTCGTCGGCTCCTACACTGCAGTTCACCATGTCGCGGAGGCCAAGGGCTTCGGCACGTTCTCGATGGTGTTCCCCATCGGCATCGACTGTGGCATCCTCGTCGTCCTCGCACTCGACATCCTCCTTACCTGGCTTCGCTGCCCCTTCCCTCTGCTGCGCTACACCGCATGGCTTCTGACTGGCGCCACCATCGCCTTCAACGCCGCACTCCTGTGGCCGGATCCGCTGGGGACCGCGATGCACGCCGTCCTCCCGGTGATTTTCACGGTTTCGGTGGAAGCAGCCCGCCACGCTGTCGGCAGACTGGCCGACATCACCGAGGCTAGGCACATCGAAAGCGTCCGCCTGGCCCGCTGGCTCCTCTCTCCCGTGCCCACGTTCAAGCTCTGGCGCGGAATGCAGCTGTGGAACCGCCGCTCCTACCAGACGGCCCTCGAGGAAGAGCAGGCCCGGCTGGTCTGCATCGCCAAACTCAAGCGGCGGCACGGCTTCTGGTGGCGTTTCAAGGCGCCAATCGAGGAACTCCTACCTCTCCGCCTAGCAGCCCTCGGTGTACCACTCCAACACGGCAGCGAGCCTGTGCAGCGGAAGACTGCTCCCCCGGCTACACCGCAACGCCCACACCGCCCCCCGGCGTCCCGGCGACTGACTTCTACGGCGCGGCCCGAGCATCCTGTCAGCATGAGGCTCGACAACACGCTCCCTCGTCGTCGGAAGGATGCTTCGCCGCTGGAGCCATCACCGACCTCTGATCACCTCACTGCCCAGGTGCCGCGAGTTTCCGAGCTAGGCGAAACTCTGTCATTGGCGACCCAGGTGGCAGCGGATCCCCCGCCCGCCAAGCTCGACGCTGGTGTCACTTCCTTCATGCCGGAGCCGGAGCTGGAGCTGGAGCTGGAGCCGGAGCCCGAGCTGGAGCCGGAGCCGGAGCCGGAGCTGGAGCCGGAGCCCGAGCCGGAGCTGGAGCCGGAGCCCGAGCCGGAGCGGAAGTCGGGGCCAGGGCCCGAGTCGGAGGTGCGCCGAAGCAGCGGCATCTTCGCTGGCACAGGCGCCACGCGGGCCGAGGCCATCTACGCCGTGTTCGCCGGACTCACGGACCGGACCGGGAAGTACCCCAGCATGCCCCAGCTGTCGAAGTTCCTGTTCGAGGAGCACGGCATCACAGGTCAGAAGGGGCGCCCCATGAGCGCCGACAGCCTGAGGCGCTACCGCAAGGATTGGGTCACCCGCTACGAGCGCGAGACGCAGGGCATGCGCTCTGCGCTCCCTGGCTAGCCAGTGCGTGCACTTCGTGCTTTTGTGAATCTTGAGGCGCTGGGCTAGGCCAGCCTGACTCGTGCCAGCCGCTAGGGCACAGTTGGGCGGGGATCGTTCGCCAGGTCGCGACCAGCCAGAACCGCGATGGGTCAGCAGCGACCCACCCCCCCTGGGCAATGGCGGCTCGCCTTATCTCGTGTTCGTCGGGCACCGATCTGAGTTGAGGCAGGTCGGCCTCTTTCGGAGGAACGACGCGATGTGCCTTCCGCTCCTCAGACAGACAACCCCTGTGGCAGATAGTGTGCTTGTGAATTTTGGGGCCTGCGAAACACCCTTGAGCTGACTGCTCCGAGTATGAAGGCCGGCGGTATGGAGGGCCAATGGGGCAGCACGCGCCTGTTGGAACGGGGGCGCAGCGCAGTCGCACGGAATGCCGCAGTGGCGCAGGCACCCGTCGCAGCTGCATGTACAAGCTTGTGTTCCGTGCCAGAAGCTGAGCTGAGGCCGGAGACAGGACTTGAGGCGGAGGTGCGCCGAATACGCGGCCGTATGGCATCACTGGACGGAGGGGACGGCCGGTGAATGCGGAGAGCTTGCGGAGAAATCGCACCGAGTGGATGTCCCGTACCGGCGAGAGACTGCAGGTCTCGCTTCTGAGGACTCTGAGGAGACTTGTGTTGGCTGCTACCAGCGGCCTTGTAGTCTCCTGCCGCGGCCAGAGTAAGCGCGAGCACATAGTGCCTTTGTGAATGGACTGCTCAGAGGCCTGGATACGTCGAAAGTGTTAGACCGACGCAGGCAGGGCACGCATGGGGCTCCGTCTACGCCGGCCGTCTCACTTAACGGTGTTGCGTGCCGCCGTGCAGGACGTACAACAGCAGGTGCGCCAGGGTGTTCTGGAATGGCCGCTGGGCTTGGCCGAGGTCGGATCGGACCAGGCCCAGCGCGACCCGGGGGAGTTTCGGCGACGAAACTCCTATGCAGCAAGATGCAGATCGCGTGCGATGACCCTGCCGATCGCGTCGAACTGCTCCATGATCAGCGGATCCTGCCCCTGCATGTAGTAGTGGACGGGCTCCTGCTCCTTGACGCTCTCCGCTACCTGCACGTTCTCAGAGACGTACGGCAGGAGCATGTCCCCATAGAAGGCCTTGAGCTCCTCGTACATCTCCATGTAGAACTTGCCGCGGTTCTTCACGTAACCGTTGAAGAGGATGTAGCGGAGGTCGGCAGCCCCGCCCGAGAACTCGAACTGCTCCTGGGCCGTGCTGATCAGCGCCTTCAGGCCGTGCAGGGTGTCGTCGTCCTTGGTGTCGGGCTTGACACAGCCCACGACGTAGTCGGACGCGCCGAGCTCAGTGAGCTCGAGGGTGTCGAAGGTTCCCCGACTGTCGATGAGGAGAACATCGAGAGTGCCAGTGGGCAATGCCTCGATGGACTTCCGGAGCCAGTGCAGCCCGGCCTTCGAGCGCGAACCAGGACGGCCAGCATTGCGAATGTCTTCAGAGGCGATCGCCATATCACGAGATCCCAGGATCAAGCTGACGTTGGGGATGGCTTCGAAGCACTGATTGGTGTCCCAGCGCTCGTCATCCAGGAGCTCGCCCTCCTCCCCCCGTGTGACGGGAACGACTCGGGTGCGCGCAGGAATCAAGGCTTCCTTGAGGTCGCATTCGCCCGTGAGGACGCCATAGATGTTGGGCATCTGGGCCAGTCGCGAATAGATCAGCTCAGTGCGATGAGGGTAGTACTTCCTGTTGGTGACGCCGTATCCGAGGTAGGTAGAGGCTGCCATCGTCTGGTCGCAGTCAGCGATACCCACCTTGAGCCCCAGGTTGCCCAGGCTGACCGCGGTGTTCACGATGCCAGTGGTCTTCCTCGTTCCACCTCCTTCGTTGGCATAGTCCACAACGAGCGGACCGTCCGGATACAGACGCCGAGTGAGTGGAAGCTGCAGGGGCAGGGTGATCGATGGGCGGGACGGTTGAGTCACGGAGGCTCCAGAGCTCAAAGTTTCGCTGACGAAATTGCCTCAAGGGCTGACTGGTATCCCGTGATGTCGTAACCAGCACCGTCGCGAAGGTGCTTCAGGTAGCCGGCGGCACGGGCGTCAAGGTGATCCCCGACGCTGCGCAAGTGCAGCTCGTCGGTTGCGAGCGCGACCGCGTACGCCATCGTAAAGACGCCGCCGTCGTCTGCCGCTTCAAGAGCTGCAACATACCTGAATCGGTTGGCGTCCGTCAGCCCGACCCGCTCTGCAATCTGCACAGCAAGGTCAAGTGCCTGCCGCGGTGCCTCAAAGAGTGCGTGCACGGCGACCCTTCGCATGGCGGCATCCGGAGCCGACCATGTGGCAGCAGACAACACCTTCGTGCAAGCCAGCAGCCGAGCGTTGACGTCTGACTCAGCGTCCGAATCAGCCTCACTCGTGGACTTCTCGGCTTCTGCAGGTTCGGAGGAGGTACGGGCAGTCGCGAGCTCGGATCCAGAGCTCTGCTGGGCCGGCACCTTGACGTCGCTGGTGCTGACAGTTGCGTCGCCGGAACCCTGTGCGGAGGCAGCGGGTTTGAGGGAGACCTGTGGTGTCGGCGTGATCTCGGGGTTCCCTGGTCCCTGCTGCTCGCTACCGCCCGGCGCGGCCTCATCCTGCTGCTCGGCAGTCTTCTCGGGAGTCCCAGCCCCGTCACCAGGGGACGATGTAGTGGGGTCCCCTTCTGGTAGCTCATGGGCCAGGTCCGGGGTGCCCCTGTTGGAGTCGGTGTCACTCGTGTCCTGGGCGGACGTCTGCGCCTTGCCCAGCAGGGAGTCGCATGCGACTTTCGCCGTGACCCCGTCCTCCTGCATCAAGGCCCAGCCTTGTTCGACCAGCTCGGATTCCTTCAAGCGGCTGACCAACGTGTAGGCCGGCTCCAAGCCGATCTTGCCTTGACGGATCGCGCGCCGCAGGGGGCCGTCCTGCAGTTCAAGGAGCTTCATGCGCTTTGAGATGTCAGAACGCCGCTTGATGGCACTCTGCTCTCCGCCGAGCTTCTCCAAGATCTGGTCGTAGGTGAGGCCTTCCTCCCGCCGGATCCGATCCAGAAGCATGGCCTCCTGAATAGGGTCCCAACCCTTGCGGAAGTTGTTCTCGCTGAGAAGGACAAAATCCCCCTTCTCCAGGAGCTTGTCGCGCAGCACGACTGGCACGCTCTCGGTGAGGGCCTTCTTGCCAAGGAGCGCTCTGTAGCGCCGCTCACCAGCCAGCAGAACCCACTCGACTGCCGGAACGAAGTCGTTCGCGTGTTCTGGGTACTTCGCGATAAAGGCGTCGGCTGAGCAGACTGCAGGGTCCTGAATCAACTCGGTGTTCTCGACGTTGTTCGTGAACTCTTCAAACTCTTCAGTCTGGTACTCCCACTCCTCGCGCAGGTTGCGGGGATTGGGGGCAATCGACTGGAGGGGAGTGAGGAAGCGCTGGCCTTCCTGCCGTCGGTTGAACTGCCCGCGAGGAGCCATGGAGGGACTGCCAGCGGCCGGTGCTCCCGCCGATGCCGCCGCGGGTGGCGGGGGCGGCGGCGGTGCGGGGGGATTGTTCTTCGTGCGGCGTGACATGCAGACTCCAAGCTCGACGTCATGTGGATCGCCAGCACCATAGCGTGTTGATCACGACGTCTGTGGCAAACCGCCCTGGCTCAGGATCACGAGCTTCGCAAAACGGGCCTACGACCTCAGTCGAGACACGGATCCTGGCGTTGCGAGTTTCGTTGACGAAACCAGGTGTGGAGTGAGGGAGGAGCCGAAGCCGGATCGCGTGAGACGTGTCCCGTCCCACGAATCGAGTCGATCGCGATCCGTCTCAACGAATCGAGTCACCGCAGGCGGCCCAGAGGCTGACGTCCTTGGATGGCCCAGTCAGCGTTCATCTCAACGATGTGTCACCTTCGGTCAACAGCTCGTGGCGACTGGATTCGGTGAGACGGGGCAGCGCGGAAGGGGCAGGGGGTTTCCGAGCCGTGTCGGTTGGTTTCGCCGACGAAACCGCAACCGCGTTGGGTGCGTGAAGCGCTTGGGGCCCGTAGGAAACAGCTTCAACGCCTGCGGTCGCAGAGACCCCGGAGGAGGAGCGGGCTGCAGCGTCCGAGGCCTATCAAGGTTTCGTTGACGAAACTGCCCTTCGCGATCGCCGGCGTCAAAGGGTGCCCCGCCTGTCGATCCGGCCACCAGGGGTAGGTGGAGTGTCCGTGTGACGTGCCGACTCAATTCCTACACTGCGTGGTCCGCTCTGGCGATGGCTGCAGGATCAAATTTTGATCTTGGGCTACCTGAGACCCTCAGTACCGCCCTTCCTAGCTCTCCGGGTCGACGTAATCTCCACTAGCCGCGGCGCTTCGGTGCTTCCGCCGGAGGTGACTGTCCAGGCCTCCCGAAGCAGTGGGAACCGCTCCTGGTCCAGCTCTTGGTTATGGAGTGACGCGTCCCCTCACCCACCCATCGCAGTGACATGCATCTGCGGCGCCCAAGTACAACAGCATCGTGAGACCGACCAACGCCTGCCGCTGACCGTGGACGGTGTGCGAGGCACCGCGAAGCAACCGGAGGTGAGTTTCGTCGACGAAACTCCGGTCGTATCACGTGCTAACCCGCGTCAGGGCAGCCGAGGAATCCTTCAAAGGGAATCGCCACATGTGGGCAGGACACAATGCTCGCCCTCTCTCGCCTGGCGAGAGAAGTTGGCCGCAACAGCGAAATCCGTTCGCGAGGTGGAAGCCTGCCTTCGTCCAACATGCGGAGGTGGGCGATGCGCGTATGCCCCAGCTCCACACGCGTCTGACCAAGAAGGACGCAATTGACCTGCGGCTTTAGCGTGTGAGGAAGAGAGGGATGGGAGAAGATTGACGGGCTTACCAGAGGCCCCGGCAACAGAGTGTTGCCCATTCTCAAGGACCATCATGGAGCAAAAGAGGCCCCCCAAGCCGCTCCGGCCCGCTACCGCGGACACCAGGCGCATCATGGCACGCTTCGAGAAGCGACACACGACAGCCGACAATCCGCGCAGGGACGAGTTCCCTGATGCGGAGTCCCCAGGAGCCGAACTTGCTGTCGTGCTCTTCGCGCGCAACCACAAGAGGGCGCTCCCGCGCCTTGCTCGGCGCGCAGAGGCCATCGACCGCCTGATCCTCATCCAACAGCTCCGCCTGCTACTCGATCGCGAGGAACTAGCTGCGCTCCAGGACGGGACTGAGGCCGGTGCCACGTGGAGGCAGTTGGGGGATCCATTCGGCATCACCACAAAGAACGGCACGGTCCAGCGCATGCAACGACTCCGGGTTGCTGTGGAACTCGGACCCTCAGCTCTGCGAGCACCGCACGTACTGAGGGCGCACGAGAGAGGCGAGGCCGAGACCGAGGACAGCCGCAGCAACTGGGTTGAGCTGAACCACGAACGGGTCCGTGGAGCCTCCGCCGAACTCCTCCTCCACCGGGCAGCACTGACCACCGACGACGATGCCGACGAGTGGCTCGATGACCTGGCGGACTTGCTTGATGAACCGGTGACCCCGACCTGCGAGGCCAGCATCATCACCCATCTCCGGTTCGCCGCAGAGGAGATCGATCGGGTTTCCGAGGAGGCCGGCCAGGGGCCTGCGCACTCGCCTGAAGCTGCGGCGGCGCTGAAGGCCGTGCGCGGTCTGATCGGCGGGTACAGACGCCGAAGCGCCCCGTAAAGCTGAATCACTTGGCCGGCTTCCTCTCCGAGCGCTCGGCCCGAGCCCGGGCCAGAGCGAGTCGGTGCGTCCGATCCGCCTGCCACCGCCGCATAGCCTCTGAACTCGGCTGAGGAGGCTCCGGCGGCTCCGGGGCACGCAGCGTGTTGCGTGTCGCAGCGAATGGATCAGATCCCCCATCATCCTCGTCCACTTGCGGCAGTCGTAGGGCACGCAGCGCCTCCCGGATGCGGAGGTACTCAGCAGAACCTGGCCGCTGCACAGACCCGGGTGCGGCCGCGAGGGAGCAGAGCGCCTCAGGGACGTCCGCTGACGGGGGCGTCTCTATGCAGGCCGCTGCCCGAGTGTCCGGCAGGAGCACCTTCAGCCCTCTCACCTGATCACCCGCAGCCTCGGTAAGGACCGCCAGCAGTTGCCGCTCACGAAGCCGAATATGTGCCGCAGCCGCCCGGGTCAGCGGCCGCAGGACTAGAAGACGCTGTTGTGAGTCGAAGCCAGCAACAAGCGCGTGCTCCTGGAGCGCGGGGAACAACTCTGCCCAGAGATCCCGGACCCGCTCGCCAGCGAGGTCGTCCAACCAGCCGTAGCTGGTCGCCAGGGCACCCACCGCCGCGCCCAGGCCGATGGGCTCACGTCCGCTATCGGCTCGCGACGAACGCTGAGGTCGCCTGCGCGTAGCAACTGGTGGAGCGGACCGGGCGGCAGTGGCCCATCGGCGCAACGCCATTCGGGCCAAGTCAGGGCCGCTGGAGGACGTACTGCTCTGTTCGTGGATTGGTGCCTCTGCCGGGCCTGCGCTGGAGGGCCCAGCTGCGTCGTCGCCAGGGGCAAGTGGCGATGTCGCTGTGCCAGTCATGACGCCCCGGCCCCGCTGGTGCTGGCCAGCGCTGCCTCGAACGCAAGGGCGGTGGCATCCCAGTCACCTTCGGGGACCGGCAGGCTCGGGTCTGTCGACCGCGGGGCATCAGGATCGAGTACATCCAACCCGCGATGAACCTGCTGCAGGGCGAGCTTGGCTCGGCCTTGGCGGATGCCGTCGGCTACGAGGGACACGAGCTTGCTTGGCAGATGCTGCCTGTCGCTCAGGTAGCCGTAGTCAGCCTGACGGTTGCGCCTGGACCTTGCAGAGACGCGGTCGGCCTCGACGGCACGTCGACGACCTGCCTCAGTCGGCCAGATGACGGTGGCGCCCTGCAGCCGACGGGCGAGAAAACCGGAAGGGCGGGTGACGCGTTCCGGCGAGGTCTGGAGATTGAGCCAAGCCACGATCTCGTCCACCGTCCAGCCGGCATCTGCAACCGCACCGACAACCCAGGCGATGCGGGGGAGCGAGGCACGGTGCAGCCAGGGGACACGCTCGATGAGCTGAGTTGCCAGTCGGAAGCGTCGACGTACTGGGGAGCCTGATGAGCGTGGAACGTTCTGCGGTGCTGTGGGGATGGTTCTCTTCAGAGGGGTACTAGTAAGTCCCGCAGAAGAAGATCTACCTGTAGTACCTCCCATTGGGGTGCACGGCCCGCGGCGACGGCGGAGCCAGCGCTTCGCCGTCGTCCCCAGCTTTCCCAATTGCTTGCGCCCAGGCTCCGAGCAGCCGGTCACGCGCCGCTCGAACCCGAGGCCCGTCGTAATGACACCAACAGCGCGATCGAAGGCAGGAGGGATGGACCGGCGGAACTCCGACGCCAACGGGGACATCCCTCGCCGACGAGTCCCCTTGACCACATAGACCAGCAGACCGGTCTCTCGAAGGCAGCTGAGGTGGTACTGGACGCAGCGACGCGAGCGGTTCAGCCGACGCATCAGGTACTCCACCCCGGGCCGGCAAGGAGTCAGCTCGGCGAGCACCACGGCAAGTTGCACGGTGAGGTCGTTGAAGCGCGGGTGAAGGCCCGCGGTGCGGGCCCACAGAACGGTCTGCATCCACGCGTAGGGCGAGCGGGCATCCCGACACGGGCTCTGCGCGAGCCACTGGGAAGGCTCTGCGATGCCGTGGTCGAGGCTGATCGGGGCAACTGTGACACCTGGTGTCCCACCTGCTCTCTGGATTTCCTGAGGTTGGGCAGGGAAAGGGTGACAAGGGGCAGCACTCTGCTGCATAGTGATGTTCACCTGATTCGAGTCGGGATCAGGGCAGCACGAAGCCCCGCCGGGCGCGTACTGCATTTGAGGTGAAGTTCGCCTGTTAGTCCGGTTCGCACCCGGACGTCAGGACTCGCGCGGTCGGCAAACCGCGCGATGGCATGGGGCCTGCGATCTCACAAGAGGTGCTCGCAACACCGAAGTGAGGGTGCAGGTCGGCGGATCGAGCGTCTCGCAAACGCCGGCCGCCACACAGCGGTTACATGAGCCGCCACCTCCCAACTGCCACGTGGAAGGATCCCCTGAGCCCCGCACCAGACGGGGACATCTCGCTACCTGACTCCAGGTGCACAACGCCCAGGTCGCGGAGCCCGGATGTCGGTCGAGGACTCATGCGCACACCAGTTCCACGTGGCGCTGAGGAGATGCCGGAGCGAGGGAGCGCGTGGCTTCACGCAGAAGCCGCCCATAGGACACGTTCCGCGGACCCTCCACGGGCACCAACAGGCTGACGGCACCGATGATTGGGCTCACGAACTCGGGTGTCGTCCCAGACTGCGGAGGGACCGCGGCAGAGACCCAGTTCCAGCCCGGAAGCGGCGCGGCAGAGCGTGCAACACCGGTCTGTCGGATCATCCTGAGCTCGGGCTGGTCGGCATCCGGCCCGGCCAAGTGCGCCAGGATGACGCGGCCAGGCGCATCCGACTCGAGCGGTGCCTCTCGCAGTGCGGAAGCCCCGGCCGGATCGCGCAGCACAGCACGGCGAAGCGCCAGAGACTCGCCCATCAGGTCAGTGCAGACCCGGGTCGCGCCGAGCGACAAGAACGCGTGGAACATGACCACTTCTCCGGTCTCCGCGTGAAGTGACTCAAGAACGCTCTGCACTTCCGCAGTGCCTGAGACCGGCGCGATCAGGCTTTGACCACGGTGGATCTGCAGAGCGAGCGGCACCAGTTCGTAGTGGCCGTACAGACCGGGGGAGCGGCGGACGAGGCCAGCCTCAATGAGCTGCTGCAGGCGTCGGTACACCAGCCGGCGTGGCAGGCCGCACACCTCAACGATGTCCCGTGGTTGGTGAGGGCCGTGTCCGAGCTGGATCAGGGCACGCAGAACCCCGTAGGTCCGCTCGACGGCGCTGTGCTGAGAGGAGACCAGCTGGCCGACGGACATCGAATGCAACCCCCTTGCATTAGATCCTGTGGCGGTGCGGAGGTTGTGCCCGTCATACCTCGTAACAGCCTGAGAACTGATCAGTACCTGACGTGAATGGGAGCTGACCAGGAAGTTCAACTTCCGGTGGAGGTCGACGGCGTGTTGCCACAGGGGCAAAATGACGGAAAGAGTGGCTCTGACCTGTGGAAATGACGGTCGAGGGCCGATCTGTACCAACTTGAAATTTTCCCGAATGTATGTCGACACATCGTCACGAGCCGAGAAGGCCCTCACGAAGCCTTCACAGGGATGACATCCAGGTCAGGAGCAGAGGACGCAGCCGACGCGGCGTCACGACGGGGCAGAGATGCCCGCTCCCAGAGGTCTAGCCCGATGACATTGGGGCACTCGGGCCCCAATCCTCCTTCTCGGGCCAGTTCGTCAAGTCCGGTATGTATCTCCATACGCGAAATTCCCCCTACACCAGCATCCGGAAGTTCCGGTAGCGGACGGTAGAAAGATCAGGACGACTGAGAAAAGCTCAAAGGGCGAGACTGCTCCCGGCTCAAGCCAGGTTTTGGTCTGCAGCCGCCAGGTGGTGAGGCGCAAGGTCAGTGCCCGGACCGCGCGCCACACCACCGTTCTGCCTGTCCGCACTCCTGAAAAGGGTGCCCAGCTGTCTCCAAGGGCCCGCGCTGTCCACGAGTGCGATGCGGCCACCGTTCCCGACGTACGCTCACGTAGACCACGAAACTGCACGGAACCAAGCTCTGGCTGCATGAGCCCCCGGCCCCACCAGGTAGCCCGAAGAGGGCAACAGAGTCAGCAAGATCCGGGCGAGATGCCAGCCTCCGCAGTAGCACCAGCGCAGCCTTCGTCATCACATCAATAGGTGGCTGGCGTCCTGCCCTGGAGGCCTTGCTCCACGACGCGGTGCGCCTGTAGGTGCGACTCAACGCGCTAGGCGACGAGAGCAACGACGAGGCCGGAGAGATGGATACCGTCGCTCCAAAGAGTAGACGGGCCCGGTGATTGGCGAATGTGCGGGCAGCCTTGGAGAACGGGTCCAGGCGTCAGAGAAGGAGAAGTCGGCGGCGCGGCGGGCAGCCGCCGCGTTGTAGAGCTTGACGGTCGCGGTTCATCGCGCCGGCGGTCACCGGATCCGCGACGAGTCCGACCGGGGCTCCGAGATGCGCACGACCTGCCGCGCCCGCGTACGCGCGCCAGACGTCGTTGATGACGCACCCATCTATACAGCGACGTCCGACTGCGCGCCTGCAGGCAGTCCGCGGGCGGTGGCAGCCAGGTCGCGGGAAGTGGTCCCCAGACGATAGCTATCGCAAGCGAAGGCGACGTGTGGGTAGGCGACGTGGAGGGACATGAGGACGCGGTTCATGTAGCCGCGCGAGCGGTGCTCTACGACGTTGGTCGTCTCCCTGACCTGAGCCAGGTCTACCGGGTCTGCCAGGCGTGAGCTGTGTGTTGGCGGTGTTTCACGATCGATGTGTCCAGCCAGCAGATGCGGAAGAGCTGCTCGATACCGGCGTCACCACGAGGCCGTGAGTCGGGTCGGACATCCTCGCGACATGGTTCCTCCGGGGGCGGGTCTCTCCTGTGGCGGCTCGCATCCCGGCAGCGCGGAGGGATCTGCGGAGGTGGGAGGAGTGATGGTAGCGGAGCAGCTGTTGAAGTGAGGGTCCAGGTGGCCGTGTGTGGCCGTGATCCAGACAGGTTGGAAGTGATAGCACGGCAGAACGGCAGTCGGCGCGGGCTTCTGACCGCAACGGTGGCCGGAGTCCGGCCACCGGGCCGTCGGCGCCGAGGAACAGACAGGGGCAGCCCCGGTGCGGTCGGCGCCGTGCAGCCGTCGTGGTGCCGGGCCGCGCACACCGCTGTCGATCCCGACCACCCGGAGCGAACAGCCAAGCTACCTCGGTAGGCCGTCCCGTCACCTGGCGGGCGGCTGAGGATGACTGAGCCGGCTGTCCAGATCGGCGAAGAGTTCTCCCATGTCGACACCCAGTGCGTCAGCGAGAGCGAACACCTTGTCCAGCGACACGTTGCGGCGACCGCCTTCGACACCTACGTAGGTGACGCGGTTCATGCCGGCCGCCTCGGCAAGTTGGGCCTGCGACAGTCCCGCTCGATTGCGCAGGTCCTTGAGGCGCTTTCCGAACGCCTGACGTCGCGCCAGAACGGCGGGGTCAGCGGTGTCATCAGGCGCTTTCGGCATGAGCAAACCGTATCCGACCTTAACCCTGTTGCCTATAAGCGACATGCAATGTAGCTTATAGGCAACACCAATTATGGTTGCCGAGCGCCGGTGATGGATGACCGCCATTCCCCTCCGACCGTCCGTGCATCAGCAGCGGCGCCCACCCTGGGAGTACCCTTGTGACCGAAAACCTTCCAGCCGCGCGCCAGACCGGGCCCGCCCAAGATCCGGCTGCAGAGATCGCCCAGCTGACCGCGGAGCTCGCCCGACTGGGCGCCGAGGCGCAGCGACTGGCCGCCGCAACGAAGCCTGAATCCGACCCGGGAAGCGCACTCGTTCCGGCCGCTGGCCAGCACGCAGTCGAGGCCAAAGCCAGCATGGTCCGGCACCTGGCCCGCCTGCAGCGCCTGCAAGAAGACATCAACAGGCGAAAGCGACGGCTCCGGGAGCTGATGGAAGCCCAGATGCAGGCGGCATACAGGGCCCTGGAGCCGCTGCGCGCCCAGGCCGAGCGCATGCAGGAAGGAATCGAGGCGATCACCTTCTACCTCGGCATCGAGGAGGGCATCGAGACACTCCGGGAAGGCGAACCGGCTGCGGCGGACACACCTGTGGTACTGAGGCAGCTGGTCCTCAGCGCCGATCAGGAGTGCATGGTGGCCGCCGAGAGCGGGGGCCTGGACGTCGAGGGTCTGGACGACTTCCTCGCCTGGTTGCTGGCCGATGAAAGGAACTTGGACCAGGTCCTGCCGGAGTCCAAGGGGATCGTGGCGCTGGTTCCCAGCCGCACCGAGCGCCGCTATGCGAGGGACCCCTGGTTCAACGCTGCGATGAAGGAAGCGAACGCCGCAACGTTCTTCCTGGTCCGCAACGGCGAGCGCCTCTACGCGGTGTTCAACGAACTCAAGCTCCAGCGACAGCTCTTCCCCGCTGCGGACGAATTCGCCAACCTGTTCCAGGATCACAGGGGACGCCCGCTGGAACCCGGCAGTCCCCAGTGGAAGAAGGCCGAGGAGAAGGCCGATGCCACCCGGCGCCAGTACATGAAGGTGGGACTGCTGCTGCAGGGACTGGTCGACCGAACCACCATCCTTCACCCGCACCCCAAGGAGGGACTCAACCTGCTCGACCAGGACGCCATCGACGCTGGTCGGGTGGTCCTCATCCCCGACGCCGAGGACTCCTATGCGCTCGGGGACGGCAGCGAGCAGTTCACCGAATGGCAAAGGCGCGTCAACTCA
Organism: Streptomyces sp. NPDC044064; assembly: GCF_056434245.1. Taxonomy (NCBI): domain Bacteria; kingdom Bacillati; phylum Actinomycetota; class Actinomycetes; order Kitasatosporales; family Streptomycetaceae; genus Streptomyces; species Streptomyces sp. NPDC044064. The sequence continues at coordinate 251,538 of NZ_JBWKFN010000009.1, forward strand.
CAACTGCGACCCGGAATGCGAGTCATCGTGGCCAGCAGGAGCGATGCCTTCCGCCAGCTGGCCTACGGCCGCGACGACTACGGGCACGGCCATCCCCGCCTCCACCCCGCGACTGCCGACGCCCCCAACCCCGGCACGGTATACACCATTGAGCAGCGACGTCCGGACGGCGGGCTGGTGATCCGCTACAAGCGCCCAGACGAGGTGTGGACCGATCGAGGTCTGCGGCCCGCGAGGGTTCGCGCCTCCTGCACCGTGCGGGCCGAGGATCCTTTCGTCCTGGCCTATGACGCAGCCGAACCCGACGTGCTGCGGGCCTTCCTGCGCAACCGGGTCGACCGGGTGCACTACCTGGACATGGTGCCGGTGATCAACGCCGCCGTTGCTGCCAAGGAGGAGGAGCGGGCCGCCGAGGCGCCCTTCCGGCAGATGGTGGTCGGCATGCTGATGCAGCAGTCCGGCGAGAGCTTGGCGGCGGCAGAAGAAGCTGCCGTCGGCCTGATTGACTGGTGGAAGTTCGCCAACCGGGTTCACCGCCCGCTGACCGGCCGCGGGGCCGAGGCGGACGCCAAGGCCGCCCGGGAAATCCTGGCCGAGTTCCGGCGCCGGCAGCACACCGAGCACAGCCGCGCCACCCGGGAAGTGGTGGAGGCGCTGGCCGCCAGGCACCCGGACGCGTTGCTGATCGCTCAGACTCATGCCGGTCACCTGGTCGTGCTCACTCCGCACGCGAATGGTCCGTTTGTCGCTGAGCACACCTACAACCGGCGTGGACAGGCGCGCAGCAGCAGGGACTGGGTGCTACCCGGGGCGCGGCCGAACCGGTGGACGGTCCTGCGCAGCACGTCGGAATGGGAAGGCTGGGACCGCGGCGCCGCCCTTGCCGAGCACCTGACCGGGCCGGAGCATAAGACCCTCGCCGCGGAGGCCGCCCTGCTCGCCCGCACCGAGTTCCCCGACCGGGAGGTCGTGGCCGTGACACTCCAGGGCAAGCATGCCGTCATCGCGTGGACGGTCAGCTCCTGGGGTGAGGTGGACGAGGATCACCCGGCTACCGGCAAGGCGGAAACGGTCACGCTTGAGGGGTACGGCTTCCGCTGGCAGCGAGACCGTCGTCAGCAGCCAGTTGCTGGACAGTGCACCTCGTTCGGCCAACACAATTGGGACCGGCGGGGAGACCGCCACCCTTGGGAGGCTTCGTGGGGCCAGGTCGTCAGCGTCCTGCGGCTGGACGGAGACCTTGTCCGACGAGCCGAGGCAGCGCATGCGCGCTACCAGGCGGTGGCCCGGCGCGGCGAAAAGATCCGGGACGCCGCCCGCATCGCCTACCGTACGGCGGAGTCCACCTGGAGCGAGCGCCAGGAGCAGAAGGCCTACAGCGCCTTCCTGACCGAATACGGGGAGCCGAGCCTTTGGGAAGGCCACCGCAAGACGATCAAGCTACCTCCGATGCCCGAACCTCCTGACCAGACCCGCGGTAGCTCCCGACTGCTCGGCACATCCTGGTTCACCGCTCTCGCTTCCCTGATCGAGGCCGGCGAAGAGTTGACCAACTACACCCTCGGAGAAGCACTCGAGACCCAGGGCCTGTCCAGCATCCCCGCAGCGCTGTACACCTTGCCCCTACGTCGCCCCACTGGCAGTTGAGAGAAGCGGTAACTCGGACGCGAAGCCCCGCCCATCCGGTGATTTGTGTGCCAGCTTCCCGTGCCGCGTGACTCACGGTCCCGCGAACCCGCGCGCTTCCGTCCGCGCCAGCGGCAAGCCGGCGCCCGCCAAGAAGGAGGACCTGACGGTCCGCAAGGCCACTTGGTTGATCACCCACATACGGACAAGCTCGACGAGAGCAAGGCGCTCGAGCCGAAGCAACTCCTCACTCGCTGCCCCGAACTGGATGCCGCCGACTGCGTACGCTCCTGCGCCCAGATGAAGACCGAGCGCCGCGGCAGCGACCTCGATGGCTGGATCACCCACGCCCAGAACACCGGCCTCAAGCCACTGTGCAGCCTTGCCCGCGGCCTGCGGCAGGACTTCCGAGGCGATCGCCGCTGGCGTCGCGCTGGAGTGGAGCTCGGGCGAAATCGGGGGGAACGCCAACCGGGTGAAGCGGACCAAAAGGGACGGCTATGGGCGGGCTGGCTTCGACCTCCTCCGCCGCCAGATCCTCCTCGCGGACTGAGCACCGTGATGCTCCGCGATCGGATCACAAGTAGTGGATCAGAGCCGCATACATGGCCGTTGACAGGCTTGGGCTCAGGTCGCGGTGGCACAGGACGGTCCCTGCCACAAGGTGTGGTGATTGAGGTAGACCCAGTGGGCTTCGTTGGCGGGGCCGGTGCTGAAAGCGGCGGCAGCCCCAGCTTGGTAGCGTGCTGCAGCGGTTTCGCGGTGGTGGAGGGTCGGCGTGGCCGCCCGCTGCCATTGCGTGAAGGCGCATCTGTCCAAGGGGGCTTCCGGCATTGCGGGCGTTGGCGAAACCGGCGCGGGCGAGAGCGAGCCTTCGTCCGGTGCTCGAGGTTGGTGGCGAGGTGGGAGAGGCAGACGACGATCTTGCCTCCGAGGACGCCGTCATGCTCCGCTTTGAGGGGTGCAGCGACTCTGCCTGGTAGGCCTGGCCGACGGCCGCTGGACGCGCGCGCTGAGCGGGCACCGGTCGATCCGGCCGTGACCGGCGAGGCGATCCACACAGTGCGTGCGCCGACGGGACTCGCCGGGCTCCGCTCAGAATGGGCCTCCGCTGTGACAGCCGGGCTCGGTCTCCATCAGATGCGCCCCGGAGCCGGGCCCGCCGCTGGTTCTCCTCGTCTGTCGGCGACGGCTGAATTGTGAGCCACTGCCGACGCTTGGGTTCTACTGGTCCACTTTTCAGCCGTCGCCGACACTCGTCCAGATCATTGAAGCGGACATTCTGCCCGACCGGGCTCATCGTGCCTCACCCACTGGGACGAACCAGGTGGCACCGCCGAAAGGATGGCAGTGACCAGGCAGATGGACAACCTGGGGCGGACGACCACCGGCCCGGCCGTTGCTCCAGCAGGACACCACACCTGCACGGCTGTTGGACCAGCACATCTAGCACCTGGCCCTGGAGTCCACGACGGCCCGTCGGCCGATCGCAGCAGCCACCCGGCCCGCCGCAGCGAAGAGCATCGCGTCCTCTGTTCGTGCAGGCCTTCAACCCGACGTGGGGTGAGGGCCTTTCGCGATCAGTTGCCGCAGGTGCGTGTGGCAAGGGTCATGGTGAGCAGGTGGCCGTCGCGCTCCGGTGACACCTCTGTCTGCCCGCTCGTCTAAACGATGGTGATCAGCGCCTCCGAGCCGCGGCCCGGGCAGTGATCCCTGATGCCAGCAATGGCGAGTCAAGGTAGGAACTGACTGCAAGATGGGCGGAACTGTAGGCGTTGAGCATGGCCTTGGTGGTTCGCGTCGCCTCGGGGTCGCGACGCAGGATGGGCCTGACTTCCTTCGTGACGGCAGCCTCCAGTTCCTCCAGTGGAACGACTTCATGCAGGATGTGCAGATAGCTTGCAGTCCTGGCGTCGAACGAGCGGGCAGTCAGCATCAGCTGACGGAACTTGGCCTGACCGATCTCATCAATGAGACGACCCATGAGTCCGCCCCAGGCGGGCGGCACACCGAGGCCCAGCTCCGGCATGCGGAAGCGGCAGTCATCTGCACCTACTCGGATATCGCAGAGGGCCGCGATTCCCAAACCCGCCCCAAGGAGGTCGCCGTGCACTTGCGCGATGGTCACTTTCTCGGTGCCTTTGAAGGCGTCGCACACGCGGCGAGCCTTGTTGGCAAGCGTACGGAGGGAGGCTCCTGAGGGATCTTCGTCGAGTAGTGCAAAAAGCTCGGCTCGATCACCTCCCTTGCAGAAGTGATCTCCGGCGCCGGATAGCACCATTACACGAATGGCAGGGTCGTCTTCCAGTTTTGCGAGTACGAAGAGGAGCTCATCGAGAACCAGCTCGGATATCAAGTTGCCTTCCTCGGGCCGGTTCAGTTGCACTGTAAGGACCTCGCCCTTGAGCGCAACGAGCAGCGTCTTCAAATGTTGCAGCATTTAGCATCGCTTCTTTCGATATCGCATGCTTCATGGGAGTGGTGTTCAGGCGATGGCCAAGCGAAGTGAGCCGATGTGACGGAAGGCGACTCGTGGCTCCCAAAGTGGGGGAGCACTGATGCATAGGCTGTACGGTCGGCTGAGAAGAGCCTCGAGCAGGACCGTTGCCTCCAAGCGGGCTAGGGCATTACCAACGCAGTAGTGGATACCTTGGCCGAAGCTGAGGTGAGAGGCCCTGCGGCGGATGTCGAAGACGTGAGGCTGGGAATACTGGCGCGGATCGTGATGGGCGGCTCCGACCATGAGCTGCACCATCTCGCCCTCTCGCACGTTCACTTCGCCGAGCTGCGTGTCTTCGGGCGCAATCCGGCTGATCATGTGGATTGGCGCGTCGTACCGGAGTACTTCCTCGACTGCGTCTGGTACGAGTTCAGGTTGGGCTCGGAGCAGATCCAGTTGGTGAGGAAATTCGAGCAGTAGGCGAACGGTGCTGGACAGCACATGGGACGTGGTCTCCAAGGCTGCGAGGACCATGAATAGTGCGAGGGAGCGGACCGCGGCGTCGGCTTTGGAACGGTCGCAGACAGCGTCGTCCCAATGTCGTATCCAGGAAGAGACGGGGTCTTGCCCTGGAGCTCGTCGGCGTTCCGCTATCAGATCGTCGAAATATCTCTGCAGCTTTTCCGTTGCATCGTCGGAGAGTGCACGCTCGCTCGGACTTGGGAAAAGCTCCTGTGTGTGAACCTGGTCATGGGTGAGGGACGTCAAGAGGCCGTAGTCGGCCTGAGGGAGTCCCATCCACTGACCTATGATCCTCACAGGAAGCTCATCAGCGATAGCTGAACAGAATTCAGCTGGGCCTTTCTGGAGATCGTTGGTGAAATCGTCGAGGAGCTCCTCAACTGTCGCCTTTATCGTGGGTTGCAAGGTCGTCAGCGAGCTTCGATTGAAGATGTTTCCCAGCGACCTCCGCACTTGTGTGTGAGTGGGAGGATTGAGCATTGGGAGAGTCTGCCCCATTTGCAGCGACGAGGGCGCACGCCAACGCGCCCTATCGTCCTGACTCCGGCGCCAGTTATTGTCAGGCACGCGCCAGGATCTATCTCTTAGAACTCGATCGCACAAACGGTAGGAATTCACCAGATGCCCGCCCCACGGCGCTGGGATCACTTCACCCATAGCTAAGAGTCGTTCATAGTGGGGAAGCGGATTCGCTTGACCGGTAGCTGAGCGAAGCCGGGAAAAGAGGGAAGCCACCATCCGCCGGTCGACAGCTTCGGCTTCGGGGCCGGCGGCAAGGGTTGACCTCACCTGAAGCTCCTTTACAGAAGATCCATAACAATCGCCATCCTGCCTACCCACGCGGTGGATCGGATACGCGTTCATTGGACATCTATTATGTTAAAAAGATCACACCTGCACCTGCTGATAGCTAAAGGGACTATCCGGCAGCTGTCGTGACAATCGCTCGCTCTATCGTCAGCAGATGGTGAGTAAGGTGCCATACGTGGCGAACCTGCCCTATGACATGAACGCCGGACATAACAGGCTGAGTGGCCGGGCCGGGGCTCGGGCTGGATCGTCGCGTTCACTACTCATTAGCATCAGCGAAGACAAGCTAGCTCTCTAGCGCAGACTCCCCCAGGAGCGATTGATGTTTCCTGATAATTCGGCTGCCGCGGTCTGGGGAAAAGTCGAGACGGTCATGAATCTTGGGGTGGGCAATTGAATCCATGAGCATGTCGTACATCACAGCGATCATTTCCTCGACCCTCTCAAGATCTCCGTCGAGGGCGTGCGCCATGAAAACGAGGCCGGACCACTGGCCAGCGATTTGGCGAGCGATCATAGGGATATCTACGCCCGGCAGCAGTTCACCCCTTCGCCTGGCTTCGCTCAGTTGCTCTGCATTGATTTCCATCCAAGATGGCCACGGCGTGGGGTAATTCTTCGCCGCTTCGAATTCCAGGGACAAGCGATGCGCGGCACGTAGAAATGGCTCGCCCGGCAGCCGGGCCGCCAAGACCATGCCGACGTCGACCATCGCCTGCAGGATGAACTCCTGCTCCAGGTCTACACCGTCCATGGAGACTGCAGATTCCTGGATTGCTTCCGCTACCTGCTTTTTCGACTCGAAGTGAAAATAGAAGGCGCCTTTGGTGATGGCTGCCGAATCGATGATGTCGCGAGTGATAGTTCCGCGGTACCCGTGCCTTTCGAACAGCTCGCCTGCTGCGTTGAGAATCTTTTGGCGTGTCCGCATTGCTCGCGCCTGCTGCAGTTTTGGTCGTGCTTCGTCGCTCACCTCATGCGCCTTTCTGTACCTCCGCCGTTGATGTCGGGATAGCGTCGAAGTATCAGTCCAAACCGCGAAAACCACCAGGCGTCGGCTGTGCGCGCAGGGTGGCGAGGCAGCCGACGTGCGAACGAGAGCGGACGGTAGGCATCTCGCGATCTGTACCTCCGTCCGTGATCCTGCGAGCCGGCCCTTGCCAGCTCACTAGACGTGCTCGTAATAGGGCACCACCTGCAAGGCAACTCCGCAGCCGTTTGGGCACATCTGCACTTCTGCGAGCTCCGCGGCGGTCCTCCTATCCAGGAAGTCAAGTTCCCCGCAATCCGCCGGGCACAGAGCGTACACGTCATGGCGCGGCCCGGGACTCTCGCAACTGGCAGTTGACTCTGCAGTGTTGCCCTCGGAGTGTCGATTTGTGTGCATGCTTCCCCCTCTAGCTACTGGCGGTTGGCCGGCGGATCAGAAGTTCGGTGAGGACGCGGCAACGAAACTGGCGCTCAGGACCTTTGTGGCGTCTGCGGTCATTTTGCCCAGACCGTGGAGCAATGAGTTGATTGCGCGGACCGTTCGAGGCTCTTGTGATGGATGAGCGTTCCCTGCATCAGTCGATCCCGTGGCGGGCTCGATCCCTCAAACCCCCAATATGCCGACCCGAGACGTCGAGAGCAGTGGTCGACGCGGCATCTGATGGCACGGTCGGTGCAGGGCGAGCTGCGGTTGGGCCCAATACGCCCGCCAAGCGTTCTCGCTGCGTGACGGTCCTTGTACCCGTGTGGGGGCTGGGGCCGCAGACCATGTCTGCTTGTGGAGGCGGTCTCGTCTTGGAGCTCCAGGCTCATGACGTGTAGCAAGTGGCCCCCATTCCCGTCCGGTTGCGGCTGTTCGCTTGACGTCCGCGTGACAAGAGTCCCACACTGGGCGCCACAAGAACAGACCGAGCGGTCGAATCTGTGAGGGAAGGTAGTACGTATCAGTCAGGCGCATCGGCTCTCACGTGTGGCGCAGGCATAGCAAAACTGGGCGGCAAGGGTCCGAATTTCCTGGTTTCATGGTGGTTTAGGTCGTCCATCGAGCCTGAATGCTTGACACCGTAAGCGGCGGGTGTGCCGGTTAATGGTCAGACTAAACAGGCAGAGCCGTCTCTCCAGAGACGCGGCGCGTCGGAGGCGCGCCGAGACTGCCGCCGGAAGCGTCGTGCGCCGAGCCGCACAGCCACCGGACGGCAGCATCAGCACAGGGGGGAAGCATGTCTACGAGTTCGGTACTCATCACGCGCCAGACTCAGCGCGCGGCAATGGTGGCGCACGTGCCCACGATGCGCCCTGGGACTGTCCGGACCACTTCGCGCACCGCTGTCGACGGCCACGGAGAGCAGCATGACCTGCCGCTGGCACCAGGCCTCACCAAGTTCCTGGTGAACGCCCGCGACGCGCGGGGTATCAAGCAGGAGGACCTCGCAAACGAACTGTGCATGAGTGACCGTCAGTACAGAACCTGGGAGACCGCCCGCCAAGCAATCCCGCGGATCCGACTGGACGACCTGGCCAGAGCGCTGCGCCTCGACGAAGTTGGCCGCCGACAGCTCTACCGGCTGACCGGTCACCTGGTTCCACTCCCAGGAGCCCTCTCGGGCAACGAGCGCCTCCTGGCTCTGACCGAGCGGTGGGCGAACGTTCACATCCGTCGCCAGAGCGACCCAGCATGCCTCACGGACGGCGCCTGGAACATCGTCGCCGCCAACGATGCCTACTTCCAGCTATTCGAGGCTGTTACCCCGCACCAGCTCAACCATCCAGCCGTGAACACTCTGCGCTGGACGCTGTTCCACCCGGACGCGCCACACATGCTTGGTGACTGGCGCGACGCGTGGATGCTGCCAACGCTCTGCCAGTTTGCGCTGGCCTTCCAGAACAACCAGACCGATCCACAGCTTCGACGGATCCGCGAGGAGGTCGCAAGCCAAGCGGATCTCGAGGAGGCATACCTGCGCAAGGTCCCTGACCTGCTGGCGCAGCCGACTGAATACCCAGATGATGAGGACGGCGTCGTGCGGGAGGTCCTTGTGGGGGCGGAGGGCTACGCGTCAGTCCTGCTGACCACAGCGATTCCCTCCCACGCGCGTGACCACGGCTTCCGGGCTGTGACCATGTCAGTCATGGCTCGCGGCGGTTCAGCCGATTCCCAGGCCCACGATCCCATGACGGCGCGCCAGCACTCCCACCACGGCTGGTAACCCGGGCGGACAGGCGGACGATCGTTCTGGGCCTCGGCCCTGTCACGGCCGCAGCCCCGCCGGCCGTTCCGCTCAAGCAACCGGCGCAAGCTGCGAGGACGAGCGAACGGGCCGCAGGGCGTTCTCCGAACGCCGGCTGACCCGGGCGGCTGTGCGCAACACCTCGTAGGAGAAGCGGGTCTTCTCCGAGAACATCCTCGGGTGCTGGCCGAGCAGGGCCAGCGCCCCTTCGACGTGGCCCGCCCGCCCGTACACCGGTGCCGCGATCATCGACCACCCCGGCAGCGGGGAGCGCGTGAAGCATGTACCCAATTCCTGTATCTCCCGGAACCGGCTGCTGACGGTCTCGTCTTCGCTGTGCGCGCTGATCACCAGCCCAGCCGCGTCGGCCGACAGCGACGAGAGCTCGAGCGCCGCGCTGTCCTCGGAGGTAAGCGCCTCCACGAAGTCGTAACGCCGACCGTACACAGTGTCGACCCACAGTCGCCGTGCCAGTGGCACCGTGACAAAGAGCAGGACAACTTGAGCTGTTTGCCGCTGCAGCTGCGTCAGGTCGGGATCGGCACCCTGCGAAGCCACCTGCGGCAGACGCAGCCCACGAAGTGCACCACTGTGCGGCGTGATGCTGTACAAGCCCTGGCCGCGTAGTTCGATCTGCCCCTCCTCAACCCCACAGGCGAGAATGCGCTGGACGGTGGAACGGGGAAGGCCGGACTTGGACGTAATCCGACGCAACTCGTGGGCGCCAGGCCCGAGTTCCTCCAAAGCCGTCAGCACCCGGAACACCTTCGCGTGCGCCGAGGCACTCGTCGCGCGATCGACCGCTTCCTTCACTGTCAGCCTCCCCGAGAAAACGGCCACCGACAAATGCGAGCGGCTCGCTGTATGCCCTCCATCGTTGTCGCATTTCGACCGCGGATCTAGAAGAAGTGGGCGCCGGAGGTCAGACTTCCGGACACGTTCAGTAGCCGAATGGCCCGCAGAACTATCATTGCCATAGGGCCCGCTGACCGTTCCTGCACATCAACGGGCGGAGGCGCCTTCTCCGCCGATACGGAGCGCAACGAACGGCGCCTGACGCTACTAGAAGAATCGCCACGGAGGTTACCGCCTGGCGGTCAACCTCGCCCCAGCTTCCCGCCAGAAGGGAAGCGAGCAGGCGCCACACGCCCCAACACATACGTCCCGGGCCCGGTGGGCGGGATGCACCCCACCCCCTTCCCACCCTGGGACCATCATTGCCGCTCACCGTCGGCCAGCACACCCAACCACGTCACTTCCTGCACCACGCCACATGGCGACGGGCTCGCCACCCCGTCTCGCCGACGCACCGTCCCGCCCAGCGAGACACCCAAAGACTCACTGCTCGCCAGGCGGGAAACCAGCACGAATTGCCTTGCACACGGTTGCCCGCTGCGCACGCGCTACAGACGGTGAATCCGCCCAGCCCCGCCGCGGGCCACCAACCGCAGGAGGCAAACCCAGATGAGCGCCGGCCGAAGGTTCTACACATCCGCCTTCGGACACACCCCCACACCCACGAGGACCGTCGTCACCAAGGTCCAGACCGCGCCTGGCACGCCGCCTCCGCCCAGCGCTGCATCCGAAGCCGCACTCCCCACGACCCGAGACGCCCGCGAGCACCGAACCGGCTGACGCCAGGTGCCCTCCCTCCCGGCGTCTGCAGCCCTCCCCATCCACCGAAAGGGACGAGCGTGCGCCCGTCCCGGCCGTACGCGTCACACCATGCGTGAACTCCACCGCACGAACCTGCTCCGCGCCACGGACGCACTCGGCACCGCCATCGCCCAATACGCGCTGCCCCTGATCGTTCTCGCCATCACCGACAGCGTGAGCCACTCCGGCATCGCATTCATCGCCGAGTGGCTGCCCCGCATCGCGATCCTCCCCGTGGCCGGCGCTCTGGTCGACCGCATCGGAGGACGCATCGTCCTCCTCACCTCCTCACTGTTTCGAGCCCTCCTCACCTTGGCGGCCATAGGACTCCTCCTACTGCACCCGCAGCAATGGTGGACCGTGATCGTCTTCGGAGCGGTCGGGGGAGTCCTTGCCGAGTTCTCCTTCCTCTCCTGCGAGGTCATCTGCACCCAGGTGCAGTCCGGCCACGACGTCCACCGCATCCAGGCACGCCAGATGCAGATCGACCAGGCGGCCCTGCTCATAGGCCCCCTCTGCGCCGCCGCACTCGTTGCCCAGCAGCCAGTGGCGGCTCTCGCGGCGGTCGCCCTCCTCTCCTTGGCCACCACGTGCGGAGCGCCCCTGCTCGCGGTCGGACGTCCCCAGCCCAACGAGGAACACCCACCGCAGAGCCCGCTGAAGTCGATGGCTGTGGGGTGGCGCATGCTACGCACCCCCGTCATCGCCTGGATCGCCGTCGTCATGAGCGCCGTCCAGATCTTGGTCGCCCTGCTTCTAGCCGCCGCACCCGGCATTGCCCTCCACCAGTACCAGAAGGCCGAGACCGATCTGGGCACCATGTGGACCGCGGCAGCAGTGGTAACCCTCCTGGCCACATCCATCACCCGCCGAGGAATCGACCGCTGGGGGATGGCACCCCTCCTCGTCCCCAGTGGCATCCTCCTCGCCGCCGCCTCGGTCATGGCCGGCACGGTCGGGACCTTCCCCGCCTTCGCGGTAGCCGCTACCGCCATCGTGGCGGGGGAGTGCGCGGCCAACGTCGTCCTGCGCACGATGAGAACGCTGGTCATCCCCGGACACGCCCTCGGCGCCACCGTCAGCGTGCTGTGGGTGATCGGCCTGCTCCCCTACCCGCTGGCCGGCCTGGTCGTGGCCCTCGTCCCGCTGCACGTCCTCCCCGCCGTGCTCGCCGTCTGCGGCATCACCATGGGACTGGCCATTGTGTTCGGCAGCCGACAGCTTGCCCGGCACTGGCACCAGCACTCCGCCCAAGTCGGTCACTCAGCACCGGCGCCGAAGCTCTCAGTCCCTATGCCCGCGTCCGCACAGGACATGAACCAGGCCCGCACCGCCGAACCCGTATGACCCACCCCGACCGCCGCGCAGCCAGGCGCCCTTCCCGTCTGGCGACCCACTCAGAAGAAAAAACCGCGCTCCTCCCGCCCCACGGGAAGCACCCGGGAATCAGACGACGAACCCTGACACTCTCACATGACCACGCAGCTCAGAGGAGCCACAGCCGTGACCAACTACGCACTCGAAGCCCAGGCCTACTGGCGCCGCTGGCTCCCGCACACTCACGCAAACCTCGCCGACCCCGACTCCTTCTATCAGCAGCTCGGCAAAGACGTACAGGACCGCGTCATCGCTGTCTGGGACGCCCTCATGGAGATCCACCTAACCCCGGACATCACCGACCACACCAAACGAGCCGGCCTGCTCCAACTCCTGCGCCGAGAAGCCGAGCACACCGTGATACAGGCCCTGGTCCAGCTGCCCCCCGAAGCGGACACCGCGCAGCCCCACACCGAGCCGGCCGCGCACCAGGCACGCCTGAGCGACTTCGACACCCGCCTCGCGCAGCAGCAGGTAACCATCCGCACTCTCCTCGACGGCGACCGCACCGTCAGCGAGACCAGCGACGCCGAACTCCTCCAGGCCCTCCAGCTCATGCCGGAACTCCTTGCCGCGCTCGGCACCTCCCTGGACGAACTCCGCGCCCTGGGCCGCGCCCTCTGACCACTACCTGGAAAGGAGCGAAGGGTTGCCCACCAACTCCACCCCCGACAACCAGCCCCAGGGCACCCCACACCGCCCCCTCCAGCGGCCGGTCCCAGCGCATCTGCGCATCGCCCGCAACCTGGACGCGCTGCGTCTCCTCTCTCAGCTCCCCTACGATCAGCCGCTGACTGAGGAACAGCAGCAGATCCTTGAGAGATACACCTCCTGGGGCGCGACCGGCGTCTCGGAGGTCTTCAACGAGGCCAAGCCCGAGCACCAAGCCATCCGTACTGAACTGCGCACGCTGCTCAGCGCGGCCGAGTACGACGCCGCGGCCGCCTCCACCCCCAACGCGCACTTCACCGACCCGGCGGTCGCCGACGCGATACGAGCCGCGGCCAACGCCCTCGGCGTACCCGCCGATGCCCGCCTCCTCGAACTCGGCTGTGGCACCGGCACCTTCCTGACCCCCGGCATGGTCGGCATCGAACTCGAACCCACCAGCGCACGCATCGCCCAGCGCCTGAACCCGGACGCCACCGTCCACCCCTCCTCCTTCGTGGACGTCCAGCTGCCCCGCGACTACGCCGACGGCGCGCTCGGCAACCTGCCCTTCGGCGACTACGCGCTGACCGACCCGGCCCACAACCCCCTCGGTCTGTCGATCCACAACCACGCCCTGAACTGGCTGCTCGCCCACGTCCGTCCCGGCGGCATCATCGCCGTCATCACCTCACGGTGGACTCTAGACAGCCTCAAGGACGAAGCCCGCCGCGAGATGGCCCGGCACGCCGACTTCCTGGGCGCCATCCGACTGCCCGCCGGGGCCTTCGCCGGCAGCGCGGGCACCCAGGCCGTCGGCGACATCGCCTTCCTCCGCGTCCGCGAACCCGGCCAGGAAGAGGCCGGCTGGGACCCTGTCCCGACACAGATCGTGCCCCTGGAGGGCGGCAGCGCCAGGATCAGCAGCTACTTCGCCCGGCATCCCGAGCAAGTCCTGGGCACCCACGCCATGGTCCAGGGCCAGCACGGCCCTGAGCTCAGCGTCATCCCCGACGACCTCGCCCACACCCCCCGCCAGGTCACTGAGGCCGCCCAGCGCATCATCGAACAGGCCCAGACATCCCAGCTGACCTACCAGCCCGCCGACCCCGCCCAGCGTGCCGCCGTCGACGCCGAAGCCGAGCGGATCCAGCAGGCCATCAAACGGTTCGGCACCGACCTCAGCGCCCACGAGGGCTCCATCATCCAGGAGAGTGACACCTTCCTGACGCTGCGCGGCAGACAACTAGTGCCCTTCGAGCACGACCCGGCCGAGCGTGCCGAACTCCACGACCTCCTCGCACTGCGCGACCACTACCGCACCCTCGTCGACCTCCAGGCCGCCGACGAAACACCCCCCGAGACGGTGGACGCGGCCAGGGCACAGCTCAACGACGCCTACGACCACTACGTCACTGCCCACGGCCCGCTCAACCGGGCAATGAAGACACGCAGCGCCCGCTGGCACTTCCGGCTCGACCCGCTCGGACCGGCCGTCATGGCACTGGAGGTCTACGACCGCAAGACGGGCACCGCCAGCAAGAGCAGCATCTTCGACCACGAGGACAGGCCCACCGACACACCCACCCGCGCAAGCACACCGGCCGAGGCTCTCGCCATCAGCCTGAACCAGCGCGGCACCGCCGACCTCGCCTACATCGCCGAGCTCCTCGACATCCCCGCGGACCAGGTACGGACCCAGGTCGGAACCCTCGTCTTCGACGACCCCAAAACCCGCGACGTCATCCCGGCCGACCGCTACCTGTCCGGTCACGTCCGCGGCAAACTCCACATCGCCCAGAGCGCGAACAGGGACGCAGGAGACGACCGCTTCCGGGCAAACATCGAGGCCCTCAAAGCGGTCGTCCCCTCCGATGCCGAAGCCGGCGACATCGACATCGAACTCGGCGACCCCATGCTGCGCCCCGAATGGGTCGAAGGCTTCCTGCGCACCCTCATAGGCCACCAGGAGATCTACGTCAGCCGGGTCATCGGCGGGGACTGGCGCATCGAGGCATCCTCCGATGCCCGCAAGCTCAGCACCAACCGCGACACCTACGGCACGCCGCGGTGGGACGCCATCACCATCGTCGAACGGATGCTGCGCCGCGCAAGCCTCCTCGTCCCACCCACCAAAGACGAAGAGGACACCCCCACCAGGACCGACGACGGAAAAACCCCCAGCGCATCAGCGACCGAGGACGTCCAGGCCCGCGCCGATGAGATCAACAGGCTGTTCGCCGACTACATGTGGGAAGAACCCGCACGCGGCGAAGAACTGGTCCGCCTCTACAACTGGTACTACCGCTCGCACGTCACCTACCGGCCCAGCGGCGCCCACCTGACCTTCCCCGGCCTCAACCCTCAAATTGCGCCCCGCGACTACCAGAAGGACGCCGTCGCCCGCGGCCTGGTCGAGTCCTTTCTGATGGAACACGACGGCGGCTTCGGCAAGACGCTGTCGATCCTCATGACCGTCATGAAGCGCAAGCAGCTCGGCCTGTCGCGCAAACCCATGATCGTCGTGCCCAACAACGCCCTGGGACAGTGGGAGCGCGCAGCCCGCTGGGCCTACAAGGACGCCAAGATCCTCATCTGCTCCCAGGAGGACTTCAACAGCCACGGCGGCGCCGCCGAGACCCGGGCACGCCGCCAGGCATTCATCGGAAAGATCGCCAACGGCAGCTTCGACGCGGTCATCGTCCCGTACACGGTCTTCGAGCGGATCCCGCTCTCGCCCGAGTCCCAGCAGCTCTACCTGGAAGCGGTGTCCACGCGTCTGAGGGCCTTTGTCGAACTGCAAAGCCGCGGCCGCAGCCCCGAGCGCGACGTCCTCGAGCAGGAACTACTCAACGACCTGCGAGACCCGCTCGTCGCAGAGGTCCTCGGGGAGGACCTCGCCCTGGCCGGCATGGGCGACATCACCGACGACCGCCCCAGCGCCCGCACGGTCAAACGACTGCGCACCATGCTCACCAAGCTCGTGGAGCAACTCCGCAAGAACGCCCTCATCCACCGGGACGTGGGACTGCCCTTCGAACGCCTCGGCATTGACGCGCTCTTCGTCGATGAAGTGCAGAACTTCCTTGGTATCGTCTACCCCACGCGCCTGCCGGATCTCGCTCTCGCGCCCGCCGCCCGCGCCTACGACCTCGACATGAAGGCGTGGATCATCCGGCGTGCCTTCAAGGACGCCGTGATCGTCGGGGCCTCCGGAACACCCGCCCGGAACAAGATGTCGCAGTTCTACCGACTGTTCGACCTCATCAGGCCCGACCTGCTGCCGCAGGTGGCCATCAACGACCTTGACAGCTTCAACGGCATGTTCATCGAGACGGTCCTCGAGCCCGAGATCGCGCCCAACGGTGAGATCCGGTTCAAGGAACGACCTGGCGCCTTCCGTGAGACGAACCTCAACACCTACATCCGACTGCACCACGTCATGGCCGACGTGCGGACCCAGCACGACGTGACGATCAAAGGCCGCCCCGCCATCGCAGGTGGAAAGCCACAGATCCACGTCATCCCGCGCACCGAGGGCGAATCCGAATGGATGAGCACCAATTGGCTCGGTCGCATCGAGCGCTTCGAGGCAGGCGAGCCCGACAAGGGCGACATCATGCCGAGCATCATCAACGACGCGGTGATGCACGCCATCCACCCCAAGCTGGTCGGGGAGGAAGCCGACGGTCCGACCGTCCTGGACGCTGTCGTCGACAACGTCCTGCGCATCGACCACGCCTACAAGGACCGCCGCTACCGCACCGACAGCAGCGACCCGGACTCACCCCTCCACCACAACCCCGGGGCCGGTCAGTTCATCTTCTGCAGCCTCGGCGTCAGCAATGCCGAGAACCGCCGCAAGGGCAAGTGGAGCGCATACGACTACATGCGCGATCGCCTCATCGCCGGAGGCATACCGGCAGAGAAGATCGCCTACATGCAGGACGCCGGCGACAGTGCGGCAAGGAAGGAAGAACTCCTCGAGAAATTCCGCACCGGCGAGATCCGCGTCCTGATCGGCTCCAGCGGTACCGCCGGTGTCGCTGTCGACGCACCTGACCGCGCCATTGCAGCGCACCAGGTCACCTTCGGGTGGCGCCCGGACGAGATCGAACAAGAGCAGTGGCGGGTCTGGCGCCCCGGCAACCAGAACCGCGTCATCCAACTCCACCAGTACGTCAAGGACATGTCGGCGATGGCGCTGCGTCTGCAGCACTGCGAGCGCAAGGCCCGATTCATCGCCCAGTACAAGACTGGCCACATCGACCTGACCCAGATCGATGAGGTGGAGCTCGACCTCAACAAGAGCACCTTCGACATCGCCGAGCTCAAGGCGATAGCCGCCGGCAAGCAGATGCTCCTCGACAAGCACAAGATCGACAAGAAGGTCCGTCGTCTGGAAGCGGCCGAATCCCGGTGGCGACGAACCCGCGAGCACCAGCGCAGCATCATCGCCAACGCCGACGAAGTCATCGCCGCCGGCCAGCTCAGCGTTGACCACGTGAGCGATCTCCTGAACCGCCGGGACGACACTACCCAGCGCGGTCTGCGTCTCAGGAACAGCGAGGCACCTGCTACCGCGGTACAGCTGCGCGATCTCCTGCTCGAGGTGGGCGGCCTGGAGCGTCGCAGGATCGCCACCCTCGACGGGGTGCCGCTCAACGTCAGCCTCTTTCCCGAGGCCGGCACTGCGGTGTTCACCATGGAGGGTGTTCCCGGCGAAGAGGTCCTCGTGACCCTGGGCACGAAGGAACACCCCGCACCGACCGGAACCTGGGTGGCACGGCTGACCAAGATGCTGGGCAACCTCGATGGCGCGCTGCAGGCCGCACGTGACGAACTGGCCGGACGCCAAACGAGCGTCGAGCGCGCCCACCGACTGATACACCTCCCCTTTGACCAGGCGGAAGCGCTCACCTCAGCCCGCGCCGAGCAGGCGCACCTGGCCGACCTGATCGCTGCCGAGGCCGCCGCGAACACACCGGACCGCGACGACGACCCCAGAGACACCAAGGAAGCGACCGACCAGGAGATGCAGGACCTGGTCGACTCCCTGCTTGCCGACGATGACGAACTGGAAACCTCCAGCAGCAGGGGGAGCTCACGCACGGGCGGGGGAGGGGGGTCGTCAAAGACCGGCGAGCCGCAGCAGCGCGCCGACGAGGACGAGCTCGGCATCCCAAGTGATGACGACATCACCGTCCCTGAACTGCCCCGGCCGCCTGCACTGGCCGAGCTCGGCGCCAACCTCGTCTACAAGCTCACGCGCGCTGGCCAGTACATCGGTCAGAGCACCGGCCGGGAGATCGCGGACCACCTTGACCGGGGCTACCAGGAGGCCAGCGCCGCCGTCAGCAAGGAAGTCCAGAACTTCGCCCAGTACTCCCCACAGTGGGCGCTTCAGGGTGCCACGATGCGTGACGCCCTACTCATCGCCGATCGCGGCGCCGACGGCGGCTGGACCATCACCGGATCCCGCGGCACTCGCACCACCCTCACACCGCAGCCGGACGTGCCCGCAAGCGCACTGCCCTACGACAGGCTCGCCGACACGTACCTCGGCGAAGACGCGGTCCTGATCCGCTACGCCCAGTGGAAGCTCGCAGCCGAACACTCCGGCACCGCGGAGGACCAGGCCCTGCACGCCTGGACAACCACGCTCACCACGCTTACCACCGGACGCTACGATCTCCGTGACCGCGGCCCGACCCTCGAGCAGGTCGTGGCTCGCGCCACCCACTTCCAGGAACTCGCCCGTCTCGCCCGTGCCGTCGCCGAGAACTCGGACCCGGACAGCGCAGAACTCGCCGAGAACATCCTCGACGAGGCCCAGACGCACCTGGAACGGCTCGGCCGCCTGATGAGCGACGAGACCCTCCACGAGCCCTGGAACAAGAGCCGCCCTGACCGCCTGGTCGGCCTGCCCGAGCCGTTGCGCGGCAACCCCTGGGGCGGCGACACCGACAAGATCCACCGGGGCTATCTCCTGACCGGAGCCACCGACACCCAGGCGCTGACCGGCGCTGAACTGCACTACGCCCTCCTCGCCCTCAAAGAGAACGGGGCCCGCATTCGGCGCCATGACGCCGAGAACCCCCGTGTCCGCGCTCTGACCCCCACATCACATACGTGGACCCGGCTCGATGCCGAACTCTCACCGAGCCAGGTGGAGCAGCTCCAGGGAGCTCGCCAGGCCACCCACGAGGTCGCGCACCGGATGGCCGACGACGCCAGTCTGCGGCGTGCCGCGCACCTCGCCAGTCATACAGACTTCCGCCGCGAGGCCGCTGCCTGGCTCGCCGTCCATCCTGACGCCTTCGATGACCTTGCCGATCTGCGGACCGACGGGTCCACCACCACGATGAGGGCGGCCGTCGAGCTGATCACGCAGCAGGCCTTCCACCGCGCCCGCGCCAGCATGCGTCCCCGCGAAGCAGGTCGCATCCTGCACCAGCTCGTCAGCCAGTGGGACATCGAACACACCAACCCGCTGCGGCACACCGCCGAGTACCGGTCCCTGCACCAGGTCCTCGACCAACTAGCCACCAACGACATCGAGCAGAGCGGCACCAGCGAACTACTGCGCCGCGCCTTCTTCCGCATCAAACAACTGGCCGATGCAACCGAAGGACACGACCACGCCCGGGCTGCCAGCATCCTCGCCGAGCACGGCTGGATGCTCTCAGCGGCCACCGGCCCGCGCCCCGCCGGCATCGAGCAGAACATCTGGGCACGCCAGCACGAAATGGCTGAGAATCTCTCGCCCTATCCCTTTGATGCGAACCGCTGGTACGAGCACACGAAGGCTGACGGCGGTGTGGCCGACATGCTCGGCTCAGACCTCAACAATCTACTCGCCATGGCGAAGCATGCCGCCCAGAACGGTCCCAAGCGCGTCGTCGTGCGCAACGAGCCGGACGGCGGCATCCGCATCACCGGCGCCCGCACCATCGTGGCCAGCCCCCTCGCCGAACAGTTCCCAGCCGAGATCGAGCCGCACGCCGACGAAGTCAGAGATCTGCTCAACATCGTGTTTCAGGAAGGCAACCCTGTCGGCTTCGGTGACAAGGAAACGATCAACAGCTGGCTCTCCACTCAGCTTGAGAAGGCGTCCGAGGGCCTGCGCGCGGCCGTTGCAACCAGCACCCGCACGGAGACGACATTTTGCCAAGCCTTCCGAGTCCACGCCTACGAGGCCATGATCCGTGCGGGCCAAGACCCAACGCTGGGCGACATTACCTCGCACCTCTCGGTGCAAAAGGCGCCTGCGGCCCCAGGTCAAGATCCTCACGAGGCCGCCGTTGCTGAGCTCTATGAGAAAGCCGTCGCCAAGGCAGAGGATGACAGACTTCTCCATGCGGCAGTCCAAGAAGGTATGGCTGCTGCTGACCCAAGTGCTCCACTTCAGGCACTGATCAGCACAGGAATCTTCGACTGGCTGGTCACGGGGGCGGACCTCCCGGCCAACGAGGGCGGACAGGCGATCCGGGAGCACGTCCTACACACGCTGGACTCTGGCACCGTCGGCCCCGCCCTCACTGACCTGCTCCAACGGGTATGGGACGCGGCGCTCGCAGCCGACACTCGGATGCGTGAGCACTGGGGAGTGCGGCACACACGTGGCCGTGCCCTGGATGCTCTGATCAGTGCCATCGACAGTACGAACGTCTGCGACGACTGGCGCAACGGCTCAACGCCCAAAGAAGAGGGGGCATGGAAGTCCGCCTTCCGCAGGGCTCATCCGCTGGAATGGAGCTGCCTGCACAGCGCCGACGAAGCGTTGTTGCGAGCCAAGCGGGCCGCAGCAAGGCCGCAGGATCTGCTGCTGCAGTGTGAGGGTGCACTGCACGCAGCGCAGACCCTGAAGGAGTTCACCGCCGGAAGCCAGTGGGCCGATCAGTACACGGCTACCGTCGATCAAGCGGTGGTCGGCTTCCAGTATCTGCGCCGCTACCTCCAGGTACTCAGCCGCCAGCCCGACGCCTGGGAACCAATGCGCCGACAGGTCAGGGAGCTGTCGCCGATGCAGCTGCAGGACCTGGAGGAGCAGACAGGACGATTCGCCCGGGCCGGTGACCGAGCTCGAGCCCTCTGGTTCGATCCATGGACCGCCTACCGACTCAGTCGCGGCGACATCCTCACTGGAGACCAGGTCGCGCGTCGGCTGAGAGGCCTGATCGCAGCTGGGGACCTGGTCATCGAAGACAGCGACGGCTCCCTCATCCTTCACACGAAGTCGGACCCGTACCCGATTGTCCTCAACCGTCTCCATGGGGAAGAAGCCCTCGCCTACTTCTCGGAGCTGCCGGATTACAAGGCCGCCGTTCACGCCGGCGCTCAGGAGCCACGCTTCCCCGACACCGAAGCCGTGATCACCCACCTAACGGCCAGCTCCATGGAACTCGCAGCTCCTGAAGACCACGGGAAGATAACCGAGCGACGCCGGCGCAGCCTCGAGGAACTCGTTGCCGCCGACGACCTGGTCATACAAGGCCGCCTGCTGCTCGCACGCGCCCCCCGAAGCACGCAGTGGCACCTGTACTTCCCAGGCACATGCACCCCCATCCCAGGCCAACATCCAGACGGCTTCCCAAGCCTTCAGGCCGCCAGCGTCGCCGCGGAAGCCGTCCAACAGATCACTGACCGCTCCGGGAATCCCTTCCCCTGGGACGCTCCACTGGCAGGACCCATGTCCCGCTTCTGGCGCTCACACGATCACCGCACCCTGGACGAAGCTGTCGAGACAGTCCTTGCGGCGGATCCCCGATGCGACACCGAAGGACTCCACCGCCTCGCCGCCGAGGAGCGGGCCGAACGCACCGCCCGCGACATGGCCGTTCGTCAACAAGATCTGACCGACGGTTACACGCTGGAACCCACCCGGCGAGCCGTCTACGACTCAGACCAAGGACGCAGCCTAGAAGTATCCCTCAGGCTAAGGGCCACTCGTGAAATGGCTGATGTGATGGGCCCAGATAACGGGGACCTGCACGGCCAATTGATCACCGTCCGCGGAACCGCACAGAGCCTGAGCGAAGGCTCCTACAACATCCGCGAATGGCCGCTCGGCGATGACCAAACGCCAACGCTGGTGCACCCGATCACTGTGCGCTTGTACAGCTGGAAGGCCGACGACGGGCGCAGCGGCGAGATCCCCGCCGAGGTGTTCCTGAACCATCCCCTGCCTGCCAACTATCGCGTCCGTCCCGACGTGCCGACATTCGCCAAGGATCTGGCTCAGACCTTCTATGACAACTACCTTTGGCCCAAGCCGCCTTCCGGGGTCGACACTGGCCGGCCAACAGGCGAGCCTCGCGCCAAAGACATCTACAAGCGAGCGCGCACCGCCATGCTCGCTCTGAAGAAGGGCCAGTGCCTCAGCGGCAACGTCCGCGAAGACTTCCTGCGTATTGCCCAAGACCTGCAACGCCTCGCGGACGCCTACAACCGCGGACCAAACCACTCCAAACACGAACAGTTCGCCGAGGCCTCCGCCGATGCCAGGGTACTGCGGGAGACACTCCTGCAGCACCTTCGCTCTCCGCGCTACAACGGTAGCGGCACGGCTGACCACCGCCTTCACCCGGACGAGGACATTGCTCCGCCGCCTCGGGCCATCGCTCAGCGCGGAGGAATCCAGCTCCACCCCTGGGAAGCGGATACCGGCGCTGCCGTAGCCGTGACCGGATACACCCCAGACGGCGCCGAACTGGTCGCCGTAGAAGGCACTCTGCGCAATGCCACCTACCACGTGCGCGACCTCGCCGGCGACAGACAACGCGGCACCCTCATACGCATCGAGCACGCTGACGGCCCGGAGGAAGTCTTCCTCCCCGAGGGTTGGCTCATCGAGCAACTTCCCGCAACGCTGCACCTCGCCCTGGCCTTCCCTGGTATGCCCCGGGCCGCCTTCGATACGCCAACGCCCCAGTCCGCCCCCGGATCCGCAGACACGAGTCGACACGCGGTACAAACCTTCCGCTTCGAGGGCGACCGTGCAGGTCGCATCTTCGCCCCCTCCACAGTCTTCCGTTTCGCGCACCAGGCCCTTCTGACCGGCCGCGACGGACCACTAAGCCGCCTTGACAACCGTGCGACCTGGCGCGACAACGGCACGCTGGAAGTCCACTACGCGCGGGCCATGGCTGGCGACCGCGACGCGCTCATCTTCCACCCCGACTATGCCGAACCGTCCCCGGATACCGAGATCGACCCGGGAAAGTGGATGAAGGTCCACGACGCAAAGAGCATTGCAGAGGCGGCTAACCAACAGGCTCTGGTCCACCTCGCAGCCACCGACCCCGAAGTGCGCAGCCACATCGCGCAGGGCGGCGCCGCCCCGTTCGCCACCTGGCTCAGCCGCCAGGCCCGGCTCGGGCACCCCCACATGCACCCCGACCTGCGCACCGACTGGATCGCCCACCCCCGCTACCGCAGCGACTTCATCGGCCTCGGTGAAAAGGAACTCCTCACCCTGCTCGATCAGTCCGTTACACAAACACCCCCGAGCCACCTCGCGTACAACAGCCACCAGGCGCTCGCCGACGCCCGCGCACACCTTGACGCCCTCGCCAACCAGTGGGACCAGCAGGCCAAAGGCTACGTCAGCGAACGATCGACCACCTGGAACAAATTCAAGAAGGGCTGGCAGGCAGCCCGCACGGCACCGTGGCACGCCACCGACCCCGACGGGGGCGCCCTCCACGTCCACTACACCCAACTGGTTGACCGAGTCCAAGCCATGAGGCGCTGGCTGAACAACCAGGAAGGCCCCGACGCCCGCCACAGTGAGCTCCTGCAGGGCCTCGACACCCTCCACCTTCACCTCACCCGGCACCTCCACCGCCTGGAGGCCTCCCACGAGGTCGATCTCAACCTGAACACCGAGCTGGCAGCCATCACAGCACAGGCCGCACAGGACCCGGCCACCGCGTCCGAGCACGACCTGTCAACCGCTCTGCACGCCTGCCGTCAGGCCCTGGCACACCCCGCTGGCGATGCCGACCTGCGCCTCGACCTCGACTTGGCGGCCTGGGCTCTCACACAACCCCGCTCTACCCCCGAACACCTCAACCGCCTGGCCTCCCTGGCCCACACGGCGCACCGCATCGCCCACCACTACGCCACGGACGCAAGCCAGCCCCACCGCGACATCCAGGCCGCGGCCGAGACTCTCACCCGCGTCGCGCAGACCTACACCGCCCACCTGATCCGAGCCGTCCGTGACGAAACGCCCGACACTCCCCCCTCACGGGCGATACTCGCTTCCATCCAGAAGCAGGCTCTGGCCGAAGACAGTCTGCGACGCGCCCGCGACAGCGACACCTGGGACGAAACCCTCGACACGTGGCTGACCAGCTCCATCCAGATGCCCAGCCCGCTCGTGCCGGCGACACGCCTCGCGGCGCGGATCGGTGAAGCTCTCCCCGGCCCGGTCGCCGCGCTGCGAGCTGGGATCCACCACACGCTGAACGCGTCCAGCGAGCCGTACCGCAGCTATGTCGAGCACCAGGCGGCGGTCGAGTTCCTGCGTGGTGCGGCCCGCAGTGTGCTGCGCGCGCGTGATCCGAAGGGCTCGGCATGGGATTACCGGGACTTCTCGAAGAAGTGGGCCGCCTTCGATCCCTACATCTCAAGCAAGCGGCCTGAAGACACCGCAGCCCTGTCCTCGGCGATTCGGGCCACGCAGAACCTCCACGGCACGCTGTCCAAGAACGTTCGCCCGACCAACCGCCAGATTTGGGCCGACCTCAAGATCCTCGAAGGCATGGCCGCCTATCAGCAGAAGCGGCTGGCAGCCAGCGAGAAAACGTTCGGCACGGAGGCGTCACCCCTGACGAAGGCCCCACTCGACGGAATCACCCCCTATCGGCAGGCAAGCGAACTACGTGGAGGCCTGGCAGAGTTGCAGGCCGGTTGGAACCAGCTCCATCACGCGGCCACGCAACCAGGCGTGCTCGCCCACTCTGTGCACGCGGACCTCTTCACCGATGTGACCGCCGCCTACGCACACTCCCGCGACATCCTCCTCAGGCTTCCCGGCACAATCGGCGCACTGTCGCACCTGTACGAAGCGGCCGAGCGCCTCGCCTCCCACCACGTAGGCCTCGCGGACGATGCCGCCGCACTGGCCCAGCGCGCCCGCCACCACGCTCTGCGGACCCTGGCCACCGTCCGCACCCCCGCCGACGACGCCCCTACCCTAGACGCCCTGCACAGCGAGCTTCACGAGACGACACTCGCCCAGGCGCCCGGCGCCGCTGTCGACGTGGCAACCCTGCGCGCCCAGATTCCGTCGTTGGTCGCCGACGAACACCTCGATCGCTTGCTGCAGCGCCTGCCATTCACCCACCCCGCGCGACTGCGTGCCGAGAGCTTCCTGGCCTCCTGGACCGGCGACAACCTCGCAGACTCCGAAGACCTGACGCTGCCCCTCGCCCGACAGCAGTACTTCTACCCGATGGTGCGCCTCGCTCAGATATGCGCCGACCTGCGGGCCAGCCTGCCCGAAGACGTCGACACAGCCGGCTTGGACGCACTGGAGCACCACATCGGCAGCTACCACCAGATGGTGATCGGCCAGCGACACAACCCCCTCCGCCCTGCTTCCAGGCTTCTTCGCGCTCCCACTGCCACCGACCCCGACGTGCCTGTCCCCCCGGCTGCCGCACCGCCGCAACCGGCCACGGAGCGGGCCTCCGTGCACACGACTCGCAGCAGCCCCCCGCACTCCAACGAGAGTTCCGAGAGCCCGACCTCCGAGCAGCCGCGGGCAGACGCCCCCGCGATCACCCCCGCCGACCTGCCGGAGGCACACACAGCCTCTGGCTCCCAGCCTGGTCAGCCCGTCCCGGCCGACGCCGAGACACAGGCCTACGCCGATGAGACAGAGCAACCCCCGGCCACCTCCGAAGCGCCGCGAACGACGCCCCCTACACCGGTGCCCACCGTCACGCGCGACGCCGCAGTCCTGGACATTCCGCGGTGGGATCAGCCCCCGAACCTGCCCGCACAGCCTGCCGACGCCTTCTCGGTTGATGAGCTGCCCGGCTACCACTGGCACCTCAGTGACGACATCGTCGTCGTCCACTACGAAGGCCAGCCCATCGGGCACGCCGAGCGCTACACCACCACACGCGACAAAGACCGATTCCGCTGCTACCTCGGAGACGACCAACTCACCAAGAAATGGTCAGACAGCGCTGCGGCTAGCCACATCGCCACCGTCCACCATCACCTGACTCGGCCGGCCCAACCACCCGCCACGGAAACGCTGAGGATCGAGCACACCCCCGAGCACACTCGCGTGTACGGGACAAGCCAGGACGATCTCGAGGCGCGCAGCGCTATCGAGGTCGTCGGCCAAGCCCGACCCGTCTACGGCCGTCCAACCGGCAGCAAGCGAGGTCGCGGGCGCAAAAGACCTTTCCTGCACTGGGAATTCCCCGGCACTGAGCAGGAGCGCCAAGCCGCCCTCGAAACGCTGACTGCACTGCTGGCCAGTCGAGGACGGCACGTGCCTTCCACTGTCGCAACGTCCGACCAGCCGACCATTCCGGGTGAACAGCAGGCTCCTGCCGAGCGATCCGCTTCCCCTACGGCCGACGTGATAGAGGGGGCTCCCGAAGACGCCGAGGCTATCGACGGGATGCCGGGCTTCTGGTGGACCACGCATGTAACGAGCAACGACGACCCAGGCGCAGACTACTCCTGGAGGCGCGAGTCACTCACCGTCGGCTTCCAGAGCACCATCATCGCGACCGGGAGCCTGGGCGGCCGATCCTGGGCGATCCACATGGGCAACGCCACCCTGACAGGGGCGACGCCTGAAGCCGCTGCACGCCGTGTCGCCCGCCACTGGCAGGACCTGCAGACCCAGCCCAGCCAGAACAGCGGCCGCGAACCGCTGTGGGTCGAGCACAACCAGCAGATGACCCGCATTCACGGTCTCACCGCCTCCGACCCTCAGGGCAAGGCCGCGCTGACGACGGCAGGATTCGTCAACAAGAGCAGAACGGGCACGACTGAACCCCGGGCGGGCGGCCTCGGCGCACGCGAGCGGGCCGTCAACATCCTGGTGCGGACTCTGGCCGACCAGGGCCGCGTCATCGAAGTCCACGCCAACCTCGCCGACCGCGAAGCAGAACAGGCACCGAATCGCCAGGACCTCACCGCACAGGACTTTGAGTGGCAGGCACAGAGCCACCTCCGGATCGACGAGGGCCGGTGGTCCGTCGCCGACTTCGAGCCCGGCGACGAGATCTGCCTCCGCGGCGACAGCTACTGGCGTCGCGTTACCGCGGTCGACGGTCTCAAGCTGACCACCGCGGACGGCGCGAGCCGCATGGTCACCTCGGTATACGCCCAGCGGCGTGCAGGCGTCCTCACCCGCTGGACAGATCCTGTCGTTGAGACCGGGCACGCGCGCCCGCTCCTTGCGCCCGAGGAGAACCGCAGCGACACCGAGATCGCCGATGAACTGGCAACCCTCGCGCTGCCGGCACGAAGCCCGGAGCACGAGACAGCGATCAGCCGTCGCCGCGAAACTCTGACCACCGCGGTGGACCGGCGCCGGGCCGCCGCGCAGCACCAGGAGGCCGAACGGCAGACCGTTGCCGCCCTACTCGACATGCCGAATGCCCTGGAGCAGCGCGGCGGCGAACTCCTGCATGACGAATCTGGCCGCCTGCTCGGTGCGATCATCCGGATGAAGCCCAAGGCTTTCGTCTACCTCTCCGCAGACGGATACACCACGCCGGTGGCAGACAATGCCGACAAGGTCCGCCAGTGGGCCTTCAACGACCTCGAAGCGCGGCAGGAGGCATCACCGGACGGCTGGCGTCCCAGCTTCCTGCGCGACTTGAAACCCGGCGACCTCGTCCGAATCCCGGGGCTGCGTCGCACCCCGGGCACCCTGCGGTACACGCTGGACGAGGACCTCGTCGGCGAACCGTTCATCTTCCAGCGCCTTGAGCGGTCCGACACCGGCACCGTCACCCTTCACGGAGAGCGAGAAAGCCAGCCGACACAGGAGACCATCCACTACAGCCACCTCAAGCACGGCATCCTCCGGGCGGCGACCGGAGCTTGGGCCTTCACCTCCGACGAAGTGGCACTCACCGCGCTGCGCCGACGGGTCCGGACGGCCGTCGACACGGTCGGCGGTGCCCCGATCATGCCGGTCAATCACGTCCCCGCCCTGGAAGCCCTCAAGGATCGTGCCCGGGCAGCCGTCCGCAGGCCGCTGCACCCAGACAACGTAGCGAGCTCCCTCGCTGACGCAGCGAACCAGGCTGACGCTTTGATCGGCTCCCTGTCCGCGGATGACAAGGACTTCCGCGGCAGAGTGTCCGCGCTTCGGTCCGTGCTTGCCGCTGCACGCGAAGGACTGTCCTCCGCCGCGCCGACGGACACCGGCTCCACCCCTGCATCGGCAGCAGTCCCGCCGACCACAGCCGCCGCAGAGCCGGAACAGAGCACCTCCCCAGAGCCAGAGACACAAAAGGAGAAGAGCTCCCCAGCTGCCGTGCTAACAAGCGGCGGAGGCCAGGACTGGCGCCAGATGGAACCCAGCGCGTACGGCCTAGACCGACGCGCCACTGCCCCCGCGCTGCCGCCTGTCAGCCCCGTGCCAGGGCAGGTCGAACTCCCGGATACCGATGGCATGCCTGATGCACCGGCCCAGCCCATGGAGCCGGAGGAGGACACGGGCACGATCGATGACGAGGACGCCGCCGTCCCGTACCACCGTGATGGCTGCACCGGCGAGACCAAGTGGCTCTACCTCGCCGCCGACGAAAAGCGCCGCGTCCGCCACTACCTCTCGTGTGACTGTCACGGTGTGCGGCTGGGCAACTTCCGGCAGTCTGCCCCGCTTCTTAGGCCCGGGCGCCACATCAGCGCCGTCCGTACCGCGCAAGCCCTGGCATTGGCCGACCGGAACAACTATGAGATCTCGGGCGAATTCACCGCCTTGGACGAGCACACCATGAGGGCCCCCGTCATCTGGCGGCATGCCGCCACGCGCGAGAAGGAGGTCGCAGTCCCCATGCCCGATCCCCAGTCCCCGGCGACCCCCGACACCCAGGCCCCGCCTCAGCAGCCGTCCCATACGCAGGCCTTGCCGGCGCTTCCTGATCAGGCCCCGCAAGATCTGGAAGAACTGCGTGCCTACTACCGGCAGAGGGCTCAGCACACCAGCAACGGCCCCCTGAAACTGGCGTGGAACCACCGGGCCGCCGACGCGTCCATGGAGGTCATGGCCGGGGGACTGATCCGTTTCGGCAGCACCCGCGACTGGCGCCTCGCACCGTCCGGTGCCGGCATGCCGTTCGACAGCACTGCGGACAACCTCAGCTTCGCCAGCAAGACGGAGGCAGAGGCATTCGCCAAGCACCTCGCCGACGTGACTGGCGAGGGCGGCGCACCGCTTCCTTGGGCAGCAACCGACTTCCGCCCGGCCTTCGACGGGTGGCGCAGCGACCGAGGGGAGCCGCTCGGGCTGGCACTGGCACGCCTGCGGGTCGAGTTCGACCGCAGCCGTGGCCGCGAACCCTTCTACGTTGCCGCTCGGACCTACCAGCCCTACGAGGACCAGGGCGCTTCCCGTGGCGAGGCACCTCACGGGCACGTCTGGCCCGACGAGGTCCCCGACAACAGCTGGGTCCACGTGCCAGCACACGCCGGCGAACCGTCCCGTGACGTCCTCGTCACGTCCCGCACGCTGCTGCCCCGTGGTGAAGTAGAGATGACGCTGGACGGCGGCCAGACGGTAGCGGTCCCGCGCAACATGGCCCTTCCCGTCGCAGAGCAGACGGAGGCCGTCGACACGTCAGGCCGCACCATCGGCCGACGCGTCGAGTCCACGCTTCTGCAGCCGGGCCAATGGATCCAGATCGACGCGCACGCCGGGGTCCGGCACACCCGACGCGAACGCGAACTCCCCGAGATGGAATACCGGGAGGTCTACCAACTGCGCGGCCGTATCCGCGAGCTCACCACCACCCCCGAGGGACAGCTCAAAGCACACATGGAGGGTGTCACCGCCCTGTCCGGGGACACGTGGGGCAACCACACCCCCGACATCGTGGGGTCCTATGGAGAAGTGGACCCGGTCACATGGCCACTCGGCCAGCGCACGGTCCAGATCACGGCAGACCAGGCCGCATTCGACGCCATGCTGGACCGTCCACTCACCGTCGACGAGATTGTGCACGCCAACAAGGCCCGGCAGCCCTCAACACCCGACCTCGTCTTGATGGCCCGGGTCGTCCACCAGGCCGCGTCCCTCGTCGCAGCAACCGATACCACCTACCCGCAGCACGATCGCCTCCAGCCGCTGGCCACGGCCCTGCCCCCACTCCTCGCTGACATCGACCAGGCGATCGAGACAACCGACTACGCATTGCTCCTGCGCACCACGCGCAGCATCTACGACCTGGTCGACGAGACGGCCGGCAACATCGACGTCTACACCCCTCCGGGTCTCGAGCCGCTCTTCACTGCCAGCAGCCACCTGCGTTCCCTGCTCCTGCACCAGCACAGCGACCAGGTAGACCGCGCGATCACCGAGATCCAGCAGCAGTGGACCGAGCCGTCGCCTCTGCGCGAGATGAGTGACGAGCAACTCTTCGACACCGTGGAGGAGTGGGAGGCCCGAGCCCCGCGCGATCAGTGGGCCCGTGAGGAAGAGAACTGGCCCGAAACCCCTAAAACCATCACCAACGCGGCCAACATAGTCGTCGTCCACGACGACAGGCCAGGAACACGATCACGCGTACAGGGCCTCGCCCGGTACGACCGGGCCGCAGCAGCCGTCCTGCGCGATGCGTCCTTCCGGCCCATCACTGGCTCCAGCGGAGTCAACTGGGACACCGACGCCCGCATCGAGCCCGACGCACGACGCACACGCGCTGAGCAGGCGGTCACCGGGCTGCGCGCCCTCGGCCGCAAGGTGGAACTGCGCACAGTCCAGCAGAACTCAGAGACGATGCCCCAGGCTGTCCCTGCAGCAGGACCGCGCGAAGCGACGTCGGCGGAGACGTCCCCCGAGCCGCCAGGGCCCGCACCCGAAGCGCAGCAGAGCGAGCCCAGCGTCGACGAGGATGCCTACAACGCCGTCACCATCCAGGTCGTCCACCGAGGGCATCCACTGGAGAGCCTGGTCCGCGGTGTCGCGCCCGGCGACGCACGAGCCGAGGAGGTACTGCGTGCAGCCGGCTTCCGCAAGATTCGTGGCGGCGGCGGCCGCGGATGGGAGCCTCGCGCCCGGAAGTGGGAGACGCGACTCACTGCTGCCCTCGGTGCGGTCCGCGGTCTGACGGCACTCGGCCGGAACGTTTCCTCGGACATCGAGGACGGCAGGGCCAGCGTTGAGAACTACCGCGCACAGGAGCACCGCGTACAAGAGGGTCCCTTCGCCACCCGCGAGGAACACCGCGCCAGCGAAGACCAGCTTCTCAAGAAGCTGCACAACTGGATCATGTACATGGAGGGGCATTCCCCCTCGACCCGCAGCGTGCACTACCTGCAGGAGCAGCTCGCCGTCGAGACCGCCAAGGTGACGATTGTCGAGGTACTGCAGAATCAGCAGCACACCTATGAGAGCAACGGCCGGCCCGACAGGCACCTGACCGATGAGGACAACTACGAGGTCCTCCTCGAACACCTCACGACGCTCGACCACGACAACTACCGTCGCCCGCAACAGGTCACCGACCGGCGCGAAGAAGTTGTTGCGGAGATCCGCCGGCACATCGACCAGTGCCAGCAGACCCGAGGTACCACCACCTACGCCGCGTTCCTCGCCAGCGATGCCCCACCACCCCGGGTGTTTGCCGCGGACCTCATGCCGGACCGCAAGCTCAAGTACGGCAACCAGATCTGGTCCGGCCCCGAGGCCGTGCTGCACTTCTCCCGCGACGCGCACTTCTACGGCAAGCCCGTACGCCAACTGACCCCGGGTGAATGGCGAGTGTCCGTCGACCACGACGACGTCCGCCTCTTCAAGACCCCCACCGAAGTCGAAGAGCAGGCGCTGGCCCGATCCATTCGGGACAGCGTCGACACGCTCACGGACTTCCCGATCCTGGACAGCGAGTCCTTCCAGCATTCTCTGAACGAGCTCCGGCAGAGCATCGACACCTGGCGGCAGACCGCCAGCGCAGGGGTGGACCGCGGCTCCAACCTGCGCTACCCCCGCGAGGACCTCGACAAGAACCTCGATCACGTCTTCTGGCTCCTGGAGAACCAACGCCCCCTGCGCCTCCTCATAGCAACCCTTCAGGCGTCCACCGACTCCGCGGTCCGGGTCGAAGCAGCCCTGGAGCACTCCTACGAGGATCCAGCCGACCAGGAGGCACTGCGGGCTGTCGCACACCACTGCCGCATCATCCGCGAACGCCTGGAGACCACCTCTCGGACCCCCAAGGAACTCCCGACCGAGCGACGGTTCACCAGCATCGATGAGGTCCGCGCGCACTGGAGGAACACTCCGGACCCCGCCAACGCCCCTCTCCACGCAGACAACGCCCGCAGGGCAGCCGACAACCTGGACGACACCGCCCACCTCACCCAGCGCGGTCACCTCGTTGTCGCCCGGCAAGACTCCCGCGGGTCCTTTGTGATCAAGCACACCGGGAGCAGCCTTACCGTCACCACGGCCAGCACGCACCATGTGGACCGCGCCCTGGAGCTGGCGCAGGCGCTGGAGGACATGGCGGTAGGCCAGCAGCCCTTTGACTGGGCCTCGCCCAGCATCGACCAGCGGCTCGCCGCGCACCAAGACCTGATCAAAACCGTGACCGCGCTCCAGGTGAAGACGTGGTACCCCGCGAGCGAGGCGGCCGAGCACCGACGCACACTCCGCGACGTCGTTGAAGCCTGGCCCCGCAGCTGGATCACCCCCAACGACACCTTCGAGCTAACGGCAGGCGGTCTGGTCATCGGTGCCGACCGCGGCTACACCCCTGCCTGGCACATCCTCCCCGCGACCGCCGCGCTCGACCTCGGCCTGCCACCGATGCCCGACCGCGACCAGGCGCACGCTTTGGCCCAGCACTTGGAACGTGAGCTCGTAGACCACACCGGCTCCCCCCTCGACTGGGACAGCCCCGATCTTGCCGCGCTACTCACCACGTTCAGGACTAGCAGCGGCCTCAGCTTCCACGAGGCACTGGTCGAAGCCCACCGCACCTTCACCACAGCTCCCACCCCCGCCGAAGAACAGCCGCCAACCCGCACGCTCGTTGCCACCGCTGCCGCAGACCAGACAACGGAGTCCTCGTCGAACTCCGAATCGAAGGAGGACGCGCCCACGACCTCGGCAGACGGCGCCCACAACCAGCTTCCTCTGGGTGAGTCCGTCACCCGAAGCGGACAAGTCGTCGGCAACCGCAAGAAGACCTCGACCCAGGGCGACTACCACTGGATCACCATCCGCGCGCACAACAACACCATCCTCGCCTTTCGCCTGGACGCCACCCCCTACGTCCCCACTGGCCTGCAGCCCGGCCAGGAAGTCACCGTCACCGGCACCGTCGCCGAACCCGCACAGCGGCACAACGGCCGTACCCAGACGCTGCTGCGCAGCCCCGCCATCACCCCGGCCGACACCCCGGCAAGCCCAGCCGAATCGCGGGACTGGCCCGACCTGACCCCCACTCAGCGAGACGTACTGCGCGCCCTTCCATACGTTCAGCGGAGCATGGCCTGGACACCGGCGTCCTTCGAGCCCTTCTTCGAGGTCCTCATAGGAGACCAGTGGAAGACCATCACCACGGTCAACACCTTCACCCTGCGCACCGGTCCGGACGTGCACGGCTTCCACGAAGTCCTGGCCGTCCGCGGCAAGGACCACCAAGACCACCAAACCGTGCTCGTCACCGTCGCCGACGCCATCGAGGAACTGAGCGAACCCACCGACGACGAACTCCACACCCCGCTGCCCCCGGCGCCGGACATCGGGCCGCCCGAGGCTCTCACCGACATCGAACTGCACCAGGCGATCACCCGGCTTACGACCTGGCTGGACTCCGCCCACCCCCATGCACTGACCGAGATTGACCCCGAGGAGCCGCTCACACGGCGCCTCATCACCCTTCAGGAACTCCGCACCCGGCTCGACGCCGAGCGGGCCACGCGCAGCGGACTCTCCCAGGACCTGCACACCGTCGGCACGATCACGCTGGAGCGCGCCCGGCAGCACCTCCACCTCGGTGCCCGGGACGTACACGGCCGCATCGCGATCCTCGACCACAACGACACCACGCTCGCGCACATCGCCCATGACACCAACGGCATGCCGGAAGTCGCCGAAGAGCCCCTCGACGATCCGCGGCGCACGCGCAAGCGCGGGTATCGCGTCCACCACAGCGACGGGAGCACAGAGAAGCGCGCCTACCGAAGTCCTCATGGGGCGATGGCCGCCTACTTCCGCGACCACCACCCGGCTGCCAAGAGCCCGCAGGCCAAGCCGCCCGCTCCCCGCTTCGCGAACAGCCGGGCCCTGCGTACCTACCTGCGCAACCTGCCCGACGCCGCAACCACCGCCGAGCAGCGGTTCGTCGAGTACTGCCGCCGTGCCGCCGGCGAGGAAGCGATCGATGAGAACGGCAGGACCATCGATCTCGCCCCAGTGCGCCTCTCGCCCGGCAAGCGGATCGTCCTGCACCGCGGCGACAGGAAGACCCGGACCCGCGCAGACCATGCTTCCCTCAACGATCGGGCCCAGCTCTGGGACACAGCCGACAGTGCACCCCGGATCGTCTCCAACTGGGTGCTCCAGTCCACTCATCGGCTCCAGACCATTGCCGGTGTCTTCCCCGTCCGCACCCAGCGCGAGGCGGAAACACTGGCCACCGCCCTTGAGGCGCTACGGGACCACGAGGGGAAACCCCTCGACTTCGATCAGCCGGGTCTCACCGAGCGACTGCGCAGCTTCCGCGACGCCGAAGGCAGGAACTGGTACACAGCCGTCGCGGTCATCCGCACCCTCACACCGGGCCTCGACCCCGACGGTACACACGCCCGCTGGCTACTCAAGAACGCTCCCGAGCACGCTCCGGCAGCCCTGACAGCAGTCACCCACGTGCCGGGGAACCAGGCCCACTCTCGTGAAGCGCCCTCCCCGCCAAACCGCAAGGTCGCGGTGCCCCCTGAGGAGAACGTGGCCCAGCCTGCAGCGCCCCGCTTCTCGACCCCGCAGTCCGCGGCAGAGCACATTGCCGCTGGGGAACGGAGCGCCCGCCTCGCCACCGTGCTTGCATTGGCGGACGGCAAGCTCAGCGACCCGCCCGGCTTCCTGATCGCCCGCGCCACTGCCACTCAGCGCGACATCACCGCCGTTGGCCGCAAGAACCACTGGTTCATCGTCCACATCGGCCTCGGTGCGGTCGTCGGTGACAGCGCCGGCCACACCACCCAGAGCGAGGCCCTGGCCATAGCCAACGCCATCGCTGCCACCCCGACGCAAGACGGCCAGCCAGTCGACTGGGAGCACCTTGACACCTACGAGGCCACCGACCAGGCCATCGGGCAACTGGCCTTCTCTCTGGGGGAGGTGAGCCAACGCACCCGGGACGAACTCGCCGCAGCCAAGGCGGCCGCTGCCGAGGAGCAGCGGCAGGCGGCTCTCGACGCTGAGCGCGCGACCCTCCCACACCCTGAGGACGGCGTCGCCGCCCCCTTCCGGGACCAAGACTCCATGCGCGCCTACTGGTCCGCCGGCGGCGATCCGGAACTCCCTGAGGGAGCCCGCCAGTTCCTGCGAGCCGCAGCTGCTGACCCGAACCGAACCCTTCACCTCTCGGCCAACAAGCTCTTCACCCTGATCGAGCACATCGGCGACGACGTTTCGGCGCACCCCTGGACCGTCGTGCCCGCCCGCAGCGGCGGAAGCCTCCTCGAAACGAGCCACCACACCAGCCGCGAGCTCGCCGAGCACTTCGCCCACCAGCTCACCACCCTGCGCGGACACAACGGCGAGCCCATCGCCTGGGAGAACCCCGCACTCGACCTGCGGGACTTCCACACCGACCAGAACGAGCCCATGCCACTGGCGCTGCTCCGCCTCGGCGCCGAACACGCCCAGCAGCACGGCGACCAGGGCCGTGACGCCGTCGAGAAATACGCCATCGCTCTGGCCGACGCCGAAAACAACGGCGCCGGCCGCGGCCGCATCTTCGCCCGTGACGTCACGACCGACACCCTCCTGAGCTACCGCTCCACTTCGGCCGGCCGCGACATCCCCGTACGCGTCCTGAGCGTCAAGACGATCCCCGGATCTGACCGACGCGCTATCACCACCAGTGCTTCCACTATCCGGGTCGACGACGATGAGCGCCTGGACCTCGGCGATCAACTCGACCCCCACGCCTATGACTCGGACGGCAACATCCTGGGACGCTGGATCCAGGCCCCGGACGTCCAGCGCGGCGACCGCATCCGCTTCGAGGAAGGTGCGCTCAGCCTCGGCAGCCACTTCGTCACTGGTGACCTCGCCCAGTTCAAGGGGCAAAACTCGTGGGTCGCAGTCGAGGCACGGGTCGGCGACGTCGAAGGTGGCTGGCATCTGTTCGAGGCCCGCTACTTCCACCGCGATACCGGACAGGAAATCACCGGACTCGGCGAAACCTTGCGCG
The DNA here is from genome assembly GCF_056434245.1 of Streptomyces sp. NPDC044064. Classification (NCBI taxonomy): domain Bacteria; kingdom Bacillati; phylum Actinomycetota; class Actinomycetes; order Kitasatosporales; family Streptomycetaceae; genus Streptomyces; species Streptomyces sp. NPDC044064. The sequence continues at coordinate 287,477 of NZ_JBWKFN010000009.1, forward strand.
TCTATGACTTCGCCACCGGATCACTACACGGCCTGATCCACCTGACCGCAGAGCGGACCCCACCGCCTCCCGCTGAGCCGGCCGAGCCGACCCCTCAGCAGCGCGCCGAAACCCGCCGGGAGGCCCTCGACTACCTCACCACCCTGCAGCCACCATTCCTGGCGAACCTCGACCTGGCGAGCGCACACGTCACCGAGCGCGGCTCGTTCCTCGTCGCCAAGTCCACAGCCAAGAACAAGCCGCTGTACCGCAAGGGCAAGTGGTACACCGTCCACACCGCCAGCGGGACCCTCATTTCCAACGGAGACGGCGACGACACCAAGCGCGACGCGACCGAATTCGCCGACCTCCTGGAGCACGCCACCACCGCCGAGGGCACCCCCATCAACTGGGCACAGTTCACCACCAGCGACGAGCTGCGCTACACCCAGACCATCCCTGGCTACGCCTACGACGAGCTGCACAACAAGACCGGACTCCGCTTCCAGGCCCAGCGAGCCGCCGCAGACGACGCAGCACTCGAGGCACAGCGGCCAGAAGACCCCGACCCGGACATCGGCCCCTTCCGCCGCCGTGACGATCTGCTGGCCTACTGGGCTCAAGGCGCCGACCCGGCGCTGCCCGAGGAGCACCGCACCGCGCTGCGGAACATCGCCACCCAGAACCCCGAGACCGTGCACCTCTCCGCGGACGGACAGTTCGCGCTCATCTCGGCACCCCTTGGGTGGCTCGTCCTGACCGCCCGAAGCGGCAACAGCCTCATCCCGGCCAGCGACCCAAACCACCAGGCACGCACCAACCACCCCACCCGCAAAGCTGCCGAAGGCTGGGCCGCGCTCGTCGCCACCCTGCGCGACGCCGACGGCAACCCGCTCAACTGGGCAGCCCCCGACGTCCGCCCCGACGATCGCGGCAGTGACCGCGGGGAGAGGTGGAAGCTCGCCTTCCTGCGCATCGACGCCGAACATACCACTCAGTTCGGCGACCAACACCGCAACGCCGAACGACGCTACGACCTTGAACGCGAGCGAACGGACAACAACGGAGCCGGAACCGGACGCATCTGGGGCCGGGAGATCCAGGACGGCACGGAACTGCGGCATGAGGCGGACCCCACGCTGCCGGAGCGGGTGCTGTCCATTACGCACCGCACGGACGACCAGATCACGCTGCTGACCACCGCAGGCCCACGCACCGTAGGCCCCGACGAGCGCGTAGCCCTGGCAACGGGTGAACCGCAGCGGTCCGCGGTAGACGACCAGGGACAGACCCTCGGCACCCGCGTCCTGCCGTTCGAACTCGAGGCTGGGAAACGCGTCCAACTGCAGACGCCGGCCAGCACGCTGTACGGCCGACTCCTCCTCTCCGAAGCGCTCGGAGCCACGCACCTCATCACTCTTTGGGCGACCGCCACCTCGGTGTCTCCGGACAGCGGAGACATCCACCTCGACGGAGTCCGCCTGTGGGACGAGAGCGGACGCCCCCTCGCCCGGACCGACCACAGCGCCACTGGACTGCGCCGATTCGACAGCAACGGCCACCCCCTCGTCCAGACCAGTGACAGCATCACTTTCACCCTCAGCGACCTGGGCGAGCTCGGCCAGTTCGTACAGCTCGACGACGATGCGCCCGAACCTCGCGACAAGTACGCGCAAGAGGCGGAATCGCGGCCGGATACGCCAGAGCCTCACGAGATCACGCCGAAGCAGATGCAGCCCGGCGACCACGTGACCCTCACCGTCGGCCGGGGCGGTCTCGAATGGCCGGACAGCACCCGCGGCTTGGCTGAGAAACCCGAGGTAGTCAGGGTCCAAGGCCTGGTGTATCCGTCCTACGACGGGCAGCTCGGGGGCTCCGTCGCGCTGCTCGAGGCCACTCTCACAGACGCTGGGACAGGGGAGGTATTGGCCGCGGACGAACCGCACGTCCTCATCACACGCCTGCCGGCCAGCGTAGTTGTCGACCCCAGCAAGTACCGCGACGACCTGCGGCCCGAGCCACGCCGAGCCGACCAAGTCCGCGTCGGTGACCTCGTGGCCCGCGGGCGCACCGGCCTCGCGGTGACGGACATCTTCCACGTCACTAACCGAACACCCCACATCGGCCTTCGCTTCGGCGAGGACGAGTATCCCTACCTCCCGGAAGCCAGCGAGGAACTGCCGGTCGTTCCCCGCGAACGACGCCGTCCCGAAGACCTGGCACGGCTGCTCGGGCCGCATCGCTCCCTCAGCGCCATGCAGTTCGACATGAACCGCATAGCTGGCCCCAACTCCTTGCTTGCCCGGCTCAAGGCGGAAGCCGAGCGGCGCTCGGAAACGGTGCCCGGCCTCAGCGCAGCGTTGGACGAGGTCGAGCAGGAGCTCGCACCGCTGCAAACCGCGGGTAGCGGAGCCGAAGGCTGCCGTGAACGAGCCACAGCACTGCGCGCAGCGCTGCCCAGGGTCCAGCAGATCAACGCCGAACTGCCGCTGTCTGTAAGGACACAGTCCGGCATTGGCGAAGACATGCTCGTCCTGTGCACCGCGCTCGATGTCCAGGCCCAGCGCCTCGACGCGGACGTCGCCGGCTTGGAGCGGCGGGCCGCCGAGCGCGCTGCTACCAAAGCTAGGGAAGCCACCGAGGCTACAGCGGCACAGCAGACATCCCATCCCGCGACACCCATGACTGCGCCCAGCCAGGTCCAAGGCGACCAGCCGACACGTGAGGCAGGGGACGAAGACGCACTCTTCGCCGTTGAAGCGGTCTCCACCCCAACGCGGCGACGCAGCATCGTGGATGATCTCGCGGACGAACCGGCCGAGGCAGCCCGCGCCGAAGGCGACTCGCCCTCGTCCCGCTCAACCGAGCAGGCAGGAACGGCTGAACAGTCTGCTGCCAGCAACGATGCCACGGCAAGGCCGCCCCAGCCGCGCCGCCGGAACACACCGATACGCCAAGGGGCAAGCGCAGAGGCGCATTTTGGGATGGCCGCACCCGAGGGCGCAGATGGGAGCGCCGTAGTACGCACCACCTCGGCGCCTGCGGTGCTGGCCGATGTCGTCTCGGACCCCGGCGGCCTCGATACTTGGGACGCCGACGGGGGACGCTCAGCGGAAGAAGCCGTAGTCGAAACTGATGGGGCCGGACTCTTCGGAGATCACAACAACACACCCGTCGAGATCACCTCCACGCAGTCGGCAACGCCCGCCCAGGGCATGGACCAGGACATCGAGCCCGCGGAGGACCCCAGGGCCGAGCAAGCCGCATCCCCCACGCAGACAGTGCCGACCAGGCAGACGCCCACCACCGACTCCGGCACTATCGCGATACCCCCGTCAGCAGCCGAAGAGGAAACACGGTCCCCCTTCCATATCGCCAAGTGGCCGCAGATCGGCCGCATGGGAGGAAAGCGGATACAGGCATGGCGCAGTCGCGGCGCCGAGCTGCCGCCAGCCACCAACCCCCACACCGATCCGCGGTCCGAGGCGACGCGACACATCACGGACCCGAAGGTCCGAAGCGACGCACGAGCCCTATTCCAACAGCTCAACCCCTTGGCAGAGTTCGACGCCGCACTTGGCAATGCGCTCAGCCGAACCCGCAACTCCTCCGTACGCGCCCTGGCCTCCCAAGCCGGCCAGGCACTCCGTGAGGAACTCGTCGCCGGTGCCGAAGAAGCGCAAGAGCAGTTCCAGACGGCCATGATCGCACCCGGCGTCCTGCACTATGCGCGCGGATACGGGCGCGACGTACCCACCGAACAGGCCTACCGGCGTAGCCACAGTGCATTCATTCACGTGGTTGAGCAGGCCGAAGCCGAAGCACAACGCCGTGGCATCGACGCGGGCGCGGTTACCGCGGTGCTGGCCGACGCAGCCGGCTGGGACGGCAGCCTCAACGACGGCCGCCTGATGAACACACGCCGTCTCAACGGACCCGTCCACGCCGCCTACCGCTCCGCCCAAGACCGCCTCGCCTGGATGCTTCAGCGCGTGGGCTGGCTGGACAAGCACAACAAGGCGCGCGCAGCACTGGACTTGCCCGCCCTCCAGGCACCACCCGCCACACCTGCGAGCACCGCCGAGACTAGCTTCTGGCCCTCCCTCGACAGAGCACAGCGCCGCTACACGCGGACCCCACGCCGAGACCTCTCGGCGCTCGCCGCCGCCTATCTCTCCGACGGTGCAGATCAGGTCATCGGCCAGGCCGCCTGGGAGGAGGCCTACCCTCTGGCCCAGTTCGAGGAGAACGCCCGAACGGTCCTCGACCAGATCACCAACACCGAAGAACACCGCCTGGTCGGCGAAGTCCAACGCGCGCTCCACGCCGACCTCACGACCCTGCTCCAAGACACCACCCAGTCGCCCCCCACCATCAGCCAGCTCACCGAGACCGTGGCCGGGCACCGCTCCCGCGCTACGGACGAAGCCGAGATGCTCGGACTGGACCCCCGCCAGGTCTGCAGCCACCTCGACTACATCGCCGGCTGGGACGGATCGATCGCGATCACCCCCGAGGGAAGCGCCGTCGCCAACTACACGACAGCCTTCACAGTCCGCACCGCCCGGACAGCGACCGGAACGCCAGAACAGCGCCGCCGCCGACATGAGCTGGTCGCGCAACTCCCGGACCCCAACGCGCTGCTCAAAGTACTCACCGCACTGCAACAGCCGACCGAGGCCGCATCGGCCGCCCAACCTCAACTAACCCTCGTCTCCTCCGCCCCCCAACCGCGTGCCCATCAGCAAGCCGCCGCCTCGAGCACCGCAGACCCGGAGCCGCCCACGGCCACTCCGGAACACACCCAGCACACCACCGAGCCGATGGAGAAGCCCATGGCTGCACCCCCTCCGGCTGCCCAGCCCACAAGGGCGGCGCAGCCCCGCACCGCCGCCACCCCCCAGCCCGCGGGCCAGGTCGTCGTGCTCACCGTGAACGGTGACGCCTACGCCTTCCAGAACCTAGCCTCGGACCGTCTCGCAGCAGACGTGCGCAATGCCCTGCACCATGGCGGCGCCCCAGCCACGCGCACGATGTACGGGCACATCGGAAAGCGGCAGTTGCCGCTCTTCTGGGAAGCAACGCCCGCGGGCATCGTCTTCAGCCTCGAAGACGACCCGGAGCCCGTCCTGACTGTGGCACCCACCGACATGACGCCGCTCAACCCCAGCGTGCGCCCGCCGCGTGAAGAATCCCCCTACCCACGGCTGATGAAGGCCATTGCTGCACGCTTGAAGGCCAGCGGCCAGACGGCGCCGTCCGGACCACGACTTGTACCGCAAGCAACAAGCGGACCCTCGCCGATCGCCCGCCAGGAGGCACAGAGGCTGGCCGATGAAGCGTCCGAAATGACAGACCTGATCATCCTGGCAACCGTCATCGCGGACATGCAAGTGAAGCGGCTCCATTCTGTCCCGGTTAACACGTACAGCCGCCTCGGAACTGTTCCGCTCGACGAGTGGCTGCAATCCCAACGCCTCCGCATTGCCGCCCAGAGGGACTCCTCGACCGCGACGCAGGGCCTCAACCCTCCCCAGCCTCAGGAAGGCATGCATACGCCCGAAGCGCACGCCGGAGCCGAGCCGCAGGCAGCCGCGTCGCCCGCACCCGACGAAGCCTCGCCCGCGTCCCAGGATGCCTCCGAGAGGGCACCAGAGCCCGAACTCGCCGCCACCGGACGCCCCACTTCACGCGCCCGCGCCCAAGAAACGTCCCTGACGGAGGAGAGCCCGCGCGACCAGCGCGCAGCCGCACCCTCTCCCGTGGATACCGGCGATCGGGAGCAGGAACCGGTCGCCCCGGAACGGATCTACGCCGCCCTCGAAGCTGCTCTCCCTCTCTTCGAACAAGCGCTGGCCACCCCGGGGGCGGCTGCCGCCCAAACGCACCTCGCCGAGAAGCGCGGCATCACCGAACTGGCCGAAGCCCGACGCTGGAACATCGGCTACGCGCCCGCTGGACGACGGAAACGCAATTGGCGCGCGATCACCAACGAATTGCGCAAGCAGGGATTCACGAAGGACGAGCTGGTCGACGCGGGCCTTCTGAACATCACGGACAAGGGGAAGGAGGTCGATCAGTTCATCGACAGCGTGGTGCTTCCCATCCGCGATGAGCAAGGCCGCGTCGTCTCCTTCATCGGCCGCGCTCTGGATCCGACGGCGATTGAGGTCTACGGCAAGTACCGCTCCAAGAACACCGCCGTCTTCAAGAAGGGCGAGCAGCTGTACGGGCCTGACGGCTGGCAAGCCACCGCCGCACGCGGCGGCCCGATCTACCTCAGCGAGGGGTCTTTCGATGCCAACGCGAACACCGCGGCCCTGGATGCCGTCGGTCACCCGGACCCCGAGCGCCCCGGCGTCTCCGTCGCCCCCTGCGGCACAGCGCTCACCACCAACCACATCGCCGAACTCGCGGCCCTTCACGACGGCCCGCAACCCCTTGTGCTCGTGCTCGACAACGATCGAGGCGGCCAGGACGCGCTGATCCGTCAGGCCGCGCTGACCGCCGAATGGGACGGCCCTGTCCACGCCGTGTTTATCGAGGGTGCCAAGGACCCTGACGAACTGCGCCTGAATCAAGGCGATGCCGCCCTGCATCAGGCCCTCACGGAAGGCCAGCTCCCCCTCGACGAGGCCCTCGCGCAGGTCGTTGAACTCCGGGCCGCTGAGACACTCAAGAAGATGCAGGACGAGAAGAGTCTCCTGCCCCCGGTCGACGCGGCCCAGGCGATCGGCGTGATGCTCGGCGCTGCACGGCTGCCCGAGGCAACCGTGATCAAGCTGGCGCTGCACCTCCAGGACACCCTGGAGATGGGAGCCGAGCACACCACCTACGCGGCCTTCACCGAACGCAACCCGCACGAAAGCGCCGACTCGGCCTTCCGCCGGGCATCCGAAGCCATCCACCAAGTCATGGAGGAGCGCCAACGCGCCCAGCAGGCGACACACTTCCAGGAGGAGTTCCGAATCATGGCAGCGACCGACACCGCCGAGCCCGCGCAGGCCCTGCCCGCGGAGCAGCTGGCCGCCGACCTGGAACCCGTCATCCAGGCGGCTGAATCCAGCGAGACAGCACCCACTGCCACCGCAGCTTCGCAGGCTGCCGCGTCGACGACGCCCATCCGCGAGCGCCTGGTGGCAGAGGCGCAGGAGGCCGACGCCACTCTCGCCGCCGCAGGTGAGCAGGTCACGCTCACGGTCCCACTCGACCTCCAGCCGCTGATGCAGGAGTTCGAGACGCTCACCGCCATGGAGAGGCGGACGGTCCTGGAACGGCCCCCTCTGGGCGAAGACCAGCGCTACCAGCAGATCCTTCTGCTCGTCGCGGCCGCCAACGCTGCGCTTACCGCCATCCGAACCGACACCAGCAGCAGCGAGCATGCCCGCCAGCGTCGGCAGGCTGCACTCACCTCAACGGTCGCCCGGGCCATCAGCATCAACAGCACGGCGCTTTCCGAGGAGTTGGCGCGCGAAGGTGTCCGCACCCACCCGGTCCCCGAGACACTCCGCGCACTCACGCGGGCAGCCACCGACACCGCCGATCAGGCCGCTGGGGTCCTCGAGCCCGGCATCGGGCTGACACATTACCTCGCGGTCACGCGGGAGATGGACAAGCTCGTCACCGCATTGGAGGCGCTCGCCCCGCCCAACCAGCGCCGCTTCCCGATCCCAAGCTGGCCAGAGGCCCTCACCTGGGACGCGCTGCGCAACTCCCTTCCCAGTGTTCGCCGGTCGCCGGCAGCCCAGGCAGCTGCCGACCTCACCCGCCGCTGGACGCGCCTGGACGTCGCACTGGAGCGCTTCCAGGGCGACCGGAAGCTCAATGGTCTCGGGCGGACGCTGAAGATCCGAGGCGCCGAAATGATAGCAACCCTGGCTGGTTACCTGGCTGAGGTGTCCGAGCGCAAGGGATGGCGCCTCAGCACGGCTCTGTGGGAGGCAGTGCACCACTGGGCCAGCGAGACCGTTGATCTCCTCCGCGGCAGGATCAGCGAAGGAGAGAGCCGGGTACCCGGTCACTACACGGGCAAGAAGCCCAATCCCGTGTTCGAAACGGCCATTCAGCAGGCACGCACGGCATGGAAGGAACTGCAAGCGCTAGACCCGGACGACCCCGAGTCGCCCACACTTCGAGCCGACATTCACGCCCGGGCGCTACTGGCCTGGCTCGACTTCACCGCGCAGAGCGGTGAGAGCAACGGTCTCGACGCAGCCCTCGATCCCTCCGAACGGATCGGCTTCCTACTCAAGAACGTGGAGAGCCCCGCCCGGATCGGAGAGTGGAGCCGTATTCGGACCGCAGTCCTTGAGCTCGCGGAAACCCTGTCGGAACGCAACCCGCGGCGCCAACTGCTCGACGCCTGGGCCGAGCGCATTCACCGCACCATCAGCGGAGACACCACACCCGACCCAGCTGCCGCAGCGCGGCTGACCGCGACGGACATCCACGAGTTCGCACAGCGAGCCCTTGCCACTCAAGAGCCTTCGCCGCTAGTTCTGGCCGACGACCCGGACACCTTCGAACGTGCCCAGCATGCGCTGGCAGTCATGGAGCGACTGGGCATCGTCTCGGAGGCGGATGCGTCGCGCCCCGAGGGCCCCTCCCGCCGGGCCATGCTCATCACCGACCCGGACGAACTACAGCACGCCCTGCTGCGCGCAGAGTCCGAACTCGCCACCTACCGCGCCAACTTGCCGACGGAAGCCGCGCCGCAGGCCCCGACCACGAACTCCGCATCGGCCGAAGCCAGCCCCGTTGAGGCTGGTGCCGCTGAGGCCAGCGAGGCACCGACCCCGGATGGGCCCGCAGCCGAGCCCCCGGCGAGCGCGGGACCCTCGGCAGGAGGGGACACGCCCGCATCCGTGCCGCCGTCCGCTGAGTCCCAGCCGGTATCCGGGCCCGCAGCACCGTCAGCCGGTCCGGAGAAGCCCACGAGCGCACCCGAGCCGGAGCGGCGCGGGCGCCCCTCCAACCAGGCCCGGGTGGCGAGCCTTCTCAAGGACAGCGGCAAGCGCGTCCAGGCTCTCACGACGGAGCGCCCGCAGGAGGCAGCGGCGCAGGAAGCGAGCCCTGCCGTCACACCGATACGCCCGCAGGACCAGGCCGCGCGGCAGGCTCAGCAGCCACTCGCGCGGACAGCAGGCGCCGGCCGAAACTGACAGAGGACTCACCGCAGAACCCGAAGAAGGGAGAGGACCGCACCCATGGCTCAGGAGGCAGAAGCCGACGAGGCAGGAACCCAGAGACAGGAGCGGGCCCGACGCCACGTCCAGGTCGTCACCGAGACTCAGATGCGTCTTCGGCAACTGGAAGCCGGCCGGCGGGCCGCCTGTGCGGCTCCGCTGCCCCCCAAGCCTGCCCGCGCGCAGCACTACTTCGCCGAGCTGCAGTCGCCGACGATGGCAGCCAGAACACGGTGACAGGTGGCGTCATGCAGGTGGGCCTGTAGGCCCCAGATCATCTGGGGCCTACAGGCC
>NZ_JBWKFN010000009.1:296941-325231 GCF_056434245.1 Streptomyces sp. NPDC044064
CGGCCCCCCCCCCCCCCCCCCCCCCCCCCCCCCTCCCCCCCCCCCCCCCCCCCCCCCCTCCCCCCCCCCCCCCCCCCCCCCACCTGCATGACCCGTCGACGCTCAGGCTCCCTGCGGCGGGCTCACCTGCCCCCGCACTGCATCGCGGTACTCGGCGCTGCCAGTGAACGGCACCCGGGTGCGCGGCTGGTGGTAGCCGTTCGCGCACTCGCCCAGGTACATCCGAGGAAGGCGCTCAAGCACCCGTGCCAGAGCGTCGTGCCACAAGTACGGCCCGGCGGCCGCATCCTGCCCCGTCGGGTTGTAGGCGGACTCCCAGCCCGTCCACAGCGCGGTGAGCTCCTGGCGCGCCGCGCCGTGCAGGTACCAGCACTGGCGCGGAAGCTGATCGGTCGAGAGCTCGAACTCGTCGGCCAGCCACAGCACCCAATCCACGAACTTGTCCCACAGCTCCTGGTACTGATCCTCCGGCACGCTGCGCCAGTCGATGGCCGCCCCCGGCACCCGCTCGCCCTCGGCCGGGGCGCCGCCCGCCGCCGGTCCGCCGCCCACCGCACCGGCGGCAGCCTGCTGGGGGAGCGTGCTGAGCTGCTGCTCGATCTCGGTGAGCCGATTAGTGATGATCTTCTGCTCGCCGTTGAAGGCGTCCAGCGCGTCGAGCAGCGGCTGGAACGGGTCCTCCTCCGGCTCCTCCAGGCCGAAGTCCTCGTTCTTAGCCACTGTTCTGTGCCTCCCGCAGGGCGGCATCCGTCGCGGCCTTGATCTCCGCAGCGCGAGAACTTTCGTGAATGCGCTCGAACTTGACCTTGGTGACCTTGGTGCGGCGGTGCACCACCAGACCGTGTCGCTCGGGAATCATCCGGATGTCAGCCGGCTCCAGCACCGCCCGCCGGCGGGTCGATACAGAGACCGACATGCTGTCTCCGCTGTCCGATATGGACTCCGTATCCTCTTCGAATTCCCCCGCCAACGCGCTGTACGTCTTCAGTTCCTGCTCGTCGCTGACGCCACCGAGAATTACCTTCACTGTGGCCGCGGCGAACATTTTTCGAACACCGATCTCGCCCCACCTTTCCTGAGCTTGGGCGAGATTCTGGAGAACGGCGACAACGAAAATATTCTGCGATCCGCTGACGCTCATGAGGGACGGAATCTGAGGGAGTGGCGCGACATTCGCCAACTCGTCACCGAAGAAGCCAAGCGGTGGGTCGAGCCGCCCGTTCGGCATCTTTGCGGCAACCTTCTTCGCGGTGTCAAGAATGGACCTGGTGAAGGCCGCCATAATCGGGGCGAGACTGCTTCCCTCGTCCTCCTCGCCGATCAAGAACAGCGTTCCGCCCGTGCGCAGCCAGTGCTCGATGCTGAACAGGGACGGATCCTTCGGGTCCGCTGCGAAGATCTGCGCCACGAGCGGGTCATACAGCGCAGTGAAGCTCTGCTCCGCAGTACGCCACGAGGCACTGCGCTCCTCAGGCGCCGCGGCGTGCTGGGCTGCCAGCGCGCGGGCCAGGTCCGACCGGCCGTGCCTGGCGAGGATGTCCACCGGCTCGCGGATGCTGGGCGCGGTGGCCCAGCGCAGCAAATTCATTGCCCCAAGCCCTTCCAGGGCGGCCGCGTGAAGCCAGCAGGTAATCAGGATCTGCGCGTTCATCGCGAAATAGCCGCCGTTCTTTGTGCCCTCCTCCGATTTCGTGGTGGACGTGAGGGTCTCGGCGCGTTTTCGGGCTGTTGTGAAATCCTGGCAGCCGTCCACCAGTGACCATCGCAACTGGTGCGGCCACCCGGAAAGAGCGGTCGGATCCAGAACCTGAACGGGGCCGTGCCGTTCCCGGAGTTTCGCGGTGGCGTAGAGGATGTCAACCTTCGAACTGGTCGCCAGAACCGTTCCTTCGAAATCAAGGATTCCCGGCATGATGATCTGGCTCGTCTTGCCTTCTCGGGGCGGCGCGACCAGAAGAAGCGTTTCCTCGATTGGCACCCACAGCGGGACACCCGTGGGATCCGACACGCCGATGTGGACGGCGACGGTCTTGACGCTCGGCTTGGCCACGGACAGCCTCGGATCGTCCTTGCGGAGCCAGGCTGGCAGTAGGGACTGCGCCTTGGCTGACGCGCCGGCCGCCTTGGCCTGCTTGGCCAGACTGGGGCGCAGGGCAGGAAGCCGGGACAATGCGTAGGCCTCGCCGAGAGCCGCCTCCAGTTCGCCCTTGGTGGCGAGGCCGTCGGTGCCCTCGGAGTTCCAGGCGGACCACCGGCGCCATGCCTTGCGCCCGACCACTGCGGTACCAACCGCGGTGGCGAGGAGCACGGGGTAGAAGATGAGAGCATGGCCCACCCCGGCCCCGGGCGGGAATGCTTTCCCCGGGTCCAGGGGGTCGGCTGGCAGTTTCACCAGCGCCTGCCCCGCCTCCGACCACGACACTGTGGCGAGCCGCCCGTGGTTGAGCAGGCCGGAGACGGCCGCGGCCACCCACATGAGGAAGGACCCGGCGACCACCGCGGCGATACCGAACAGCCACCACCCGTCGCGGAACAGGTGAAGCCGAATCCCGCTATGGGGGGTGACAACCTTGCCGTTCACACGCCACCCCCCTTGCGCAGGGGCACAACGGGAGCGGTAAAGCCCTCGGAGGGCGCGGTGCGCTTCTCCGTCATCCTGCTGTCGGTGTTCGTCAGCTGGATCTCTGTCTGCGACCGGATATGTTCGACCAGCAACACCCGCTTGCCCACCTGCCACACGGCTCTGCCAGGCGCGCACAGGTTCGCAGGGTCCGTGATGGCTGCCACCGCCCACTTCGGCAGCTGCAGGTAGTCGGCCGTGATCTCGGCCTCGTGCTGATCGAGGTGATAAATCACCCGCGTCGCGCTGAGTTTGAGGATGGCAGCGGCTTCGGGAGCATCAGCGATCAGCAGATCACCGAGGTGATGGAGAATCGACCAGAAGCTCAGCCCCAACCTGCGGCCGTACCTCATGAACTCCTCGAACAGCCGGGCGACAGCGCGGTGGGACAGGATGTGCCAGGCCTCCTCGACGATCAACGTCCTCTTGACGTCGTCGTCCTCCTTCAGCCAGCCGAATCGAAGCCACGGCCCGATCACGGCCATGAGGAGCGGCATCGCGACACCCTCGCGGGGCAGCTGCGCCAGGTCGAAGACGATCAGCCGTGCGTCGAGGTCGATGCCCTCCGAGGTAGGGCCGTTGAACAGACCAGCCAGCTCCCGATTCGGGGCGCACAGCTTATCCAGGGCGAGTGAGGCGGGCTGCCCCCATACCACCAGGTCCTCCGCGCTGATCTCGCGCTGGCCGAGCTTGGCCGCGACGGGATGGGTAAGCGCGTTATGGACGTCGGACAGCACCGGTACCCGGTTCTCAGAAGCCGCGACCTGCAGGGCCACCGAGTGGGCCTGTGACAGCGCGAAGTCAGTCTCTGACGACAGCGCGCCAGCCAGGATTTCGACCATCGAGGACAGCACGCGGAACTGGTGACGGGCTGGGATCCGGGGATCCAGAGGGTTGAGCCGTACGCCCTGGCCGGAGCCGCCGTAGACCAGGCGGATCGGGGTGATGCCGAGGGTGCGGGCGATCTGGTCCCACTCTCCCCGGCCGTCTTCCCCTTGAGCGTCGAGGATGCAGAATGACCGGTTGCGGAACCGCAGCTGGCGCAGCACATACGTCTTCTCCAACGCGGACTTCCCGTGCCCGGACTTGCCGAGCACCAGGACGTGCCCACTGGCCAGACGCTCGCGGGCCGTCGGGTCGTACAACACGAACGGGTCGTAGATCCAGGCCCGCCCGCTATAGATCTCCCGACCGATGATGACGCCACGCGGGTCCAAGCTGGGCGCGCCCACTGCGGGATACAGACCACAGGCCTGCATCGTCGTGGTACGCACCGCACGCCGGCGGGTGGCGGACTGAGGCAGGATCATGCGCAGCATGGGTCACCGCCGCCCTTCAGGGAGGATGCCGCCGACCAAGGGCAGCGTGTTCGCGAACGCGCGCCACTGCTCCTTGTCACACCACTCCAGCGTCAGCTGGCACTTGGCAGCCGCAGCCCGGATGTCGTTCTTCTGCCGGATCAGCTCTTCCTCGTCGGCGCTGGTCACCGTGACCCAGCCCGTCAGCCGCACGCCCGAAGCTCCAGCAGCAATCTCCTCGACCGTCCCCGCCGCGGCACGAATCTCCCGCCGCTCGCGGGGGTCCTGCAGCTTGCCCGGAGTGTCATCGGCCTGGCCGATCTCCGAGGTCACGTCCGAGAGCGCCTCGGCCAGTGCCCGTTCCCCGGAGACGAGCTCCATCGTGACCCCGACGGTGTAAATCATGTCCTGCACGTAGAGCAGGAGCGGTGCCAAGAAGTTGACCCCGACCGGCATCGTCGGCCACTGCTTCACCCAGGCCGTCGCGCTGTACCACGGCTCGTCCGCCTCGAAGCCTCGGGCGGCGATGAGGGTCTCGTCCCGCGCGTCGACCTCGGCCGGCCAGGCCGTGGAGCGGTCCATGCCGCGGTTGTCGTCCAGCCAGTGCCCGGGCGCATAGCTGTGGTGGAAGAGAGAAGACAGCGCCGCCTCGTCGAGGCTGCGGACCCAACGCAACTGGGCACGGCCCAGGTTGCGGATGAATGTCTCGATCTCCTTGCCGAGAACGATGCCGTACCCCTCGGCCAGCGTGCTGTACCGGCTGGCTTCCTCGACGAGGTCACGGCTGTAGGGAATACCGAGCGCGATGAAGAGCCGGCGATCCTCCGCGGAGATAGCCACCCGCTTCAGTAGCTGCTCGTACGAGGCGTCCAGCCAACTGGCGGCGTCGGGGTCACGTCGCGTGGCGGCGTCGCGGATGTGTGCGTTGGGATCCGTTGGGATGATCTTGGAGAGCCACTGCACGCGCTGGATGCGGCCACCCGACTCGGCGGTGCTGCGCAGCAGGAACTCCCAGGCGCTGATGAGGCTTTCCTTGTCCTCGGAGTCCAGACCGCCGAAGTGCTTCATGCCCTCGACCTCAACCACCGCACTGAACATCGCCTCGCTGGGCTGCAGGAGGACGGCCACCGTGCCGAACCCGGTCCGGGCCTCGAACCACTCCATGCGTGGGGGAACACCCGCCGGCGCTGTGACGGCAGCGGGACGACCGTCGCCCCACCGTCCGGCGAGCGGCGCGGTGGACCGGTACAGCAGCGAGCCGTTGCGCAGCCCCCGCCGGTACGAGCGCTGGATCTCGAACCACCGCAGGTAGGTCCGCCCTCGGAAGGGGATGAGCACCGCCCAAGCGATGAACAGGGCAACACTGAGCGTGCCGACGATCTTGAGGGGGATGCCGGGCAGAGCCGCCAGGCAGATGACGGTGAGGATTGCTCCTGCGCCGAGGACCAGCTGCTCGTCGGCCTCGAACCTTCGGCCGAGGAATCCGCGCGGACGGGGCCTCGGGAACGTGAATGAGCGTGCCACAGCAAGCTCACCTCCAGTTCAGATGGGCCTGAGTCAGGCGGGGGACGAGGGGTTGCTGTCGGGCCACTCACTGGTCGGCGGCGGAGGGGGCGTCTCTCCGCCGGACAGGACGTTCGTCTGCAGGGGCGGAGCCTGCGGTATGTCGCTCGGAGCCGGAGACGAACCGCCGCCGCCGCCTCCTCCTCCGCCTCCGGGCTGGGGAGTTCCGCCCATGCCGCCAGCACCGCCAGGCTGGTCGGGTCCGTCCTCGGAGCCAGCGCCTGAGCCACCAGACATGCCACCGCCGTCGCCCATGGAGCCAGCGTCGTCGTTGCCCATGTTGGCGTTGTCGAAGCCCTGGTCGACGGCGCCCTTGACGGCCTCCTTGGCGTCGTCGGCCTTCTCCTTGACTTTCTCCGCGCCCGCGGCGGCAAGTCCGGCCGGGCCGGCGCCTGTGGCGGCTGCCTCGGTTCCTGCGCCGGCCTCGGCCTCGCTGCCTTGGCCGATGCCGGGTATGTCACTGCCGCCGGAGGAGCCCTTGTCCTGCATCTCGTCGTCGCTTTTGCTGCCGCGTGCCTTGGACCAGGCCTCCTTGCCCTTCTGCATCGCCATGTCGCGGTGCTGAGCCAGGCTCTGGATCTCGTCACCGAACATCGGAATGAACTTCGAGACCTGCCAGGGGGCGTATCCCGCGATGATGAACAGCGCCAGGATGATCAGCAGGGTGCTCAGGACCTTGCCGAAGCCGTCCGGGGGGTGGCGGAATATGCCGCCGAACAGCGCCGGGATCATGGCCAGGACCACCATCATGACCCACTTGGAGATGATGATGCCGGTGATGATGCCGATGTACTTCTTCGTGTGACCCCACAGGTCCCTGTCCACCAGCCCGGCGAACACCACGGGGCCGAAGACGACACCGGTCAAGATCAACGCGTTCCGGGCGACGAGCATGAGGAAGAGCCCCAGGCCAACGGTCAGGAAGAATCCGATCAGGGCCAGCGCGATGGGCAAGCCCCAATCGGAGGCCGCGAGGCCGTCGAGCAGCAGCACGATGAACGCGCCGGTCAGGGCTATGTCGGCGAGAAAGGGTTTGAACATACTGATGGCCATCTCGTCGACCAGGTCGACGACGGTTGCGATGATCGCAGGGGCGAAGGCTGTCACGATCACCGACAGCAGTAGGTTGCCGATGGACTCGCCGATGGCGGCGGCCGGGTTCACTCCACGGGCGACGCGCTTGACGATGGCGATCAGCCAGGCGATGCAGGTGAAGATCGTCGCCAGGGCGAAGACCATGCAGTACAGCTTGATGAACCCGGGGTTGCTCCAGTCGATCTGCAGCACGGGATCACATCCCGTCCGTAGCTATGGCCTCGACCAGCTTGCCGACGGAGGGCGACGACTTCTTGACCAGGTAGCCCAGTGGATCCGAGGCGAAGTCGATCGTGTCGCTCACGGTGTCGACGGCATCGTCGACGGCGCCACCCACTGAATTCGCCACCTCGCAGGTGGTCTTCGATTTGTCACAGACCCACTTGGCCCCGTCGATCGTCTTGTCGATGACCTGCTTGCCGGTGTCCTTGATGTCCTTGCACAGGCCCGATGGCAGCACGCAGGGGAGGTCGATGCCTCCGATCGCGGGAGCCGCAGCAGGGGCAGCCGCGGGCGTGGCCGCGGCAGGGGCGGCGAGCGCGGGCGACCCAGCCCCTACCACCACCAGCAGCCCGAGCAGGAGCTCGGCCAGGTGGCGCGCTGCGTTAGCCGACATAGGGCGGCGCATTGAACTCCTCCTCAGCTGTGCGGAAGGTCTCCATCGAGGACGGTGAAGAGCCGTCGGACTGGAGCGGCGTGGGACCGTCGACCGAGGCGATTGACGTGACCTTCCAGTCGCCGTCACGCCACTGGAGGTTGTAGGTGTAGGTCGTCCAGTGAGCTGAGACCGGCAACTTGGCCTTCTCTGTGGGGACCCCGGCCACCGAGGTCATCCACACGTCGACCGACGCCACCTGATCCGAGTAGCTCGACACCCGCGTTCCCAGGCACGCCGAGCGAAGCAGCAGCCCGGAGGCCTTGGGGTCCTGGAGACCGAAGCCGGCGATGAGCTCTGCCGTGGCCTGGTCGTCGCGGCTGATCTGGCTCGCGATCGACTCCGGCGCCATGATCTGCCTGATCAGCTTGTCGCGGTACGGCTTGTTCGTGATGTAGGAGCGACTGGAGCGCGCGATCTCGAAGTTGGCGGCCGCAGCTGCCACGCCCTCCTTGGACTGCGGGTAGCCGACCGGCACGCCGGCGGCCTTGCCCGTCGCCTTCGACTTTCCGCCGCTCCCGCCTGGCTTGCCAGGCTGGGATGCCGCAGAGGTGTCCTGTCTGGTGCCCTCGGAGGAGCCACCGGACTGACCGGTTAGCGAGACCAGCAGTGCGACGAACAGAACCGCTGCGACGAGAACCCCGATGAACAGACGCACCGGAGGCCGACGCGTTTCCGACCCGCCCTTTGCAGGTTCAGCAACCAGCATCCGGGTTCCGGATGCGGCGCCATTGGATTTCTTGCGCATCAGACCCCCATGTTGAAGACGATTCCGAAGATCGTCGACATGGATGCGATGAGGAACAGGCCCGCCAGGGCGCTAATCACCATCGTCTTTCCCTGCTTTACGTCCATGGTGTTCTGCTGGGAATTCCCGACGCGGATCTGCCAGGCACCCCAGATCGCCATGCCGAAGAGGATCAGCACCACGGCCGCCATCAGAACCTGAATGACCGTTCGTGCCTTATCGCCGACCACACCAAACGGACCCCAGTCCGGCCTCAGCCCGCCCACGAGGTCGCCCATGCCTGCCGCCAAAGTGGTGGCGTCCTGTATGGCCCCGACCATGCCTGCCTCCCTGCTCGCTCGGCGCCCAACGCCACATGGCGAGCGCCGCACTATTGCCACTCGGTCCGAAATGCAGGAAGAAATCCACGCCGGATAAATAGCCGTGCCCGAACTCCCGTCACACGGGAAGGGCTTGACTATTCACTCGGTACGTGAAGTAAAGTCCCGCCTTGGATTCTCCGGATACCTCCGTGACTAGCTGACGGCGCACGACGCTAGAGGCCAATTCAGCACGCATCGCCCGCCTTTCCGCCTGGCGGGCACGCTGCACTGCTGCTGCCCGCACCACGGGAAACCCGCTCTCGGAGCGGCCCGTCCAGCGGGACGCTCGGAGGGGTAAATGCGGAAAGCACCGCTGATCGGAATAGCCATCCTGCTCAGTCCAGCCATCGCGGTGCTCGCACTCGTGCTGCTGCTGGCCGCCGGGGCCGGTGGATCAAACGACAACATGACCATGACCGGGGCCAGCCAGTGCATCGTCAAGGCATCCACCGCTGAAGGAGGAACCACTCAGCGCCCCCAGGTCCCACTGAACCCCCGCGGGAATCAGACCCAACCCTCCTGGAACGAGGAGCAGACGAAAAACGCAGCCATCATCACCAACGTCGCCCGGACGAGGAACCTCAAGCCCAGAGCCGCGGTGATCGCCGTGGCAACCGCCATGCAGGAGTCAACCCTGCACAACCTGCACCACGGCGACCGCGACAGCCAAGGCCTCTTCCAGCAGCGGCCCAGCCAAGGGTGGGGCACCGTGGCCCAGGTAACGGACCCCATTCACGCGTCGAACAAGTTCTACGACGGGCTGGTAGAGATACCCAACTGGGACACGAAGGACCTAGCCCACGTAGCTCAGGGGGTACAGCGCTCCGGTTTCCCCGACGCATACGCGAAATGGGAAACCAGCGCCGGAAAGCTCGTCGCCCAGGTATGGGGCGCAGACGTCATCGACTGCGAACAGCCCGCCGACAGCGGGAAGTCAGGGAAGGCCTCGGGGCCCTGGCAGGCCCCGGTTGGCATCAAAGCCACTCACAACTACAGCGCAGGCGGATCGATGTGGTCCTCCGGCAGTCACACCGGCGTGGATTTCCCGGTCCCCACCGGCACAGAACTCCACGCCGTCGGAAACGCCACGGTCATCGAAGCAGGCTGGGGAGGCCGCTACGGAAACAACATCGTCCTGAAGATGTCCGACGGGACTTACACCCAGTACGCCCATCTCTCCCGCATCGAGGTCAAAGTGAACCAGAAGGTCACGACCGGCCAAGTCATAGGCCTCACCGGCGCCACCGGCAACGTCACCGGCCCGCACCTCCACTTCGAGGCACGAACCGGACCCGCCTACGGCAGCGACATCGACCCCGTGAAGTACATGCGCGAGCGCGGCATCACCATCTGACCACACCCCAGAGGAGCACCATGCCCCCCCAAACCCCCAGCACACGCAAGCCGCGCAGCATCTCCACCCACCTGGCCATCGGCTTGAACACCGTAACAGCTGACGGCAGTTCCATCCCCATCCCGGAAGGGCGCACCCCCACCGAGACCGCCATCGCCCACCTCCGGGCCCGCGCCCGGCCCGAACTCATCCTGCGAGCACACATCGAACAGGAAGGCTCACCGGAGACCCTGCACCTACCCATCACCCCGCCGGACCAGACTCCACCGGCCCGCCCAGTCCCCGCCGGCCTCCCGCCCGAGCTCGAGGAACGTCTGATGGCCACCAGGCAACTCACCGCCAACGGCGGACCCACAGCAGCAGCCGATCACGCCCAGAGCCTCGTCATCGACCTGACCATGCAGTACGGCGCCGAACACCCCGTCACTCTCCACGCAGCCGAGGACTGGGCGAACCTCGCCTGGCTCACCGGGAACTTCCAGGCCGCCGCCGAAACGTGGCTCTGGCTCGCCGAGACCCGAAACGAGCAGAAGAACCCCTGCCTCACCCTCCTGTGCGCCGACAACGCTGTCGCCTCATGGCGCCGCCAACGGCCCGAAAGCGCAGCTCAAAGCCGACAAACGCTGGCCGAAGGAATGGCCCGGATGGGCCTGCTGCGCCACCACGCGGCGCTGACCGCAATACCAGAGAGCACAGGCTGATCCAAGTCCCGTATGATCTATTGACTTTCGCGGCTGGCGCACCAAGTCGGCCCACGAGCAGAAGGGAAACCGTGATGCGACGGAGACTCACCTTCGCCGAGCTCGTGATGGTGGTCGGCCTGCTCTACTTCGCCGTGACCATCACGCTCGGCGCCACCTACCTTGGCAGCGGCTGGAGCTGGCGCGTAGTAGCGCCGGACGGCTGGTACTCGCTGCTCGGCTACGCCGCGGCCGCAGCCTTCGCCGCGAGGACCTGGAGGCACCGGCGCCGCACGGCCTCGCGCGACCAGTAGCTGGGCAAGCCGGCCATGGCGGACCACGGCCAGCGCGCGCTACTCTGATGGACCGATGGGCCAGCAACCCTTCCAGGCCGCGACAGTATCGATCGCGGTGCCTCGAGCACTTGGTGCAGGGGCGGTTGCTGGCCCCTCGCGATTTCTCAGGCCCTCTTCCACGTCCTATTCGTCCCGCCTGACGGGACGGAAGAGCCTCCCAGCAGCGCCGTACGGGACAAGCGCAGCCATTCTGGCCGCCGCCTCTCGAGCGTCCCGTTCCGCGAGTGCAGACTAGGCGCCCAGACCAAGTTCCACTGATGGAGGCTCCCTTGTCCACAGCAGCCGCGACCAGCTGTACCCAACGCCTGGCGCAGCATCCCTCGGATCAGCGTCCCACCTGCTCTCGCACGTTCCGAAGGAGAGTCGCTGCGGTTGCGGCAGCACTGAGCCTCTCCGTGGCCGCCGGCATCGCAGCCAGCAGCGTGCTACCGACCAGCGCCACCATCCAAGCAACGCCGGGAGACCCCGCCTGGGACAGCCCGGTCAAGGCCCCGCAGTAGCACGCTGGCTGCCACGCGGCCCGCTGCTCCAGCGGTGCACTGCCCATGCGGGCAAATCGCCCCGAGAAAGACACCCAAGCCAGGCCACACCGCTCGACACAGGTGAGAGGCGCGCGAGCCACTCGCGCGTCCGCCCCCCCAGCTCGCAACAGGCCATCCGCAGGGCTGGCACACACGAGGCACTCTCGCGACGACGAGCCCGACCCGCTGACGCCGCCCTGCAGACGTCCCGGAGCACCCTTCCTCGCAGGTGCCGGGAGCGCCGGTCCGCGTCAATCGAGCCAATCCATTGAATCAAATTTTATGACTACATAGTTTGCGGGTGCTTGTCGTGAGGACGGCAAGCCTTCACTCTCTTCGCAACGGAGCATCCCGTGAACTTGGCAGCAGCCATGTCGGCCCCTGAGGGTGCCGATGAATCCACACTTGTCTCCACCGGCCTCTACGCGCTGTACGCCGAGCGCGACGGCATCGCCGTCGGCTGGGAGTTCTGCGACATGCTGGATGCTCCTCAAGCCGCCCGCGCTCTATTGCCTGACGTGCGCCACGAACTGGCCACGCTCAACGAGGCAGGGCGCTTCGACGGTACGAGCTACATACACCTGCTCCGCCACACTGCGACGGGTTGCGATTGCCTGACAACGGAAGCCCCTGGAGAGGGCTGCCGCGTGCTGGAGACCTTCGCCCCGCGTGAAGCAGCAAGCGGGCATGACGACCGGGACGCCGCACAGGCATGGGCCACCGCCGCCGCGGCGAAGGTAGTCAGCACCACGCCCGCTGCCTCGGGCGGCTCTTGGGGCGACTACCCGATCCGCATCTCCGACGACCCTGCCAAACACGACCTTGAGCTGATTCACACTGCGTGTGGCCAGCGTCTGTGCGACATCGAGCATGGCGACACTCTTCCGCCGCCTGTCGGAATGGTCGAGGACCACGCCGCGAAATGCGGAAGGATCCGCGTGCCGCCGCCGGGCAAGACCTCCTGAGACGGGGAACGTCTTAGCGGTGCGGGCTGCTGCGGTGGCCCGCACCAGCAAGGTGGAGCTGCAGCACCTCGGACGGCTCCCCGTAACTCAACTGGGCATGGCGGACCTGGCAAGAGGGGGGCGCGGCGGCGCGGCCCACGCGGCCCGCATTCCCGAAGTCAGACCGCTGGGCCGGTGGGCCGGATTCGCACGGGCTGGCCGGCGTTTCCGCCGATCCAGCGGCGCACGGTTCCCTCCGCTATTGAATGGAAATTATTAATTACATAGTTTGCCGGTGTGAACAGAAGGTGGAACTCGACCAACACGCCGTTTGCCGCGGGGCCCCAGGGCGTCACGGCGGCCGGAACCATCGCCCGCGTCGCTCCCGCGGTGGAAGGCATCACGGGAGCGCGGAACGCAACCCTTGACGACATGGTGCCCCTCCTGCGTCCCCAGCGGGACTCGAAGGTGGACATCGCCACCTCCGCCTCCGACCAGCCTTCTGCCGCTGCACAGCGGCAGAAGGCTGATGCGCCCATTGCACAGGCATGGACACCGGGGCCCACCGCGCGACACACAGCCTGAACTGAACAAGCAGGACGCCAAGGCCGACCCGCTCTCACCAACGTTTCAGCCTTTCCCCATCGACGGAGCTCACGTTGATTCCCGAAGAAGCACTGTCCACCGCCCAGCTCACCAAGGCGCCGGCCACAGCTGGCTGGCGCCCCTTGCCCGAGTGGAAACCGGTGCCGGAGACCTGCACCTGCGGCCCTGCCGTCCGCTACGCCTGCGGCCACTGCTGGCACGAGCAGTGTGTGGACTGCGGCATGTGCGCCTACGGGGGCTGCATCTGCCACTGCATGCTGGGATTCGCTCCCAGCGAGTGCCCGCCCGACGGGCCGATGTTCTGGCTCGGAGGCCACCACCCCAAGTGGCTGTCGATGTGGGGCGTTCCGATGTGCTTCTCGCGCAACACCCTCGCCACCATGGTCACCTTGCCGCGGGCCTGCGAGGACTGGATGTGCGACAGCGCAGCATTCTCCGAGATCACCGAGCACGGCAAATGGACCATCACGCCGCACCAGTACATCCGCGAGCTGTACCGGTTCCGCGACTACATCGGCCGTATGCGCTGCCTGGCACCCCAGGACACAATGTGTGAACCGGACATGGTCGCCAAGACTGGCCTGTCCGTGGCACGCCACATCTCTCTCACGGTCGGCAACTTCATCGACCTCATGTCGATCGATGACTCCCTCGACATCTACCCCACCATCCAGGGATGGACGGTCGCCGACTACGTCCACTGCGTCGAGGAGTACGAGCGGCGCGGCGTCGACCTGAAAGCCTTCCCGTGGGTCGGCGTCGGCTCCGTGTGCCGACGCAACAATGTCCGCGAGGTCTACGCGATTCTCTCCACGCTCGCCGATGCGGGCCTGCGCTTGCACGGTTACGGCCTGAAGGGTGACGCGCTCGCCGCGTGCGCGGAGTTCCTCGCCTCGGCCGACTCCCTCGCCTGGTCCGCCGACGCCCGCTGGGCCGCGTCCAAGACGGGCCCGCTGCGCGAGTGTGTCGGCAAGCACAAGTCCTGCTCGAACTGCTTCCGCTGGGCGATGCGTTGGCGCGAACGAATCATCGCCTCACTGCGTAGCCCGCGACAGACCACCCTGTGCCTGAAGGCCGAGGCTGGACAAGACCGGCCTTGGCATCCCCTCGCCGTGGCTCCCAGGAACCTTGTGGATTGGCACTGATCACGAGGCACCCCTGGAACAAGCCCGCGCATTGAATGGGTGCACTGGTCTCAGCAGTGAAGCCCCACACCCTCCCCCGCTGAGGCGGGCGCCCTCATAGCGCCCGCTGCGAAGACGGGTCCATCCCCGGGATGCCACAGGCCGACTGCCTGGAAACCCGGACACCGTTACCCATCAACCGAGATCGCCTCCGGCAACAGCCGGGGGCGATCCTGCTATCCGCGGAGAAGACCGTGCCGACCTACGAGATGTCGCAACGCTTCGCGTCCGATCTCGCCAAGCTCACCCCAGCGCAGCGTACGCGATTCCAGCGAGTGGTGCTCGAGGAATTCGTACCAGATCTTGAATCCGGCCTCTTTCGCCCCGGATTGCGGGTCAGGGGCCTTCAGGTGGTGCGCGGAGTATACGAGCTTACGTGGGGCCCGAATGGCCGGGCCACCTGGGCGTATGGCCCCGAGCGTCACCGCGGAGCCCGGCATGTCGTATGGAGACGCATCGGGACCCATGTGATCTTCGGCCGCCCTTGAGTTCCACTTCCCGGCATCGTGAAGGACAGCAGAAGCGGCTAGCAAGAAGGGCGGAAATGCCCCGGGAGAACACGGCCGTGAGCCGACTGCCGCCTGAGGGCCTCTTCGCAGGTCAAAGCGGCTTTGGCCCGCCAAGAATTATTGAATGATGTTCCCTAATTAAATAGTTTGCAGGTGTGAGCGGGGAGGGCGGCCTAAAAGCACCGACAGGGGAGGGGCCAGATGAGCGCGATGACCGCGACAGCTACTGGGGAAGCGACGGATGAGGAGGGGCGTCCCTACGCGAACGGCTTTCGGCCGGCCGTGTTCGAATGGGACGGATGGACCTGTGCCGACTGCACCGTCTGCGGTGCCGGTGCGGAGTGCGCGGACTGCAAGGACTGCACGGCGTTCGCCGCGCCGTACCCACCCCACTGGGCACGGGACTGGCAGGAGGGCGAGCCGGAGCGCGGGGTTGAGATCTTCGGCGGTCCCGGCGGTATGGCTGCCGCGCGTGACCTGGTGGACGACGGTGGCGACTGGGTGCTCATTGAGCGGAACCGGGACGCTGCGGCCACAGCGCGGGCTGCCGGTCACTGGGTGGTGGAGGCGGACGTCCGGACATGCGACCCCCGACACCCCGCCCTGCGCTGCACCCGCCGGTTCCACGGATCGCCGCCGTGCCAGACCCTCAGCGACGCGGGCAAGCGATCCGCGTGGAACAACCAGGAGATCTCGGAACTCCAGTCGATCATGTGGCAGGCCAGCGAGGCGTTCGGCTTCCTGGAGGTCGACGACCTGTGCTCCCTGTACGGCGGCCCGCACGGCTACTACGGCGACGTGCTCGATGACATGGAGGACCACCCCGACGCGCACGGGTGGGGGGAGCAGTGCGGCGGCGGCTTCCTTCCCCCCTGCATGACCCCCGCCCAGTTCCGAGAATGGGCCGCCTCGGTCGTGTCCGACGAGCGCACGGCGCTGATGGCGGAAATGCTGATCTGGCCCATGTGCCTCGTCCAGATCGGCGCCCCCCTGGTGTCGATCACGATGGAGCAGTCGGCGAACTTGCTCAAGCAGACCCCGGCCCTCGCGGAAGCGATCCAGTCCGAGATCACCAGCGTGGAAGGCTTCGGGTG
The DNA here is from genome assembly GCF_056434245.1 of Streptomyces sp. NPDC044064. Classification (NCBI taxonomy): domain Bacteria; kingdom Bacillati; phylum Actinomycetota; class Actinomycetes; order Kitasatosporales; family Streptomycetaceae; genus Streptomyces; species Streptomyces sp. NPDC044064. The sequence goes on from NZ_JBWKFN010000009.1 coordinate 312,531, forward strand.
GGCGTGGTGCTCCTGGCAGATCGAGGACGCGGCCGACTACGGAGCGGCCACCCACCGGGAACGCGCCTGGATGGTCGCCACCCGCTACGAGAAGCCCCGGTACGCCGAGCACGTGGATGGCGAAGCGGCGGCCCACGAGATGTGGGCGCACGTGCTCAAGCGCACCGGCAAGCTCCCCGACTGGATGCCGGAACTTGACCGGCGCATAGAGCCCTACCAGGGCCGTCCCGCCCTTCCGGTGGTCACCGTCGCCACCGCGCTGAACCTCCCCGAAGACTGGTGGGCCGACACGCGCGGCAAGCGAAGGATGAACCCCAAGACGGGCAAGCCCATGGGCGGCGGCAGCTTCCCCCTCAACGACATCGGCCAGTGCGTCACCGCACCCTGGTACGGAACCCGCTTCCGCCCAGCGGACGTCCCCCAGGGCGAAGGCACCACCAAGATCACCCTTACGGAACTTGGAGTGCTCGTCGGCTTCCGCCGGGACTACCCCTGGACCTACATCCCCACCCGCGCGGGCGCGAAGGGCACCCGGAACATTGCCCAGATGATCGCCGATGCCGTGAGCCCGTTCATGGGCGCGGCCGTCTCTGCCGCGGTCCAGGGCGAGGACTGGTACGAGCCGGTCGCCAACTACCAGGCGAAGACGTACCGGCTCGATGTATCCCCTCAGGAGCGCGCCGCGCTCCGCGTGACACTCTCTTCAGTGCCGGGCGCCGTCCAAGTATCGGTCCCCAGCCCGTGGCATCCACTCGCCGCAACCCCCCGCGAGCTGATCACCTGGCACTGACCTCACCGACGGACCCGGGCGCCCCGGCCCGGGTCCCGTCGACGGACTCGGACCGCCCTGGGCAGCACCAAAATCGCCGCACGCGACGGCCTCTCGTGGACCACCCGCCCGCGCCCTGCTTCGTAAGTTCTGAGGGCCGCGAGGGCCGGAAACATCAGCTAGCGTCACGCTTCCGCGCAGCTCCTGGGGCGCCCCCGTGGCGCGTCGCCGCTCTGCAATGCCGCGCCCACCCGCGCTCAAGCGACGACACGATGACCCGTATGACCGGGGCGCCATATTCATTGAATGAGGAGTCCGGAGCTGCATAGTTTGCATCTTGATCGAGTTCGGACCGCAGCGCCATCTCGCGGACCCGGCTCCTCACCAAACTCAGTCCCCATCACCAGCTCCTCGAGAAGGGAAGGCGATCGTGTCTGGCTCGCTGTCAAAGGAGACATCCACCCCAACCAAGCCGCACGGCTACACATGGGGGGACGCACGCGAGATCAAGGCTGACGCGCTGAAAGCGGGGGACACCTTCGTGAATCCCGGACAGGGAACGGCATATGCCGTTGACCGCAACGGTCGCGTGCGCGGCGCGGGGATCGCCTGGGAGATGCCCATGGACGGCACAGCATGGACCGTAGTCGCCCGCCAGGGCCAAACTGTCACGGCCGTCAGTCACATGGGTTGCGTAGCCCAGGATGAGCTGCCGCAGACCGCCCACGTGCTCCGCGTCATCGAGTCGCCGAAACTGCCTGACCTGGTCCTCGCGCGTGAACCATGGCGCGGTGGGCAGCGGTGCGGACTGCAGACGGCCTACGGAATGCCGCGCACGGAGTTCTGTGGCCGGCCCAAGGCGCTGGGTCTTCGACTGTGCCAGCAGCATCATGACGACCTGGGAGCCGAGATCCGCGTCTGGGCGCCAGGCAACGCCGTGGGCCTCGCATTACTGCACACGATCCACGGCTGGTCGGTCTATGACCGACACGGCGACCTCTGTGCATCCTCCGACGACCGCGCGGTCTTGGAGCGCACCTACGGCTTCACCCTGGCCTGGGAAGGGGAGCACGGAGAGCCCGTAGAGCCCACTGAGCTGTCACACGCGTCCTAGCGACCCCTCACGCTACCTTTCACCTCCAGGCCCCCGACGACCGGTGAACTGCGCGTGCTGCGCGAGCTCCTCTCAGCAGTGCGCGTGGACCTCCTCGTCATCCGCTTCCGCGACGCGGGGCAACGGCTACTCGCTACTCCCAGGCATCCAGATTCATCCATGGCATGCACGTGAACCAAACCGGAACGGTCGGTGAGATCCATCCGACGCCACAAGAACTGGCCAAGACCATCGAGCTCCGCGACCTCTTCATACGCACCCCGAAGGGTGCGGTGCTGCACCCGCTCTGCTGCCGACCTGCAGTCCGCGGCGGTCCGCCCTGCGGGAGCGGCTGGGGCGGAACTGGCCGGTGTGCGGGCCGCGGGGTGACCGCGGGCCCGTGAGGCGGGCCCGCGCCACCCAGAGAGCAACGGCCAGGGCAGTGTCACGCAGGTGCCCGGTCCTCACCGCACGCTGGCCCCAACTCGCCGACCGACCGGACGCGACGCCCGGTCCGCGCGTGCGGAGGAGTCCGCAGCGCTTCTCGGGGGGCTGGCCCGCGCGCCGCCCGATTCCCGGATCGGGCGGGGCCAACCGGCCCGGCTGCCCAGTTCATCGCTGGGCTTGGAAACCTCCCCATCAATTGAATGTAGAGCATGAGATACATAGTTTGCAGATAATCTGCGGCGGGCTCAGACCGGCAGCCCTGTGCGGCGTTCTCGTACTTCCCGGTGTCGCAGCCCTCTACATACCTGACCCACGGCCCCGGCCCGCCCCTCACCGGGCGGGGCCGGCCACAGGCCGGCTCGATCCCAGCCCGGGGCGCTCCGACCGCAATCCGCCACCACCACGAGGGGGACTCATGTCCGACCACGACATCATCGACCTGCGCACGCTGCCGCGCCGCTCCGAGATCAACCGGAGCCACATGCCCCCCGTCGAGGAGGAGCTGACCGGTGTTCGTCAGGTGGTGATCTGCCATATCGGCCGCTTCCGCTCCGGCTGTGAGTACTACGCACCGATCGCCCCCGCCGAGGACGGCACCCCGATGGGTGGCATGCTGTCGCTCTCTCAGGCACAAGTGCGCCACCTGCACGCCGAGTTGGGCAAGCTGATCGAGAGGTGGGACACCGAGCCCCGCGACCTGGCCGACGAGGTCGACCGCGTGCTGAGCGACGCCCCCGGGCACCGGTTCCTCAGCCGCACGCGCGCCAGCCAGGGCTACGAGGTCGAGACCGACGGCATCGACGTGCACGTCTACCACCACACGGGACACGGGCGTGACCGGGACACCGGGCACCTCTTCAGCTACGCCAGGGCGCTTCAGGACGCCGGATACACCGGTCCCGGAGACAACGCCGCGCCGGTCGTGTACGCCCCCGACGGCCACGCCGCTCGCGTCGAGGCCGTCCCGCCCGCCGCGATGTCCTTTTGAATCTCGGCCCGGCCCCGCCCGTCCAGGGCGGGGCGCCGGACCAAGGCAGGCTCGAAGCCTGCCTGGGGCGCTCCGACCGCAATCCGCCACCACCACCCATCACGGAAGGATCACCATGTCCCAGAACGTCACCGACGAAGCCCTCGACGCGATTGAGCGGCTCACGAACGCCGCAGACGCCTTCGTTGCGGCCCTGCAGAATGCGGCCGACCAAGACACTATGAACCGCGGCTACTGGGCTGGATACATTGCGCAGATCAAGCACGTCACCGAGCATGGCGCCGCTGCCCTCCGGGCACCGGAGGCCCTCTTTTTCGACGCTCCCGAAGGCAGCGCCGACCGCGGTCGACTGCTGTTCCTGTTTCAGGCCCGGGAGGCGCTGGCCCCGGCCGCAGAGGCCGTGTTTGAGGCGTCCGCTGCGCTCGGCTGGGATGATGCCAAGGCCATCCGGCGAGGTGCGCGCCTCGCCGAGCGCCGGGACGCCTGACCCGTTGCACAGCAGAGGGCTCGCCCTGGCCGTGTCCGTCGCGGGTGGGGCCACGGAGCAGAGTGACCTACGGGGCGCCCCGCACACACCGGGCGGCCGCCAGCCCCGTGTCGCCGGTCCGTAGCCCCCGGCGATCATCTGTCCCGATCGCCGCACGCCGGCGCCCCTGACAGTCAAGACGAGAGGAACCCCGATCCGTGATCACGTTTGAGAAGACCGCCCCTGGCGACGCGATGCGCATGGGCGCTCTGCTGCTCGATGCGCTGGCCCGTCAGGGCGTCGCGGCCCGCGTTGACCGCCCATGGCGCTCGCTGCCGACTGTGTACCTTGTGGCCGAGGCCCCCGACCGGCCGCGCGTGTGGATCACCGCCCACGACTGCAACGGCGGAACCCACTACGACACCCACCAGGGCGTCCTGATGGGCGTTACCGCCGTCGTCACCGACGAGCAGAACACCCGGTTTGTGTACTGCGGGCTGGACGACGACAACGACGCGCGGCCGGAGGCGCAGGCCGAGGCGTGCGCGGAAGCTGTGGCCGCCTTCCTCGCCCCGCGCCTCACCCCCGAGCCCTGACTCCCGGACCGGACCAAGGGGATGGGCGGCGGCCACGATCCGCTTCCGCCTCTAGGGCATGCCGCTCGTTTCGGCGGCCACGACGACTTCGAGGCGACGGGCGCCGAGTTCGGGGAGCGGGCCGGGGAACTCCACCTGTCCGCCCGCCGCATGGCTCTGTACCCGCTACGCGTGCCCGCCGGTTCGTCTGAGGACCGCACCGCCGAGTCCCTTCCCGCTGTGCGCACGCGTCGGGCATGGCGGAGGGAGCGGCGGGCAGCTGCAAGGAGGGGGAGTGGTGGTGGGGCCGAGCCGGTTTTCCCTGTTCCCGCACCGGCCCCGACCGCTGTATGCCCTTCCCTGCCTGAACCCATCTATTGAATGACGTCCATCAAAGACATAGTTTGCATGTACAGACAGGGGGTGCGGGAAGCGCCGCAGCAGACCTGCCGCATCACGTCAGGGACGGCGCCGGGCGACCCCACGGGGCTACCGGATTGCCCCTGGTGGGATCCGCTCCGGCCCGCCATTGCCTGCCGGTCAGGACGCCTGTATGGCGACTCCTCTACGAAAAGGGAACAGGTACATGCCCCATTCCGAGCTCGACAAGCCCACCGGTGCCAGCCCGGCAAAGCCGACCCTGAGCAACCTTGCCCAGGAAGCCAAAGCCCTCGGCGTCACCCGGCTTTCCGACTTCCTTGAGCAGACCGGCCGCGACATCACCGATGTGTACCGGGGCAACACCTCATGGACGGCCGTCCTGCGGCGCGCGGACCTCGCGCCCGGCCCCGCCGCGCCGGGGGAGCAGGACCTGCTCAAGCGCATGCACGTCTTCCTCCACGCCGACGACGCCGGACGCGCCGAGGCCTACAGGCGGCTGGTGGCCGACGACGCGCCCTCCTATGAAAGCCTCGGTGAGCGGGACAAGACCCTTGCCCGGATGCTCTTCTTCAACCTCTGGGACAAGGCCGGAGGGTTCACCTCCTACGAGGAAGGCCTCGACACCCTGCGCAACCAGCCCACCGTCCGAAGCGAAATCCGCCAGATCCTCACCCACCTCATGCAGCACAGTCCCCAGCGCCCGGCCACACCGCTGACAGGGCCGCACGCCCACATCCCTTTGAGCGTCCACCACGCCTACAACCGCTCTGAAATCCTCGCCGCCCTGGGCGTGGCCCGCATCGGCGGACAACTCCCCGGCTTCTTCGCCCAAGGCGTCCTGTGGGACGCGGTGAACAGGACTGACGCACTGCTGATCACCCTGAACAAGAGCGAACGGGACTTCTCACCGACCGTCCGCTACAAGGACTACCCCCTGAGCCGCACACGGTTCCACTGGGAGTCGCAGAACGCCACGGCGAGCACCTCCCCCACGGGCCAGCGCTATCAGCAACACGCCCAGCAGGGCAGCCACGTTCTGCTCTTCCTGCGCGCCAACAAGGACACCCCGACCGGCAAGTCCCAGCCGTGGATCCTGCTCGGTCCCGCGACATACGAACAGCACACCGGCAGCAAGCCCATGGCGATCACATGGCGCCTTGACCACCCATTCCCCGACGACGTGTGGGCCTCCCTCCCGACCACCGAGTAGCGAGACGACGGCGGTGACCGGCGGCGAGGAGTTCGGCCCCCCAGGTCTGCGCCGGATGCGGCTGGGGCGGCTGCACGCCCGTACCGGGCCTGTACTCCGTCGGACGCCCCGTCTATGTCTGCACGGCCTCGGGGTGCGGCTACACCGCCGACCACTCTGCGTTCGTCCTGTCCGACGGTGAGCGCCTGGACGTGCACGACGGCCGCCTCTACCTCGTCCGCCCCTACGACGGCGCCCCGTTCTGACCCCAACTCCGCCCCTGCCCCGGGGCCTTGTCGGCCGGGCAGCTCGTCCGGGCCGGGCCGGGGAGCCAGGGCCGCCCCGTCCGGGGCGGCCCCAACTATCCAAGGAGTCAGTGCAGATGAGCACTCAGCAGGCGGCCTCCCGGCCGGTCCTGAACGGCGGCGACGGACAGCCGGGCGCGGCCGGGGCGGCACGGCCGCCCTCTCGTACTCCTTCGCCCTCCGGGCGCGGCTTCCTGTCCGCGCCCCCGTATCGAGAGGAGGCGGACGCCGTGTCGGCCAGCTTCCACACCAGCACCCCGGAGGAACCCACCCTTTTGACCAGGAGCACGCCGCCCAGACGGTGGTTCGCCCAGATCGATGAGAGCCGCTTCCGCGATGCCAGCGACGGCTCACCAGCCCCCTTGCGTAACTGGCCGGACCCCTACGACGAGCCGGACGACTTCACCGCCTACACCGGCCCGCACGGAGCCCTCCACGCCGCACCGGATCTGTCCGTGTGCGTGTGCGGCTGGCACCCGCACAACCACCCCGGCTACACCATCGCTGACCACCTCAAGGACTGGCAGTAGAACGCCATTCCCAACCAGGACCCCGGCCCGCCCGTGTACCCGCATCCTGGCGGGCCGGCGGTGCTGCGACTGGCCGCTACCAGGCTCGCCCCCACCGCGCGGCCAGCGCGGCCGAGGCGCTCGCCGTCATCGCTAGCGGCCGCCGGGGGTCGGTGTCCAGTTCACGGGCTGACACCCGTGTCCCACCGACCCCGACCAGGCCGCCGACTGCTGCGCCTGATCCCTGCTGCGCCGGGGTGCGGTACTTCGCCGCGCCTCGCCCCGCAGATGCCCGTACTTCCCGTCATCGAAAGGAATCCTGCCCTCATGGACCCGTACCTTCCCGCCGGCCGGGACGTGACCTGTTCCCAGGCCGCGCCCGCCGCCGACATCGCGTCGTGGACTGGGGCGCTGCGCGCGCAGCGGGCTGCCGCGCAGGGTGTGGCCCGCCTCGTCGCGGACACCCTGCGCGTCCAGTTCCCTAAGGCCGCCTACTTCGTCCTGGAGATCGACTATGACCGCGACCTCGCCACGGACCTTTTCCCCGACAGCATCCGTGACGCCGAGGGCGAGATCCTGACGGACTTCACGGAAGTCGATCCACTGCCGCCGCTGCCTGCCACGAACCCACTCCGCGCCCTGTGGGGCAGTCACGACCCCGCCGACGCCTTCCAGCTCCGTCACCTCCTGCGCACTCTGCGCCTGAGCGGGGCGGCCTTCGACGACTTCCCCGAAGACCTGCGCAACGACCAGGACGACGAGGGCTTCGTTCCGTGCCTGCTGCTGTCCCCCGAGGCCCGCCCCGAGCGGTGGGACGCGGAAGACGAGGACCACAGCGAGCGCCTCCTGCGCCCCTGCAGCGCGCTGCGCCCTCTTGCTGGCGTCGTGCACGCGGAGGTGTGAGGGCCTGCGCGGCCGCCCACGTCGCCCGGCCCGGTCACGGCGGCAGCCCGCACGCCGCGTGACCCGCACGACGTGCGCGGCGCAGGACTGAGCGATCCCGCCCCAGTCCTTCCGGTCAGTCCCCAGGGGGTGCGGCGTCCCGCCGCGCCCCCTGCCCGGTCCCGCGCCGTCTGGCGTGCCCGCCTCTTACCGAGCTACCTGCTATTGAATGCAGATATCTGGAATCATAGTTTGCAGGTGTTGGACGCGGGGTGGTGAATCCCCCTGCCGCTCCGCCCTGGCCCCGGTGTTCCCGCCGGGAACCGGAAACCTGACGAATGGAGATCACTTTATGTCCGAGACCATCAGCACCTACGTCGCCGATGGCGTTGCGGCGGGTCTGAGTACTTACCTGCACCCGAAGCCGGTCATGGACGCGGGGGCGCTGGCCGAAGCGATCCGGGTGCAGCTCCGGACCTGGGTGACTGCCGAGTTCGGGATCACAGTCCCTTCCCCCGAGGTGATCGCGGCCGCGCCCACCGACAGCGTTTCCCGGCTCGTCGCCGATGTGGCCGAGCGTGTCCGCGTCTGGGGTGTGGAGGCGGACGGGGACGCCGAGGCGTGGGGCGTCGTGCACCTGTTCAACGCGCACGCTGACGTCCTGTACGCCGCCCACGGCCGCGGCGACGCCTACCTGTTGGGCGCCCTGTACTCGCTCATCGTCGCCCGCGCCTACCTGCGGGACGGCTACGAGGGCCGGTTCGAGCTGGACCCGTTCAACGACGACCGGCGCCAGATCAGCGAAGCGGTGCTGATCGAGACCGTCCGGGTACAGCTCGCCACGTGGGCGCCCGCCACGTTCGGGACGGTCGTTCAGATCCCCGCCCGGTGGGAGATGCGCACCGCCGCCGACCTGTCCGACCTCATCGCGGACGTGAGCCAGGCCGCGGAAGCGAAGTACGGCGACGTGGACGACGACGACAGCATCCGGGGCATGGCGCATCTGGCCAACGCCCGCGCCGACGGCCTCAAAGCCGGATACGGCCACGGCGACGCCTACCTGCTGGCCGTCCTTCAGTCACTGATGTGCGCCTCCGCCAGCCTCGCATAGCTCTCTCGTCCGCCCGCGGCCGCACCCGGCGCCGAACGCCTCCGGGTGCGGCCCCTGCCCGCCGCGCCCGGAGCCCTCCAGCGCCGGCCACCTGCCGAGGAGGCAGAACCCCTTGCCGATGACGAGGCTCGACAAGACCGAGCGGCTGATATGAGCGGGGCAGGGTGCCGCTTATGCCGGAAGTTTCGCCAAGCTGTGCGCCCATCCGGTGCCGCAGTTGCTTGATGCCGCCGAGGTGGGGGCAGGCGCGCGGGTGCTGGACGTAGGGACTGGGCGGGGGACGGTTGCTGCTGCCGCGTGTGCCCGCGGGACGGCAGTGACGGCTGTTGACGCGGAGCTGACCATGGTCGAGCTGGCGATGCAGGCCGCGCCTTCGGCTGACGTGGACGTGGCCGCACCTCCGGAGGTTCCCTTCAGCGATGGAGAGTTCAGCGCCGTCGTGGCCAACCTCGTGCTGAATCATGTGGGCCGGCCCAAGGTGGCCCTGGCCGAGTTGTGCCGTGTCGTGAGGCCCAACGGTTGGATTGTGTTGACGACATGGGCAGTGCCTCCAGCCCCAGGACAGGCTCTGATCGGCCGTGCGATTCAAGCCGCAGGTGCAGTGCGTCCACCGCACCTGCCCGCAGGATTGACCCCTGACAAGATCCGTTACTCCATCCACCACAACACCCCGGAGGAAACCGGTGACCAGCGCAATCGACCCGCCCGCCGACCATCAGACCAAGCAGTTGCTCCACGAGATTGCCCATCTCGACCGCGGCGAGGGCGTCACCCTCCACTACCTTTCCGTCGGCCGCTGGGCCCTCGGCGGCGAAAGAGGCTCCATCGTGAGCGAGGAGACGCTTTGCGCGCTGGTAGCCGCTGGCAGCATCCGCTATGTCGAGTTCTCCCAACCCGTCCGCATCAAGGTCACCGACACAGGCCGCTGACGGAGCCGGAGGCCGCCCGGGCCGTCCGCTCGATCAGCGTCCGGGCCGCGCTGGCGCTCAACTTCGCCCTCAAGGCGTTCACCTGCCTGCCCCTGGCCGACTGGACGGGCCTGTTACCCGGTGTTCCCGGAGCCGTAGGACAGCGAACCGCACAGCCGTACCGTGTACTTCCGTGCCACCGGCGACCGCGTCCCCCGCCGGTTCACCGACCGGCTGCTCATCGATCACGTGGCCATCACGCCGGGCGACGCCACCGAGGCGGATATCCCGGCCGCCCTGTCCCTGACCCTCTTCGGCACGCGCGGCCGGGCAGACGACATCAGCGTCGTCCGACTCGCCTGACCCCGCCCCGCCCGTATCCCCGTACCTGGACGCCACGCTCTGGGGAGTTGCGGCCGAGGGCGCGCACCGCCGGCCCTGGGGCAGTGGCGAGCGGCAAGAAGGGGGAGAGTGGTCGCCGGGGCTGGTCCGCCGTGCCCCTGTGCGCGTGATGTCCGCTCAGGAAGCATGCGGAGCCTTACCCAATCTATTGAATGGAGTTCCGCAGACGCATAGTTTGTTGGTGTGGGGGGCGGGGTGGTGACAACCCCCTGGGCCACTCCGCCCCGACACCCACGGCGGGCCGGACCCAACGCCTCGTGTCAGTGGGCTCGTTCACCCTGGTTCTTGCGGCGGCCCTGAGCGGCCCGCGGCATCCTGCCCCCTCTTGGAGGACTTGTGAAGTACACGCTGGTGCATCGATTCCCCGACGGCCGGGAGCGGCCCGTATCCGCGCCGTTCGGATCGGTCAGCGAGGCCGCCAGTCTTGCGGGCCGGTGGCTCGTGGACAACGGGCGGGCGGCCGAGGGGGCCGCGCACTCGTTCGCCCGCTTTCTTGCTGAGGTCGAGGTCGGGCGGTCCCTCACGCATGAGGCGTCCGGTTACGCCGCCCGCATCGAGCTGGCCGAGAAGGTCACCGTGCCCGACCCGGCCAGGCCCCTGCGCATCACCCAGGCCCGCAGGGTCCAGTTCGAAGCCTGGGCGGAAGTCTGGGAGGTCCGGACCCACGGCCCCGCCTCCCTGCGGACCATCTACCACCGGTGGACCGAGGACGGTGACCACTTCGTCAAGCACGATCCGATCATGTTCAAGAGCGGCACCTTCTACAGCGGCGGAGAGTTCCGGCGGCACAAAGCCGGAGACGTGTACGCCACGACCGTCCAGGGGCGCGGTGCCACCACCTTGACCCTGCTCCCGCTGCGGCAGCTTCCCCAGGACGCCCCCACGGATCAGCTTCTTCTGCCCCTGACGTGACCCCGCCTGACCGCCCACACGGCTCGCCGCGCCCCCGCACCGCCACGAGGGCGCGGCACCCCCGGCCACCCGCCAGCCCGCCACAGATCCGAGGAGCGCCCCGTATGGGCCCGTACGCCAGCCCCGACCAGCCCCGCCGCACCCCCGCCGTGGACACCCTCCGCGCCCTCGTGCCCGACGACGCCGACGTGATCCGGGTGCGCGCCGCCACCCCGACCGCCGCAACCGGCTGGGCGTGGCAGCAGGCCGAGGTGCTCGGCGCCTACCAGTGGCCGCCGCACCGGGGTGAAGAGCTGCACCCCCTCGACCACACCGCCGACGACAGCACGCACGCCAGCCTGACCGTCTGCGAATTCCTCCGCACCCACCAGCACGCCGGTAACGTCCGCACGGTGCGCGCCAACGACACGGCGTACGTGTTCAGCATCCGGCTGAGCTGCCCCCGCTGGGAGGACACGGACGAGGGCTGAGTGCCCCACGCGCCCCGCTGCGCCCCCCAGCGCCGACGGAGGGGTGCAGCGGACCACCCGGCCCCGCCAGGCCCCTGCGCGCACACTGCTGGGGCGCCAGCCTCCAGGGAGCGCCCCGGCCGCCGCTGTACCACCGGCACCGCCGATTCCAGCGACGTCGACGGCCGGCCGCCAGGGCCGAAGGCACGGCGACGCGGTGGAACATCGACGAACTCCCGCTTTGGACCCACCTGGCGTTCGTGGCCCGCCCCGGGCACCCCTTCCCGCGCGCCCAGGTCCATCGCGCAACCAACCCAGGCACCCGTCACCGAAGGAGCACCCTTCTATGTCCGACCGACTCGAATGGGCCGACACCACCAGCGGCGCCCAACTCCTCTTCCCCGGCGAGGTTGTCGACGGCGCCACCGTCGACGCCGACGAGATCGCCATCGCCTTCTGGACCGGCAGCAACGGCATCGCCCTGTCCGGGTCGCCGCAGGACCTCGTCAACCGCCTCGAACAAGTCGCCGCCATCGCTCGCACAGTCGCAGTGCTCCTCGCCGAGCCGCTGCGCCACATCCCCCACGGGCTCGACCCCTGGACCTGGACCGCCCTTGGCACAGGCGCCGACTCCTCCGAGGAGCACGACAACACCCTCTGTCACACACCCGGTATCACCGTCGCCGACCCGCGCCGCGTCACCTGCGGCGCTTGCATCACCGCCTGGAATGCCCAATGGTCCGGGGAGTTCGCCTTCCCCGTGGTGCTGCCCATCCCTGCCGACCCGGTCGACTGCCGGATCGGCAACCAGCTGCCGTACGCGTCCATCACCTGGATCGGCGACGAAGACCGCGATGAGGAAAGCGTTGCCGCGCGCGAGGGTGCCGGTATCGAATACGGCATTGCGTCCACGGCGGCCCCGGACATCGAGCCTCTCGGCCATGGTTCACGGGAACGGGCCTCGGCCGAGCTGGCCGACAGCAGCACTGTGTGGCCGGGTGTCTACCTCGTTCAGCGCGCGGGCGACGGCCCTTGGCAGCACGTCGCAGCGGATTGAGGACCCGGCCGAGACCGTCGATCTGGATGACGACGTCCTGTCTGCCGTGCTCGGCATGCTCGCCGAGCTGCTGCGCCCCGGCCAGGGCGCGGACCTCACCGTCGACCTCACCGGCTGAACTGCCCTTCACTGAGCGGCGGGGCGCGCCCAGGACCGTGCCCCGCCCCGGCCCGCACCAGGCGGGGGAGGGGACGCGTGCCGGTCTCGCGCGCCGCGCCCCAGTATTGAATGTGAATCTTGAAAAACATAGTTTGCATG